>JBDKKN010000188.1:0-3567 GCA_039796075.1 Planctomycetota bacterium | reverse complement strand
GGTACGTAATGACTCGTGAGAACAAGCTGGCCCTCGTCATCGGTTTCGGACTCATGCTCTTTGTCGGGATTCTGGTCTCCGACCATTTCTCGGCGCAGCGCTTTGATCCAGCGACCGTCGCGCAGGTCGAGGATGCGGCAGCTGTTGAAACCATCCAGCTTGATGCCTTCAGTAAGGACGCGTTGGTCGCCCAGGGCGGTGGCGTGGATCTTGCAACGGATGGCGCCAGCGCGCTGCCCGATGCAACCGACCTGTCCGGCGGCGAGCAACTCGCTGTCGATCCGGCTCCGCTGACCGTCGAAGTCGCCAAGGCCGACGGAACGCCAGTGCGTTTCCATAAGGTTCAAAAGGGCGAGACCTACTGGTCGATTGCTGCCCGCGAGTACGGCGATGGCTCGCTCGCCAACAAGCTTCAGGAATACAACAAGGCTGTTGCTCCGGACGCTGCTAAGTTGGCGCTCAACTCTGACCTGCGCATTCCTTCCATCGAAGTGCTGAAGCCTGGTGCGGCTGCGCGGACGGTTGTTGATGGCGCAGTGGCGAAGGCCACCCCCGAGGCACCAGTGGCTGCTCGGGTCGCCGCGAGTTACAAGATTCAGAAGGGCGACACCGCGTACGGCATCGCTCAGAGGAAGGGCGTCAAGGTTGCCGAACTACTGAAGCACAACGGCATCAAGGATCCTGCTGCACTCAAGCCAGGGCAGACGCTGAAGATTCCGACCAAGGGTTGAAGGGTTGATGGGTCGGCGGTTTGCTGACCTGATGACTGGTCGTGTCGAGTTTCCCGATCACTGATGGATTGATGGCCTCACAGAGCATTGCCCGCTATGCGCCTCTTCTCCAAGCTCTTTCTCATCATGATTGCTCTCGGCGCGATGGGCCTTGGCCTGCTCGCACTCCGGCAGCAACGCTACGAAGTCTCCAACGAGATTTCGCGAGCACATAATCGCATTGTGGAGCAAGAACGCGCGCAGTGGCGCATGCGAGCCGACGTTGCGCGGCGCAGCGACCCTGCTGACATTCGCGCCTACGCCAGCAAATGGAATTGGGACTTGATTCCTGCCGGCGAATCCACGTTGCTCGCGACAACGCCTGCCGAGGGCGCACTTGGCGAGCAAGTAGTGGCCAAGGTTGTGAGTTCGGAAGCTGCCCCAAAGGTGAGTGCTGCAAAGAAGACGCGTAGTTCCAAGTCATCCACCACTGGCAAAGCGAAGGCAGGCACGCGTGAACGCTGAAGGTACCCCTGAGCTGCAGTCCGATGCGTCATCCATCGCAAGTGCTGATCAATCATTACGTACGCGCCGGTGGGCTAAGGCGTTGGTTACTTGCACAGCTATCGCGCTCACGCTGACGGTCGCACGCATTGCACAATTGAAATTACTGCCACCTGCAGAGCTTGATCGAGCCGCTGGACGTCGTACCAGCGAGCGCAAGGAACTTGCCCAGCGCGGCGAAGTATTGGACCAGCGCGGTCGTCCACTCGCCATGAGTTTGGTTGGATACAAGCTCTATTGTGATCCGGCGTTCATCTACGAAAGTGGCTGGGACAAGGCAAAGAAAGCCTCGAAGACAGATCAGAATGCGGTCGCTGAATGCGATCCGTTCCGTGATGCGGCCATTGCGCTGGCGCCAGTCCTGCGTCAGGCGCCCCAAGCCATCGACGAGCTTCTAAAGAAAAATGCCGAGCGTCGCTATGTAGTCCTCTCCCAAGAGATTGACGAAGCGCAGGTTGACGCGCTGCGGCACCTTGATATTGACGGCGTGGGGCTTGAGACCAAATTGGTGCGCGAGTACCCCTCCGGAACACTCGCCAATCAGTTGATCGGTAAAGTCGGATTCGAGCACACCGGCCAAGCAGGTGTTGAATTCTCCTTCAATAAAGAGCTAGCGCCAGTCGATGGTCATGTGAAAGCGCTGCGCGACGCGTTTGGCCGCACGCTGTGGATCAACCGTGACGACTATGTCCCCGGTGATGATGGACAAGATATTCGTCTCTCCATCGACCTCGCGGTACAAGAAATCGCCGAACGCCATCTTGATCGAGCGGTCAAACAATACAACGCAGGCGGAGGTCGGGTCATTGTGCTTGACTCCTGCAACGGCGACATCCTGGCCATGGCTGACTTCCTGCAGGATCGACCGGGTTGGAAAGAAGCTACCCACGACCCATCACGGAAGATTCACCCATCATTGGGTCGCAATCGCAACTTCACTGATCCGTATGAGCCCGGCTCAACGATGAAGAGTTTCGTTTGGGCACGCGCCACGCAGCTTGGTCTTGCCAAGCCAACCGACATCATTCAAATGCCAGTTGGATCGCCGGTAGTCACGCCATTTGGTCGTGTCATCCACAATGCGGCGGGCGATCCATACAAATCGTATTCATGGAAAGATGTGCTCGTTCACAGTGTGAATACGGGCATGGTGACCGTTGGACTGCGTATGAGTCACGCGCAGATGCAGGAGATGGTGCGCGACTTCGGATTCGGTACCAAGGTTGCCATCGGTATCCCTGGCGAGAGTGCGGGCATCATTACGCCGCCATCACGTTGGTCTGGCTACACGCAGTCATCAGTGGCGTTCGGCCATGAAATTGCAGTGACGCCGATTCAGATGGTTCGTGCGTTCAGCGCATTCGCTCGAGCGGACGGCACCATGGTGGCACCACGGTTGGTCTTACCACGCGGCACGACCACCACGGACGATTGGATTCCCGGCTCGAAGCGAGTGATCGACCCCAAGGTGCTAGTTGAAGCGAAAGATGCTATGTCTAGCGTTGTTGAGGAGGGCACTGGGCGTAAGGCACAGAGTGCCAAGTACCGCATGTACGGAAAGACCGGTACGGCGGAACTATCGATACCCGGAGTGAAGGGCTATGACCGCAGTCGCTACACGGCCAGCTTTCTTGCTGCAGCGCCTCTAGAGAATTCACGCTTAGTGGTGTTGTGTGTGATTGACGATCCGGACAAGAAGAAAGGGCACTTCGGCGGAACGATCGCAGCGCCGGTGGTGCGCGATGTTGTGACGGAGACGCTTGAGTACCTTGGAGTTCCGTACGACCAGGTAGAAGAGAAGCGCGCCAAGGCCACTGGTAAAGTCGCTGCGCGCTGAACACGCGCGTAATGCAGGCTTGATCAGGTGAGACGAATTCGCAGAGGGGCGGGTTGTTGCATGACGCCTGCGTACTGGTCCTGACGCAACACGATTTTCTACTGGCCCGCATCCGCCTTACGAGGATGGCCGCTGAGCGCGGCCCTATCCTCTCCGGCGCCTGCGGCCAGGTTGCGAGTTGTTGCATCACGCTTTCGTAGTGGCCCTGATGCAACACGCTTTCGTACTGGCCCGCATTCGCCTTACGAGGATGGCCGCTGAGCGCGGCCCTATCCTCTCCGGCGCCTGCCGGCCAGGTGAGCGGGTTCCAACCCTTGGTTGTCAACGTGATTTCCGTGTTCGAGCCCCCGCAGTGAGCACGGGATCCTCGGTAAGCGGCGTGTGAAACTGAGAAGTCCGGCAGTTGGACGTACGCCCCGTGGGTGCCAACCGGACGAACAGATTCGCCCGAGGCTA
>JBDKKN010000187.1:0-7165 GCA_039796075.1 Planctomycetota bacterium | reverse complement strand
GCGAATCTGTTCGTCCGGTTGGCACCCACGGGGCGTACGTCCAACTGCCGGACTTCTCAGTTTCACACGCCGCTTACCGAGGATCCCGTGCTCACTGCGGGGGCTCGAACACGGAAGGCACTTGGACAACCAGGGTTTGGAACCCGTTCACCTGGCCGCAGGCGCCGGAGAGGATAGGGCCGCGCTCAGCGGCCATCCTCGTAAGGCGGATGCGGGCCAGTACGCAGGCGCAATGCCACAACCCGACCCACGACAAACCTTGATGCATCAACGCGATCCCTGGCCGCAGGCGCCGGAGAGGATAGGGCCGCGCTCAGCGGCCATCCTCGTAAGGCGAATGCGGACCAGTACGCAGGCGTGATGCCTCAACGCGAGCCAGTACCCAAGCGTGATGTCACATGCTCAAGCCGCTTCGAGCTTCGTTCCTGCCACGCCATCCGTGGTGACCAAGAACAGGTCAGCGCAAATTGGATACGGCAGGCGCTGGTACTCCTGCTCGGCGCGCGCACGGAGGCGCTCGACGAACGGTTCTGGATCGCCAGTCATCGCTAAGAACATGTCGCGCGCTGGTGCGGCGACGTAGAACGTCTTTCCGAGCTGCGCCGAGAGGCGCGAGTGCAGATCGCCAAGGAGCAGGCGTGCGGCGTCGTAGCCGTCGTGCATGCTGATGATGGCAGCGCGACCGCCTTCGTTGGAGCGAACCACTTGGACATCCAAGTTCGGCGCGTAGCGGTCCAGGTTGGCGCGGGCAATTTCTTCTAACTCGTCAGCCGTCACGCCCCAGCGGATCATCTGCTCGGTGCTGATGGAAACCGTGTAGTGCGGCATGTCCATGACGAAGACGATCACGGTGTCATTCACCCACTGAACGTGAGCGACGTGTTCACGGTCGAGCGTCTGGAAGATGTTTCCGGGTTGAATGCGCGGCATGATGCGGCTCTTCGCCACAGCAAATGGAATGTCCAGGGTGCTCATCTGATCGCCTTCAAGAACGCGATCGATGTGATGTTGCACCGTCTCCAGCCATGTTTCCGGGGCGCGTTGCACGGTGCGCCACAGGTTCTCCAGACCCAAGTGCCGACCATCGATCGTCAGTACCAAGGTGGTCACCAATTCCACGGTTCGTGAACCGTGGCGGCGACGCACCAAGTCATAGACGGCGGTACTGAATTGCTCGGGGGTATCGGGGAACTGGCTCATGGTGTGACTCCTGAAAACTCGCCGACGCCCCGAATGTGAGGCGCCGTCACTTGGAATGTCAGATACAGGACCCGGCAAGTGAAGGAAGAATCAAGTAATTTCAAGTTCTGAACAGTGGACTGAACCGCCTGTGACGCCTGCCCAACCTCCGCTCATCCACCTCCGAGCCTCAATTGCCATGAAAAACGTCCTTCCTGAGTTCTTTGCCGCGCCCGCCCGTCGTCTCCTAGTTATCGCTGGTCCGTGCATTTTGGAGGACTCGGCGACCAATGAGCGCATCGGCACGGTGGTTCGAGATGCATGCCACGCCTTGGACCTGCCCTATGTGTTCAAGGCGAGCTTCGATAAGGCGAACCGCAGCAGTATTCACGGTCATCGCGGGCCTGGGCTGGAGCGTGGCATGGAAGAGATGGCGCGCCTGCGCGAGAAACTTGGCGTTCCAGTGACCACCGATATCCATGACCCGGCGCAAGCCGAGCCGGTGGCGCGCGTGGTCGACCTCTTGCAGGTACCTGCATTCCTGTGCCGACAGACGGATCTGCTGGCAGCCGCGGCGGCGACTGGCAAGCCCGTCAATGTCAAGAAGGGGCAATTCATGGCTCCCGAAGAGATGCGCAACGTCCTCACCAAACTTGCGGAAGGTGGCTGCACGCAGCCCATGCTCACGGAGCGCGGCACGTTCTTTGGTTACCACCGTCTGGTCACTGACTTCATTGGACTCGGCGACATGATGGCGCTGGGTGCTCCGGTTTGCTTTGACATTACCCACAGCACGCAGCTGCCGGGCGGCGCCGGTACTGCAACCAGCGGCCGACCCGAGCGCGCCGGCATCCTGGCAAACGCGGCGGTTTCGGCGGGGGTGCAAGCCATCTTCCTGGAATGCCATCCGGAACCAACCAAGTCCAAGAGCGATGCGGGCACCATCCAACCACTTGCAGAAATCCCTGCGCTACTCAAGAGATTGAAGGCCATCCGGACTGCACTGACCGCTTAGACTCGGAGACATGGCCGCACCGTTCAGACCCTGTGATCATTGCGCGAAACCCGCAGTGGTGCACAACACCATCATCGTCGATGGAAAGATGAACGAGGTGCACCTGTGTGAAGATCACGCCGGCGCCGCGGGCATCCAAATGCCAGGCCAGGCGCCGATTCATCAGTTGCTTGGTCAACTTGCGCAAGTTGCCGGGACGCGCCCCCGTGGACCCGTATGTCCTGAGTGTGGGCACACCTTTCATGACTTTAAGACCACCGGACTACTGGGCTGCCCTGCCTGTTACGACGCGTTTGCCGCCACGGTTGGACCGGTGATTGAACGATCCCACGGCGGTGCATCGGAACACATTGGCAACGTGCCCGCGCGTGCCGATGATGCCAACCAACGTGCCGCGCTTCTGCAACAACTGCTGCGCGAACTAGAAACCGCCGTCTCCGCAGAGCAATACGAACGCGCGGCACAGTTGCGCGATCGAATCAAGGATCTGCGGCCGAACACTGCCGCCCGAATCGATGCCGCACCATGACTGACCTCACCGCCATGATGGCCGGCGACCGCGATGTGGTAATGAGTTGCCGCGTTCGTCTGGCCCGCAATGTTTCTGGATTTCCATTCGTTGGACGCGCCACCCATCCGCAACGACGCGAAGTGCTGGAAACGGTGCGCGCTGCTGCTGGTCCGGACGAAGCAACCGTTGGGCTTGTGGGCGGCGGACGAGTGGGTGCAAGTGCCGCAGAATCGCTTTCATGGGTTGACCTTGCCGCGCTGCCCAAGCGCGATCGACAACTGCTTTGGGAACGACACCTGATCTCGCGACAGTTTGCAGAGGGTGACTCACCGCGCGCAGTAGCAGTGACTCCTGATGAGCGATTCTCCCTCATGGTGAATGAGGAAGACCACGTTCGCATTCAAGTGTTGCGTACCGGCAACATGCTCCGCGAGGCATTCGACGCCGCCGTGCGCGTGGACGCCACACTGGGCTCCCGGCTTGATTTTGCGTTCCATCCCAAGTGGGGCTATTTGACTGCGTGCCCCACCAATGTGGGGTGCGGAATTCGCATCGGCGTCATGGTGCACTTGCGCGCACTGCGCGTCACCAATGAGATTGAAAAGGTCAAGCGCGCGGCCAAGGAACTGCACCTCGCAGTGCGCGGATTCCACGGCGAAGGCAGCGAAGCCACTGGCGATTGGTTCCAGATTTCCAATCAACGAACACTCGGAGTGACCGAAACTGGTTTGCTCGAAGAATTCGCCGGGCGCATTGTTCCTGCCGTGGTGGCCTACGAACGTGAAGCACGGCGCGTGTTGCTTGAACGGCAACGCACGCTGCTTGAGGACCGGGTCTTTCGTGGCATATCGCTGTTGCGGTCAGCCCGACTGCTGGGGCTGGACGAGGCGATGAAACAACTTTCCAGCGTGCGCCTTGGTGTGTGCCTGGGGTTGATTCCGGACGTGGGGCTCGACACGCTGAATCGACTGACGATTCAACTGCAGTCCGCACACCTCCGCGCTGGAGAATCCGGCATTGAGTCCGATGACGATGAGCGTGCCGCGCGCGCACGCGTTGCGCGCACGATCCTTGGCGAGCAGTGATGTGTTTGAACAGGCGCCGTCATGCGCTGTCGTGCGACTCATGCGCCGTCATGCGCCAACAAAGATTCGATCGGCGCTGGCTGCGAAGTCGAAGTCCTTGTCAGAGATGCCGCCCGCGTCGTGGGTGCTCAACGCAAGCGTGACCTTTGAATACCGCACCATGATGTCGGGGTGATGCTGCACGCGTTCAGCTTCCGCGGCCACCTTGTCCACAAAACGCATGGCGTGTAGAAAGTCTTCAAAGGTGAACGTGCGCTGAATGACCGCCCCGCTGCGCGTCCACTCCGCGAGAGTGGCGAGTTTCGTCTGAATCTGCTTAGCCGTTAGGCGGGACATAGGGTGACAAATATACCGCGAAGCCGACAGCAGAACGCATCACCCGCTCTATCCTGCGCAGGTCGCGTACGCCGCGCCCTCATCCCTGACCAAGGAATCGCCCATGCACCCTCGATTTACGATCCTCACCCTTGTTACCGCCGTCACGTGCACTGCCTGCGATTCTTCGGCGCTCAAAGATGGCGGAACCTGGAACACCACCATTGCCGGATCGCCCTTTCGCCTCACGGTGAGTTCAAGCGACCCCACTCGGCAGCGTGGACTGGGGGCGGTCACCGACATCCCAATGGACGGCGGCATGGTATTTGTCTTCCCCGACTCTGCCATGCGCGGGTTCTGGATGAAGGACTGCGTCACTGACATGGACATCATCTACCTCGACCCCATGGGGTACGTGACTGCGATCTACACCATGACCAAGCAGCCCCTACGCGGCGCGGATGAATCACAGACCACCTATGAGGCGCGCCTGAAGCGCTACTCAAGCGTCACCCCTGCGCAATATGCCATCGAGCTGCGTGCTGGTCGCGCCAACGAACTAAAGATCAAGACCTCGCAAAAATTACCAATTGATGCGGCTGCACTCAAGGCGGCCATTCGATGACGGAACCCATGCGTGCGCGCAACGGTGCGCACCCAGTCCGTATTGCCATTTGCGCTACGCCGAGCCGCGAGGAACGTGGTCAAGCACTCGCGCGCGAACTCCCTGCCCTGATCGGAAGCGGCTCGGTTGCTGAGTGGCATGCACTGCCAGACGCCCGCACGTGTTGTAGCGCGGGAACCACCGTGCTAGTTGTTCTATTGGATGCACGCGACGTGCCCACGGGACTGTCAGCGCTTCTTGATGCTGCCGAAGAAGCACACCTCGCAGTGCTGCTACTCATTGACGATGGCGGACGACGCCGTGCCAGCACTGAAACCGCAGCGGTTGAATCGATTGACGCTGATGACGCCACCGTAGCAGCCGTACTGCGCGGGATGATTGGACGACAACCAGAAATTGAGCGCCTGGGCCGTGAATTAGCCATTGCCACACGCTTTACCGGCGGGCTGCGCAGTGAGATTTCCCGCATGCAAGAAGAGCTGCAACTCGCAGCGCAAGTGCAGCGGGAGTTTCTACCGCGCTCGTTCCCCGAAGTGGGCGACGTACGCGCCGACGCATTCTGGCGGCCCGCCAGTTACGTCTCTGGGGATATCTACGACGTCGTACGGCTTGATGAACGACACGTTGGCGTCTTCATCGCTGATGCAGTCGGCCACGGCGTTCCGGCCGCCCTGCTGACGATGGTGATTTGCCGTGGATTGCCCTCCAAGGAAGTGGGCAACGGAACCTATCGAATCATCCCGCCGGGCGAGGCGCTGGCACGCATCAATACGGACATGGTCACGCACCAGGGCCGAACCACGCGCTTTGCAACCGCGGTGTACTGCATCATCGATACCAGCACGGGGCACGCCACCATGGCTGGCGCTGGCCATCCACCACCGGTCATCCTGCGCGCGAGCGGTGAAACCGAACTGATCGAAACACCTGGCGGACTGCTTGGCGTGTTTGAGGGCGAAAGTTACGAGGATGTGCAGTTTCAATTGCTTCCGGGTGATCGATTACTGATTTACTCCGACGGTTTCGAACAAGCATTCCCTGGCGATCCTTCCGGCTCACGCCAAGCGCGTTTGCCTTCCAAGCGGTACTTGGATGAATTTGTAGCCGTCCGTGCTGCGCCCACGGCCGCGGCGCTCGTGCAGCAGATTGCCCGCCGCGTGGACATGCAATTTGGAAGCGTGCACCAAGCGGATGATCTCACCCTGCTAGTGATTGAACGACTGCGTGAAGGGATGACCCCTGCGTGAAATTCCAACTGCTGGGGGCAGTGGAAGCAGACGCGGCACCGATTGCCATCGGCGCGTGGTGTGTAGCTCTGTTGTTCTTCTGGCTATGGTGGAGTCGACTGCGCTTTGCGCGGCTCTTGCGAGATGTTCCAACCACGCCGATTCGTGGGGTCTTTGTTGGCCTTGTTGAAACCAGCGGCAACGTTGAGCATGACGATCCACTGACCGCCCCGCTGAGCCAGACGCCCTGCGTGCAATACGCATGGTCGGTCAGCGAACAGTGGCGGCGTACGCAAACATATAAAGATTCCAAGGGCAAGACCCAGACTCGAATCATCACCGGGAGCGACATCGTTGCCAACGGTGCAGCCGAGGTCGATCTACGCCTCCGCGACGAAACCGGTGCGATCATCGTGCGCGTGAATGGCGCTTCGTGGACAAGTAAGACCACCTTCAGCCGCACCGCCACGCGTGGTGATTCGCTCTATCACACGCAAGCACCGGACCGCGTGGTGGCGGGAAGCACCGGCCGTCGAACCTTCAGTGAAAGTTCCGTACCAATCGGATCGACCGCGTGGGTCATGGGTAATGCGCGTATTCGACCCGATGGCCAAGCGCTGGAAATTGGCAGCGGCGGCGAAGAAGGCGTGTTCATGATTTCCCTATCCGGCGAAGCGCGGCACAGCATGATTGCGCGCGGCTTGGCGATCACTGGATTGCTACTTGGTACGGGATGCGCGCTGGCCGCCGGGGTGACGCTCGCGGGATTGGCGCGGCAGTTACTGCCTCGGTTGACGGAGGAACAGGCAACCCTGCTAACGGTGCTGGCGAACGGCGCCGTGTGGATCATGCTGATCACAGTGATGTGGAGCTTTATTGTTCGCAACGGTGCCGTACGCGTGCGAACCCGCTGGGAGCGTGCCGCATCGCTGGTCGACGTTGAATTGCGGCGTCGCGCAGACTTGGTTCCCAACTTGGTGGCGGTGACTCGCGCCAGCGCTGCGCATGAGGCAGTTGTGCAACGAGCGGTTGCCGAATTGCGGGCCGGCGCGGCATCGCCGGGAGTGTTTCGCATCTTGGTGGAGCGGTATCCCACCCTCACTGCCGATGCCGCGTTCCTGATGCTGCAACAGCAATTGGCGGATACCGAATCACGGATTGCTCAGGCACGGATCTTTGAGATTCAGAGTCGCGAACGGTTACTGGAGC
>JBDKKN010000186.1:0-7965 GCA_039796075.1 Planctomycetota bacterium | reverse complement strand
CGGTCGCGGCGCGTGAGCATCGCTACCGTTGAACATGTTGGCGAGCAGTGTGGCCAGCACTTTGGCGAGCATTCATCATGATTAGAACCAAGTCCAAGGGTGACCCGGCTGCAGTCCGCGCCTTCGCCATCGATTTGGCGCGCGCGTGCATCCTGGACAAGTGCACCAACGTCACGGTCTCAGACCTGCGCGGCATCAGCCAAGTCTGTGATTACATCATCATTGCCAGCGGTACTTCCGATCGGCAGATGAAGAGTGTGGCGCAGGCACTTGAAGATCTGGGCAAGGCAACCAATCAGCCGCCGTTCCGTTCGGACCGCGACACTGGTACCACGTGGATCGTGGTGGACTTTGTGGATGTGGTGGTCCATCTCTTTGAGCCGGACCAGCGCGCGTACTACGACCTGGAATCTCTCTGGGCCGATGGCATTGCAGTGGATGTTCCTGCGCCTGTTCGGGCGTAAGCGACACAGCGGCACCGTTCAATCTTCAGCAGCATCAGCAGCACTTGAGGGCATAGCTATGCAACAGATACAACAGACGTTGATTTTTCGACTGACGGCGGTCTACGTGATCGCAACGTTCGTGCTCGGGGAGCCGGCAGTTCACGCTTCGCACTCGCTGTTCCAAGTTGCCCCGTCAGCCGCCAGCTCCAATGTCTTTGATGGACTGTGGATGGGTTCCACGACCGGTGCACGACCAGTCGACGTGGTGCTTGGCGTGGAAACCACCAATGGGAAGCTCACCGCGCAGGGCGCACTTCCAGCGTTTGGATCGCTTGGCGAATCAATCAATGGCCTTGCTGAGAAAGATGGACACCTCACCGGAAGTTTCAGCGCCATGGTCGGCAGCATTCGCTTCGATGTGACGCGCGCCGGCGATGCACTTGATGGGGTTCTCATCGCCACTCCGCCCGGGTTGCCACAGGCAATTGAAATGCCCGTGCATCTTGAGCGAACCATTGAGGCGGTGGGCGCAAAGGATGCCCGTAGTTGGGCAGGACAGTTGGATGCAGGCGGGCAGACGCTGGTGATGGGACTCACCATCGCACCCAACGGCGCCGACCGATGGGCCGGAGCCATCGACATTCCCGCGCAGAAGATCGCGGCGCTTTCACTCTTCGTGACGCGAAGCGCTGATGGCGTGTTCACCATCCGGCTACCTGTTCCAGGAAACGCCACGATCAACCTTCGTGAAGAGGGCGCGGATTTGCGCGGCGAGTTCAGCCAAGCAACCTTCAAGGGTCCGCTGGTGTTCCGGCCGCACACGGCCGGCACGCCGCTTCCTGCGCCAGGCGCGGTCGTTCGTTCGCAGGAGCCAAAGCCGCCGTTTCCATACGCCGTGCTTTCACAAAGCGTCAAGCACCCGCTGGGCCACACCTTGGAGGGAACGCTGTTTCTTCCGGATGGTGCGTCCAAGGATCATCCAGTGCCAGCGGTACTGCTTGTTTCGGGCAGCGGTCCGCAGGATCGCGACGAATCACTCATGGGACACAAGCCGTTCTTGGTTCTGGCCGACGCGCTAGCGCGGCGCGGTATCGCCGTACTTCGTTGTGATGATCGTGGCGTTGGAGGATCGACTGGATCATTCGCCACAGCGGTCACCGACGATTTCATGAGCGACGCCGTGCTGGAGTTTGCCACGCTGGCAAACGTGGAAGGAATCGATGCTGCGCGCCTGGGCATGATTGGCCACAGTGAAGGTGGATTAGTTGCACCGATGGCCGTGGTGAATATGGACGAACGACCAGCGAAATCAGCGGCAAACCCTGCGCGTCCTGCATTCATTGTCATGATGGCTGGCACCGGCGTGAACGGCGATGCAATTCTGCGCGAACAAAATAAGCGGATTCTTCTTGCAACTGGTCTGACTGAAGCGCAGATTGCCCCGGCGGTAGCGGCTCACGCTGCTTATCTTGATGCGGTCAAGGCTGGCGCAAGCAACGAAGTGTTGCGCGCGGCGGCCAAGAAGTTGGTGCTCGCGCAGTTGGCGCTCGGCGGGGCAGATGTGGCGACCATTCCGGAAGCGACCCTTGAAGCGCAAGTGGATGCAGCGCTTGCGCAGGTTGGTTCGCCGTGGATGAAGCGATTCTTGGTGCTTGATCCGGCGGTTTCGTTACGCAAAGTGAAATGCCCGGTCTTGGTACTGAACGGAACGCTTGATACGCAAGTAGACGCCGTTCAGAATGTCCCCGCGATTGAGACGGCTTTGAAAGCGAGTGGCGCACCCGCCACCGTGAAGGTCATGCCTGGTCTCAATCACCTGTTCCAACCAGCGCAGACGGGCGCCATTGATGAGTATTCCAAGATCGATATCACCATCGACCCCGAAGTGCTTGATGTGATTGCCTCGTGGGTACTGGCTCAGCCGCCACGGGCGGCGGTAGTGCCGGCGGTCTCTAAATAGCCGAGTAAATCAAGGATTTCTTGACGCGTGCGCGTATCCAGCATTCCCTGCGGCATGCTTGATGTGGTGATTTGTTCGCTATTCGTAATCTCCGCTCGCTCCACGCGTTCGCGATCCGGACCCAGTGGATTGGTAGAGATGGTCAGCGACTCTTTGTCGCTTGCAATGATTCGGCCGACCACCATACTTCCGTCCTTCAAGGTGATAGCCGTATCGCGCCACTGATCGCTTACCGCAGCGTTCGGTTCCAGAATGGCGCGCAGGAGGTCGGCGCGTGCGAATCGACTGCCGACGCCGGTGAGGTCGGGGCCGTTTGCGCCACCCTGACCACCGATGCGATGGCATTGGAGGCACATAGCTTCGCTGAACAGTTGCGCGCCGCGCACACGGTCCGGTGCGGTGTCGCCGGGATGCGCCGTGGAGAGTTCGGCGACGGTCCAGGAGTGACTCTGCGCGCTGGTTGTACGCGTGGCAGAAGCGGCAAGCGTGGTCTGCGCGCGCGTGGTCGGTGCAACGCCTGCTGCATTGGCTCCGTCATTCTTGCTTACCTGTTCTGCGGTCGCTGCTGCCGGACGGTGCACATGCTTTTCGGCATCACTCTTGACCTGGTCGATGAAGCCGCGCAGACTAAATCCGCCCGCGCTGTCGTTGGTTGATTCAAGCCAGCGCCAGTAGGCCGTACGCAGCTCTTCGTTCCAACCGTTTGGCACCGTGCGCAACATGGTTGCCCAGCGCAGCGCGTCGGCGCGATCACTCGCTTCCGTCAGGCGTTTCATGGCGGCGGGCACTGCTTCGGGTTGCCCCATTTCACACGCGAGACCAAGGGCAGCTTCAACAACGCGTGGATCAGTATCGGTGAAGAATTGTTGCGCAAGTTGTAAGGCAGCGGTGCGAGCAGCTTCACCCGTCGGTCCTGTGAAATCCGCGCTGTGTCGTGACCACGCCACTTGTACCGCACGCAACGCCAGCAACTTTGTCCAGGTATCCGCGCTCGACTGCGCACCGATTGCAGCGGCATTCATCACGGCAGATGACCAATCGGCCCCGGGCATCCGCGCCGATGCCAACGCCGCCTGAGCGCGGGCGCGCAATGCAGTGGCCTTTGCGCCATTGTTGACTGCATCTGCGCCGGTTGCTTCCATGGCGTTGCGCGCAGCGAATGCCACGAAACGATCATCAGAGGTCAGCGCAGCGACGATGGTTGGAAGTTTGGCTGCATCGGGCGCTGCCGCAAGATTCTCAAGCGCGCGTCGAGCCGTTCGTTCCGGTGCGTGCGTTGCGTCCGCGCTGTTCACGCGCTCCGTGGCGGATGCGGGTTTCGTAGCTGAAATTCGGTAGATTCCGCTCTGCGTTCCACGTCCGCCGGTGACCACATACATCGTGCCGTCCGGCCCCCATGCCATGTCAGTGACGGGCATGGGGCGCCCGGTGACAAATGGTTGCCAATTGCCCGTGTATGTGGAGCCCTGTGCAGTGAGTGACACCGCCAAGATGCGACCGTATGTCCAGTCCGCGGCAAACAGCATGTTCCGCCACGGAGCTGGGAATGCACCGCCGGAGCCATGCAGCATGCCAGTCGGTGACGAAGAATCCGTTTCACATACGGGTGGAAGTGTGTCTGGCATCCATGACGGTAAGCAGCCACTGCCCGATCGCCATCCGTATTCACCGCCATTCACCACATGGACAAGGCGCGGCGCTCGGTACCACGGCGCGCCGATGTCCCATTCCATGTCGCTGTCATAGGTGAAGAGTTCGCCGTCCGGATTGAATGCCAAGTCATAGTGATTACGAAATCCGCTGGCAAAGACCGTGATTGCGCCGGTTGCGGGATCAACGCGCAGTACGGTGCCGCCGGGCGCAACAATCCCCACTGCGTGTCCACGCGGATCCCACATGCGCTCGCCGACGAGATCTTCACTCCATGGGCGACATGCGCCGTTACTGACGCCTGCCGGAACCGCTGTGTGATTTCCAAGAGCCACATAGAGCGCGCCGTCCGGACCTTGGACGATGCCGTGTGCGCCATGTTCGCCGCCGTCATCTTTCCAATGCAGCACCTGCGTCTGCTTCTCGTAGGTGCCGTCGCCATCGGTATCAGCCAACCGCCACAGTCCGGACTGCGGACCGGCGGCGGAAGAATCCACCCACAACTCATTGCCTGCGAAGCACAGGCCTTGCGCACTTTCAGGCGCGCCAGTGAGTTCGGTGACGCGCACATCTGTACCAGTGAAACCAGTGCTGACGCGGGGAATCTCAATTCGCAACGTCTTGCCTGATTGCGGACTGACTACTGCGCGACCTTGCGGATCAAATGCCAAGGACACCCAACTCCCTTGGTCAGCTTGCGCGCTGGCGATCAACTCAACGGTGAATCCATCCGGCACAGTGAGCGCGGATGCAGCCGGTGCTTCCGTGATAGGACGCACTTCAAGATCCTTCCAACGAACTTCCATTGGCGCGCCTTGGTGGAGCTGAAATCCAATCTGCCCGTCGCGCTTAAATCGGCTGGCGTCGCCATCAGTCACGTCCGTCATCAGCGTGCCGTTGATCCAGTGTCGAACGCGTGTGCCACGCGCTTCAACGCGGTAGTCATTCCACTCGCCGGGTCGCATGACATTCTTTAGGATCGCGTCGGGCGCAAAGTTTGCCACCACGCGCTTTCCGGCGGGTGCCCACTCCACTTGCTCGCCGCGGCCGCTCATGATTTCTCGGCCAAGCCCCTCGTACAAAATGCCGGTGTAAGAATTGGATGCATCCAAGTCCGCTTGGAAGCCAGCCATGTCTGCGCGCCCCTCCACGCGGCGACTTCGATATTGGATGCCACTGTTACCCGCAGTGATGAACACCTTGCACCGCAACTCAAAGTCTTGCGGCATATCGCCGCTCCACACGAGATAGCCACTGGCAAGGAGCGGATGCTCCGCGGTTGACTTTCCGACGATGGCCCCATCCTGTACAGACCAGAAGGTGCGGTCGCCATCCCAACCGTCCAGGGTCTTGCCATCAAATGGGTGTAGGACAGTGCCATCAGCAGCAGCACCCGGGGCGAGTAAGGAGAGGAGCAGGGCGGCAGCGGGGGCAATCATCATGGTCACTCTTATAGTGGTATCCGTGGACTCCGCTGCGTATTCCACTATCCTTTCCCCCCATGTCATTTGGACTTGGTCATGGTCGTACGCTTGATGTCACTGGCATCGGCCTCGCGCAACGCGAACTACCCCCTGCGGAGGCGGGTCGGATTGGTCCTGGCTATTTCTTCCCGGCGCGCCCCGATGCGCCGTTTGAGTTAGAGATCGGCTCTGGTAAGGGCACATTTCTGCTGCAAGAGGCACCGTCGCACCCGGATGTCAACTTTCTGGGAATCGAATACGCGGGCGAGTTCTACCGCTATGCGGCCGATCGCATTCGACGTGCTGAGTTGACGAATGTCCGCATGTTGTACGCGGATGCCACGGAGTTCTTGACGCATTGGCTGCCGGATAGTTGCTGCTCAGTGGTGCATCTCTACTTCAGCGATCCTTGGCCAAAGACGCGCCATCACAAGCGCCGCGTGGTGCAAGATGCCACGCTTGCGCAGTTTCACCGGATACTTCGACCGGGTGGCGAGCTTCGATTGGTCACTGACCATGACGAACTATGGGCTTGGTATCAAGAGCACATCGCCCGCAGCGGTCACATCTTTACTCCAGTGAGCTTTGCGCGCCCCGTGAGTGCAGCAGATGGCGAGGTTGTTGGCACTAATTTCGAGCGTAAATACCAGCGCGAAGGTCGACCGTTTCACGCGGTCACACTGCGCCGGGTGTAACGAAATTGGCGCGGGCATTCTGCCGCTCGACGCACGTGCTGCTGCTCCGCGCGCGTGCCACCCTTCAGGTCCCGCGGAACGCCAGCCGTGCTTGCGAAACATCGGGGTACAACTGGAAGATGCCGTCCAGCCGGGTGAGCCGCAAGACCTGCACTGCCATGCCGTGCAAACCGGCGATCTTGACCTCTCCACCGTGCTGCTTCATTTGCTTGTGCAGCATCAGCATCTTGCCGAGCCCGGCACTGGAGAGAATGTCCAATTTGGAACAATCGATGATGACACCCTTCATCCCGCAATCGATCGCTTGCTGAACTACCTGAGTGATTTGTTCAGCGGTGCCCTTGTTCAGGCCACCGTCGGCAACAATCACTATCACTTTATCGTCGGCTTCAGCGAGGTACGTCTCCATGGCGACGCAGGGTATCGCAAAGGCGAAGCGTCACGCGGTCGGCTTGCGCCAGCCGAATTCCGTGACCTTTTGCAACACCGCTGCCGACTGCCGAACGCAGCGCCGGCAAGCGTGCGGAGTGTCCTCTCCAATCGGCACGGCGCCGGGCGCAGGCGGCATGTGCCACGATGGTTCCGAGCGCATCTCAAGGCAGAGGACGCACTTGGAGGGGGTCTCCGGAATGGCCGACTCCACCATCACCAAGACGCGGTACGCGGCCGCCAAGCAATCGCCGCAGATGCAACTGCCTTGGTGGCCTTCCACCATGGGGCGTGCTTCGGTCCACTCCTGCAGGCAGAAGTCGCACAGCACGTCGGTCATCTCCACGTTGTCTTCGTTGCATCCTGGTTTGCGCATGAATGGTTGAGCCTATCATCCCCGCCATGGCTCGAAGGATTGGTTCGCTGGCCGCCCGTGCATTGATCGTCTTCGGCATTGGCACCGCAGTGGTGACCTCCATTGTCGTCACTGGGGCGTGGCTGATGGTCGATCGCCTCATGGACGATGCCAGCGCCAATGCCGACGCATCCGCGTTGGAATCGGCGGAACTTGATCTGTTGCTGATTCGCTGGCTATTGATCGTGGGCGGCAGTTTGGTGGTGGCGACTGGCATCACCTTGCTGTGGCTGGTGTTGCGCCGCGATGTACTTTCGCCACTTCGGCAACTGCAAGATACGGCGGAACGAGTGAGTCGCGGCGAGCAGAGCGCACGCGTGCAAGTACGCAGCCGGGATGAAGTGGAATCATTCGCTGACAGTCTGAATCGCATGCTCGATGCCAACGAGCGCGTGCAGCGGCAACTTTCGGGAATGAACCAAGCGCTTGATTTGAAGATCGGCGAGCTCTCCGAGGCCAACGTCGGACTGGGTGAGTCCAACAGACTGAAGAGCGAATTCTTGGCGAACGTCAGCCATGAATTGCGCACGCCGCTGAACTCCATCATTGGGTTCGCTGATTTGCTTGAAGAGATTGCCCGCGGCGATGCAGCCGCTGATCCCAAGCGGGTCCGCTACATCAACAATATTCAGCGTAGCGGTCGATCGCTGTTGGACATGATCAACGAACTGCTTGACATGGCCAAGATTGAGGCTGGCCGCATGGAAGTGACCATGAGTCCCGCATCGGTAGCAGATTTGTTGGAAGGATTGCAAGCAATCATGCGCCCGGTAGCGCTGCAGAAGCGGATCGACTTTGAGCAGCGCTTGACCGATGCCGTGCCCCGAGTAGAAACCGATGCGGGAAAACTGCAACAGATTCTCTACAACTTCATGTCGAACGCCGTGAAGTTCTCGCCTGAAGATGG
>JBDKKN010000185.1:0-6339 GCA_039796075.1 Planctomycetota bacterium | reverse complement strand
GCAGTTGGACGTACGCCCCGTGGGTGCTAACCGGACGAACAGATTCGCCCGAGGCTAAGCGGAACCTTGTGGAGCGCAGCCGTCCGCGTCCGAGGGTCCCGCGCGCAACGGAGGGGGCGGTCAACGACTCAACTCACTTCAACCGCCCGCGCCGCTCACTTCTCACGCATCGGCCATCCGCTCACGCGCGCGAGTTCTGCTCGCAAGCGTGCCGTGATTTCCTTTGCGTCGCGTACTCCTTCAGCAGCGAAGTCATACGTCCCGACGTATTGCACACGCGCGCGGCCGCGCGGCACAAGTGGGTCGAGCAGGGCGTTGCCAATCGTCGGCGTTCCGTGAATCCACAGTAACACCACCGGCGCTTTCGTCAATGCAACGAGTGTCCCCGTTCCTTCAACAAACGGTGCCAGCACGCACGGCGGTCGTTCAATTTCCCCCTCCGGAAAAACCCCCACCACACCACCGCCCTTTACATGTCGCACCGCTTCACGGAACATCACCGCGTCAGCCGCGGTGTAACTCACTGGCAACACCCGCAACTGTCCCCAGAACCAACTGAACATCGGATGCATCTGTTCCGTTGCCATCATGAAACGCACGCGACGCGGCACTGCAAACTGCATCAATGGCGGATCAAGCCCACTAGCGTGATTTGCAACAATCACGAATCCGCCCTCTGGCACCTTGAATCGATCGAATCCCTCCCACTTGGTGCGATGAATGAACCGTGACAGCGGTCGCAGCAGCGCCTCGATCGCACCCATCGCTCCGCTCCACGCCAATCGATCGCCAGCCCGCGCACGCACGATGAAGCCGGTCACTACCAGGAGGGCAACCGCGATCGCGATCAACGCCGCCACCGCCGCCACTGCCGCTGCAAACCACCACACGATCCCCATGAGATCCATGGCGGGCGCGGCAGTTTCTGCAATGAATCCTGTGGGTTCTGGCTTCATGAGCCCAAGGTGTACCCGCAGCGACCGCGCAGATGCACCTTCCGCTATCCTCCCGCAAGTTTGGGCACTGCACGCGGCCGATCGCCGCCGCGCATACCCAGACGCGCGCACCGCTTTCCCCCGCCGGCCTCAGGGTCGGTCCCACACGATGCCACGTCGCACAGACATCCACACAATCCTGATCATCGGCTCTGGACCCATTGTCATTGGCCAAGGCTGCGAGTTCGATTACTCCGGCACACAGGCATGCAAAGCGCTCCATGAAGAGGGCTTTCGCGTCGTCCTGGTGAATTCCAATCCCGCGACGATCATGACCGATCCCGCGTTCAGCGATCGAACCTACATCGAGCCCATCACTCCCGAGGCCGTTGAAAAAATCATCATCCGCGAGAAGGAACTTGGCACACCGATCGATGCGCTGCTTCCAACGCTTGGTGGTCAGACCGCACTCAACTGCGCATGCGCACTCTGGGATGACGGCATTCTGCAGCGCCACGGCGTGGAGATGATCGGCGCTGATCGTGAAGTGATTCATCGCGCCGAAGATCGCGAAGCATTCCGGCAGATCGTTGAGAAACTGGGTCTACGTCAGCCACTTTCGCGCACCGTCACCAACATGGACGAAGCACGCGAATTCCTCAAGGAATGCGGCTTGCCAGCCATCTTGCGTCCCGCATTCACGCTCGGCGGCACCGGCGGCGGCATCGCTTACAACCTTGAAGAGTTTGAAGAGACCGTGCGCCGCGGCTTGTCGGCCAGCATGATCGGCCAAGTGCTCATCGACAAGAGCGTGCTCGGCTGGAAGGAATACGAACTCGAAGTCGTGCGTGACCGCAAAGACAACTGCATCGTTGTGTGCGGCATCGAGAACATCGATCCGATGGGCGTGCACACCGGCGACAGCGTCACCGTTGCGCCGATTATGACGCTTTCCGACAAGGAATATCAACGAATGCGCGACGCCGCGTTCGCCATCATGCGCGCAGTTGGCGTGCAAACCGGCGGCAGCAACGTGCAATTCGGCGTGTGCCCAGAGACCGGTGAGATGGTGGTCATTGAAATGAATCCGCGCGTCTCGCGCAGCTCTGCGCTTGCCTCCAAGGCCACTGGATTCCCGATCGCGCGCATCGCCGCCAAGCTGGCGGTTGGCTATTCGCTTGATGAACTCACCAACGACATCACTGGCAACACCAGCGCATGCTTTGAGCCATCAATTGATTACGTGGTAGTGAAAATGCCACGCTGGACATTCGAGAAATTCCCCGAAGCGGACGAGACACTCACCACGCAAATGAAGTCGGTCGGTGAAGCCATGGCCATCGGCCGCACCTTCAAGGAAGCATTCCAAAAAGCGATTCGCAGCATGGAAGTGAAGCGTTTCGGGTTTGGTCTCGACAACAACGATCGCTGGCTGAAGCAGCAGCGCGCCAATGCAAGCGCCGGAATTACCACGGCATCAGCTTCCACGAACGGAATCACCGCCACCGCCACCAGTTCGGAAACCAAAGTCCTCCGCCCCACCGAAGCCGCGTCTGCCGATTGGCCAATTCCAGAAGACACGCTGCTGCGCAAACTCGCGGTTCCAAGCCAAGGCCGCCTGTACTTCGTTCGCTACGCACTGAAGATGGGCTGGAGCGTCGATCGCGTCTATCAGATCACCAAGATCGATCGCTGGTTCCTCCGGCAATTCGCCGAACTAGTTGCATTTGAAGATCGAATCATCGCCGCGAAGACGCTGGAAGGTTGCTCGCGCGACCTGATGTTTGCTGCAAAGAAAGCGGGCTACAGCGATGCGCAGCTTGCAAATGTGTGGCTCGGCACCATCAGCCCAACCACCATTCTGCAAGTCCGTGCCGCCCGCAAGGCCATGGGCGTTGAGCCGGTTTTCAAACTGGTTGACACCTGCGCCGCAGAATTTGAAGCCGCCACGCCGTACTACTACAGCACCTACGAAGAACCCTACTTCGTAGATGGAAAGCGCATCACTGAAGATGAAACGCGCATCTCCGCTACCCCCAAAGTAATCATCCTCGGCGGCGGCCCCAACCGCATTGGCCAAGGTATTGAGTTTGATTATTGCTGCTGCCAAGCAGCGTTCGCTGCCGACGAGATGGGTCTCGAAAGCGTGATGATCAACTCCAATCCAGAGACGGTCAGCACGGATTTTGACACCAGCGACTTACTGTTCTTTGAACCTCTGACGCTTGAAGATGTACTCAACGTTGTCGAACGACTCAATGGCGGCGGCATCGATCAGTCCGAGCGCTCGGGCGGAGTGATCGGCTGCATCGTGCAATTCGGTGGCCAAACCCCGCTCAATCTGGCGCACGGCCTAGTGACCGCTGGCGTACCGATTGTCGGCACCAGCGTTGAGAGCATTGACCTCGCGGAAGATCGCGATCGTTTCAAGGCCATCCTGGAAGAACTTGGTCTTAATCAACCACCATCCGGAATCGCGCGCAGTCTTGACGAAGCAGTCACGGAAGCAACCCGCGTTGGTTACCCAGTGCTGGTGCGCCCCAGTTACGTCTTGGGTGGACGAGGCATGGAAATTTGCTTCGATGAGCCTGCACTACGCCGCTACATGACCACTGCCGTCAACGTGAGCGACTTGGCAAACGCGCCAGTCTTAATTGATTGCTTCTTGTCCGATGCCATTGAAGTTGATGTCGACGTCGTCGCTGACTTTGAGCCGCATGAAGCAAGCCGTTCCAAGCAAGTCGAGCAACGCAGTGCGCGACCGCGCGCGCTGGTATGCGGCGTGATGGAGCACATCGAAGAAGCGGGCATTCACTCCGGTGACAGCACATGCACGGTGCCGCCATACAGCCTGCCGCCAAGCATCGTCAACCGAATTCGCGATCAAGCGCGCGCCCTCGCTGAGCGCTTGCGTGTGCGCGGCCTGATGAACGTGCAGATGGCCGTCAAGGACGAAACCGTCTACATCATTGAGGTCAATCCGCGCGCCTCGCGCACCGCACCGTTTGTTTCAAAGGCCAAGGGCGTTTCCTGGGCCAACATCGCCGCCAAGGTGATGATGGGTGCATCGCTCGAAGAACTTGGAACCAAGGAGATTCCTGACACCGGCTTCTATGCCGTGAAGGAAAGTGTCTTCCCGTTCTCAAAGTTCCCGGGCGTCGATGTTGTCCTCGGTCCAGAAATGCGTTCCACCGGCGAAGTGATGGGCGCCGACCGCAGCCTGCCCGTTGCATTCGCCAAAGCGCAGATGGCCGCCGGCGTCAAGCTTCCCACTTCTGGCAAAGTGTTCTTGAGCGTGCGCGATTCCGACAAACAACAAGCAGTCGAAGTGGCACGCAGTCTTGCCAGCATGGGTTTCGAAGTGCTGTGCTCGGAAGGCACCGCGCGCATGTTGCACACCTACAGCGTGGCGTGCACGGCCATTCCCAAGATCGCCACCGGTCAGCGACCCAACGTTGTTGACCTCATGTCCAACGGTCAAGTGCAATTGGTGATCAACACGCCCACCAAAAAGGGCGGAAATACTGACGAAGGTCGCATCCGCGCCCAAGCGGTTCGGGCCAACTTGCCCATCATCACCACCATGGCAGGCGCGCGCGCTGCGGTTCAGGCAATTCAAGCGCTCCGCAGTGGACATTGGCAGGTGTTCGCCATCCAGGACTATTTCCCGGCACTCGCCCGGACCCGCGCTGAACAGCCAACCACCGTCTGACCGCACCTCCATATACTTCCGCCACTCATGCAGACCTTGACCGATTTCCTACCCGCGTGGCTTCCAACTGGCGCCTCACTCGCCCAGTTGATCGCAAGCGTCACCGTGGTTGCCCTTGCGCTCCACGTCATCCTCGGCGCATGCGCCTACACCATCTGGCTCGAACGCCGCCTGTCCGCATGGATGCAGGATCGCGTTGGTCCAAATCGCGTGGGCCCGTTCGGTCTCCTGCAGCCCATCGCTGACGGTCTGAAGTTCTTCATGAAGGAGGACTACACGCCCAATCACGTCGACAAGGGCCTGTTCACCATCGCGCCTGCGCTGTTGGCGATTCCATCGTTGATCGGTTTCGTGGTCATCCCTTGGGGCGGCATTCTTGATCTCTCCACGATTCCATTTCTTGGTCTCACCGGCCAAGTGAAGATCGTCGGCGCGGACGTCAACATCGGCGTCGTCTACATGCTCGCCATCGCCAGCCTTTCCGTCTACGGTGTGGCGATCGGAAGCTGGGCATCCAACAACAAGTTCGCGTTCCTTGGTGGCCTGCGCGCATCCGCGCAAATCATCAGCTACGAAATCCCGATGGGCGTCTGCATGCTCGCCGTCATCCTGATGTGCGGCAGTTTCACGCCGGGCGGCATCATCGCTGGACAGCAGGCCAATGTTTGGAACATCTTCCAGCAGCCACTCACCGCCATCCTCTTCTACGCATGCATGTTGGCGGAAACGAACCGTCTTCCCTTCGACCTTGCAGAATGTGAAAGTGAGCTCGTCGGCGGATACCACGTCGAGTACTCGAGCATGCGCTTTGCACTGTTCTTCTTGGCTGAATACTTCAACATGATCGCGGGATCGGCACTGTTTGTTGTGCTCTTCTTGGGCGGTTGGAGCGTCAATCCATTCGGCGCATTCCTGCCCTGGGATCTACCGCTGGTTGGTGGCCTACCACTGATCGTCGCGCAGATTGGCGTGATGGCGGGCAAGACCTTCCTGGTGGTTTCCCTTGGTATCGCATTGCGCTGGACGCTTCCGCGCTTCCGCTTCGATCAACTGATGCGACTCGCTTGGGAGGGCATGATCCCGACCGCGCTGTTGATCCTCACCTGCACTGCGGTGTTTGTGTACTTCGGCATCACGCAGTGGATGTGGGCGGGCAGCTTGCTGTGCCTGATCATCGTGTGGTTCGTTGGTCCGCGCTTGCCGAAGAGCGCAAGTCCGAACGCGAAGATCGGGATGCTTGGGAGCCGCTTTAGTCCGGCGTGAGTTGTGGCATCACGCTTGCGTACTGACGGCGATGTTGCATCACGCTTTCGTGCTGGCTTGCGTTGATGCATAACGCCTGTCTACTGGCCCGCATCCGCCTTACGAGGATGGCCGCTGAGCGCGGCCCTATCCTCTCCGGCGCCTGCGGCCAGGTTGCGCGTTTTTGCATCACGCTTTCGTAGTGGCCCTGATGCAACACGCTTTCGTACTGGCCCGCATTCGCCTTACGAGGATGGCCGCTGAGCGCGGCCCTATCCTCTCCGGCGCCTGCGGCCAGATGGGGGTGTTCCACAATCCTTGGCATGCACGTGCCTTCCGTGTGCGAGCCCCCGCAGTGAGCACGGGATCCTCGGTAAGCGGCGTGTGAAACTGAGAAGTCCGGCAGTTGGACGTACGCCCCGTGGGTGCCAACCGGACGAACAGATTCGC
>JBDKKN010000184.1:0-10086 GCA_039796075.1 Planctomycetota bacterium | reverse complement strand
ACATGAACAAGGTCATCTTGGTGACCGGATGCATGGTTGGCTATGCGTACGGGATGGAATTCTTCATCGCCTGGTACTCCGGCGCGCTGTACGAAAAGTTTGCATTCATGAACCGCGCCTTCGGTCAGTACTCGTGGGCGTATTGGATCATGGTGAGTTGCAACGTCATCACTCCGCAGCTCTTCTGGTTCAAGAAGGTTCGCACCAGCATTCCGCTGATGTTCATCCTCAGTCTCTTCGTCAACGTGGGCATGTGGTTTGAGCGTTTCGTGATCATCGTCACCAGTCTCGCCAATGACTTCTTGCCTTCCAGTTGGGATCGCTTCGTTCCGACCTGGGTTGACATCGGCACCATGCTTGGGGCGTTCGGCCTCTTTGGTGTGCTATTCCTTCTGTTCTGCCGCTTCTTGCCGATGATTGCCATCGCCGAAGTGAAGGGCGTCATGCCGCAAGCCGACCCACATTGGGAAGGCTGGCATCAATCACACGGAGCGGGCTCAAACCCTGCCGCCGCGCACTCCGCTCAAGGAGACAACTCGTGACCACATTGACTACACAGACAAGCGCACCATCCAGCACCGCCACATCAGCGCGTTTGTATGGCTTGGTTGCGGAGTTTGAGAATCCTGCGCAGATTGTTGCCGCTGCAGAGAAGATCCACGACAAGGGCTATCGCTACTGGGATTGCCACACCCCATTCCCGGTGCACGGATTGGATAAGGCGATGGGCATTCAGCGCACCATCTTGCCAGTCTTGGTGTTTGTTGCCGGAGCAGCGGGATGCACCACTGGTTTGGCGCTTCAGCTCTTCACCAACTCGTTCAACTTCACCATCTGGGCCCTGGTGTGGGTCACGGGCTACCCGTTCCTGATCAGTGGCAAGCCAGCGCTCAGCATTCCGGCATTCGTGCCGGTGATGTTTGAACTCACCATTCTGTTCTCCGCCCTGAGTTGCGTGGGACTGATGTTCTTGATGAACGGTCTGCCAAGGCTGCACAACCCACTGTTCACGTGCGACCGTTTCCGTCGCGCATCGGATGACCGGTTCTTCATCTCGATCGAGGCGCGCGACCCGCGCTTCTACCGCAGTAAGACCGAGGCCGATCTCAAGGCATGCGGGGCAGCCGCTGTCGAAGCCGTGGTGGAGGACTGACATGCCAAAGATTCCCCGCATCATCATCTACGTCCTCATGATTGGTGGCTGCTTCGCGCTGATTCCGCCGCTGGTGTTCGCTCGTATGCGTGCCACGCCGAGCCCCAATGCTCCCATCCATATTTTCTGGGACATGGACCTGCAACCCAAGTACAAGACCCAGACTCCCAATCCGCTCTTTGCGGACCAGCGCTCCATGCGTCCATTGGTGCAGGGTGCGGTTGCTCGCGGCGAGTCGTACGTCGACACGCATCTCTACGAAGGTGTTGTGAATGGCCAATGGGCCACCATGCTCCCAGCGTCGATTTCGCTTGATGAGGCGACCCTCAGCCGCGGTCAGCAGCGCTTCAATATCTACTGCTCGGCGTGCCACGGTTACGCCGGCTTCGGCGATGGCGCTGTGAATCAGCGTGCTATGGAACTGGTTGCCAATGCCAACGGGCCAGTGAACGGTACGCAGTGGGTTGCCGCCAAGAGCTTGCACGACGACACCACACGCAATCAGCCCATGGGTCAGCTCTTCAACACTGTCACCCACGGCATTCGCAATATGGCTGGCTACGGATCACAGATCAGTGTGCCTGATCGATGGGCGATCGTTGCATATGTGAAGGCGCTGCAGTTCAGCCAAGACGCGGGATCGGCTGGCGCGAAAGTCGCTGGCGCATCCAACTGAGTACGGAATCACTGGAAAGAACCAAAGATATGGCTCACGACCACTCGAATACTCCCGATCTCTCCGCCGGCAATTTGACCGGATCTGGCTTAGGTGCGCATGCGCGCAACCTTGGTCTTGCCGCGGCATTGCTGATCGGCATCGGCGCATGGACCGGCTACCGCTCTGGCGACACCCAGCAGTTTGCACGTGCCTATGTAGTAGCCATGATGTTTGTCTTGGCGATCTGCCTGGGCGCGCTGTTCTTTGTCATCGTTCAGCACCTCACTCGCGCTGGCTGGAGTGTGGTGGTGCGCCGCCCCGCGGAAGCACTCATGCAGAACCTGCGCTGGATGTGGATTCTGTTCCTGCCGATCGTATGGATGGGTTGGACGGGTCGACTCTTTGAACTGTTCCCGTGGGCTGACCTTGCGGAGATGGCGAAAGTCTCTCCCGCCGATGCGGAACTGGTTGGCAACAAGGCTGGGTTCTTGAATCAGAAGTTCTTCTTCATTCGCGCGGCGATGTACTTTGTGATCTGGGGTGGTATTTCCCATTACCTGTGGTCTTCAAGTTTGCGCCAAGACCGCACTGGCGATCCGGCCATCAGCGCCGCCAATCGAAAGTGGTCCGGACCGGCGATGATCTTGTTCGGATTCTCGATCACCTTTGCCTCTGTTGATTGGATGATGAGTCTCTCCCCGGTCTGGTTTAGCACCATGTTTGGTGTGTATTTCTTTGCCGTGTGCGCCACCTGCGGGTTCAGCGCGATGACACTTCTGTGCTTGCGTTTGCAGCGCGACGGTCAGTTGAAGGGCATCATCACTCCTGAGCATTATCAAGATCTTGGCAAGTTGCTCTTTGCGTTCGGCATGGTCTTCTGGGCATACATCGCCTTCAGCCAATTCATGCTGATCTGGTACGGAAACCTGCCGGAAGAGACGGCGTGGTACCTGTCACGACAAGTGGGCGGCTGGCTGTGGCTGAGTTGGGCACTGCTCTTTGGGCATTTCCTGATTCCATTCGTGCTGCTGATTTCGCGCTGGCCCAAGCGCTGGCCGACCACGCTCGCCATTGGCTGCGTGTGGATGCTGATCTTTGGCTTCGTCGACTTGGTCTATCTGATTGTGCCGCATGTCCCGCATGATGTTGGCGACTTTGCGCGTTACTCAGAGTTTGCGGCCGCGCATGCCAGCGATTCGCCGCACCTGTTCGATCCAACCCTCCTTGGACTGACCCTAGGCATGTTCTGCCTGGTGCTTTCCATGACTATGCGTTCACTCATGGGCAAGTCACTGCTTGCATCGCGCGATCCTTCGCTCGGCGAGAGTCTTGCCTTCCAGAACATGTGATCACCTGACGGAACACACTCATGTCCACTGCATCACAAAACAACGAATTTGAAACATCCACTGGCGTCCTCTGGGACGATCCGGAGGCAGGGCAGACTTGGTTGGTCTCTCTGATTGGCATCATCATCTTGACCGCCGTTGTCATTGCGCTCAGCGTGATGTACTTCAAGACGGAACAGACCGAGGTGGACCTCAAGGTCATTGAGCCGCAGTACATCGCACTTGAAGACTTGAAGCTCAAGCAGATGGAACTACTGGGCTCCTCGGGTAGCTATTCGCTTGACATTGCCGGCAAGCCGGTTCAACGTGAGCGAATTCCCGTGGCTGAGGCCATCAAGTTGGTTGCTCAGAATGCAGCGCTGACGGTACCGCCGGCATCGGCCAGCAAGCCCCGTGCTGCTGCCTCCGCACCGGCCGCGGCGGCTCCGGCACCCAAGCCGGCGGCTGTTGCAGTTCCGGTTATCGCCCCAGCGGATCCTGCCCCTGCTCAGAAGTAATTGCTGCCTACTGTTAGAGACTATGACGTTGACTCGAACCATCCTCGCCGCACTCACTGCACTCGCCGCTACCGCGTCGATCGCTGCACAGGTGTCGGTTGGTGGCGGTTATCAAGAGCCCGCGCCAACGGTGGATGCGATTCCAGAACTCGCAGGCGTCACCATCATCGACAAGTTGGATTCGCAACTGCCGCTTGATGCCACGTTCCGTGACGATCACGGCAAACTGGTGACCCTTCGCGATGTCCTTCCAAAGGATCGTCCAACCATCCTGCAAATTGGGTACATGAAGTGCCCCATGCTCTGCAGCTTGGTGATGAACGCGCTGCTGCGCGGCATTCAAGACATGGATTGGACTGTTGGAAAGCAGTACGACATCATCTCGTTGTCTGTGAATCCCAAGGAAGGTCCAGAGTTGGCCGCCGGCAAGAAGGCCGGCTATGTGGCTGAGTACGGCCGCGCACAGACCGCTGCTGGCTGGCACTTCCTGACTGGTGAAGAGCCTGCCATTCATGCACTCACCGAAGCAGTTGGATTTGAATATCGCATGCAGCCTGACGGCGAGTATTCGCACGCTGCCGC
This sequence comes from Planctomycetota bacterium, assembly GCA_039796075.1. GTDB lineage: Bacteria > Planctomycetota > Phycisphaerae > Phycisphaerales > SM1A02 > UBA966. The sequence continues at coordinate 5,847 of JBDKKN010000184.1, read as the reverse complement.
CGTGTTCATCATTACTCCCGATGGTCGCCTGAGCCGCGTTCTGTACGGCGTGAAGTATGAACAGGCCAACGTGCGCATGGCGCTCTTAGAGGCTTCGCAAGGCAAGATTGGAACCACGCTCGACCGCATCATTCTTTGGTGCCACATCTATGACGCGCAAGCAGGCGGCTATGTCGTCCTGGCGATGCGCGTCATGCAAGTTGGTGGCGCTGTCACGCTGCTGCTACTGGGCGGCGGACTTGGCTGGTTCTGGTGGCAAGAGTCTCAGGCTCGCCGATTGGCACCACCGAGCAACGCACAACCCGGAGTCGCGCACCTCTAACGCGCTCAACGCACGATTACCCGATAGAGACGAACACTATGTCCATGACCCATCAGATCCTCGCTCACACCGCCTCGCAGGTTTCCGCGCTTGCGGCTTTCGCGCAGACCGGCGCCGCGGAGCCAACCGCCCCGACCTTCTGGATGCCAGTTGGTGCATCCACCATCTCGCAGGGCGTTGATCACACCTTGGATGTGATCAATTGGATTTGCTACGTGTCCTTTGCACTGGTGGTCGGACTGATGGTGTGGTTTGTGGTCAAGTATCGCCACCGCACCGGTGATAAGTTTCGTACCGATTACCCGACTCACAACACGCCGTTGGAGATCACTTGGTCGGTCATTCCAACCATCATTGTGATTGGCATCTTTGTGGTTGGTTTCCGCAGTTACCTGGACATCTATACCGCGCCAAAGAATGCGTTTGATATCAAGGTCACCGCGCAGAAGTGGGCATGGAGCTTCCAGTACCCCAATGGTGCAGTGAGCGACGACCTGTACATCCCAGCGGGTCGCCCCGTTCGGTTGGTACTGCGCTCCAGTGATGTCCTGCACTCGCTTTACATTCCAGACTTCCGTGTGAAGCGCGACATCGTTCCGGGTCGCTACACCTACGCGTGGTTCCAGTGCGACTTCCCGACCGGCCAGCCCGGCAAGACGCCGCGCGATCCAAATGCGAAGGTCGTCTCTGGTCCAGAAGATGACGCGCAAGCTCACACTCTGTTCTGCACGGAATACTGCGGCACCGGCCACTCCAAGATGAATCGCTACGTCTACGTTCTTGACGAAGCTTCCTTTGGTCAGTGGATGACCGATCAGAGCCAGTGGATGGACAAGATTCCGGAAGAAGAGCTGTACTTCAAGGCCGGTCCGAAGATCTTTGCTCGCTGCCAGCAGTGCCACTCGCTTGATGGCACCGTAGGCATTGGGCCATCTTGGAAGGGCATTATTGAGCGCGTTAAGGCGTATCCAATTGTCGGCGATGGCAAGGAGTACGGAACGTGGGAGGACTATGTCCGCACCTCGATTCTGGTTCCTGGCAAGTATGTGGTGCCCACCTACGGCAATGTCATGCCGTCCTTCAAAGGCCAGTTGAATGACAAGGCCATTGATGCAGTGCTGGGCTACATGCAGCAACTCGAAAAGTTCGATACAAAGACTGGCAAACTCAAAGCCGAATTTGACCCCACCACCGGCATGAAGAAGTGACGCGCCAACAAGCGCTCTTACTCAACTAGCACAGGAAGTTCTAACCATGACCACCATCCAACTCCCATCACCCGGCGCTCTCCCCGACACGATCGAGGGACGCCCTGCGAGCGACAATTACCTGACGCACACACGCGGGATCCTGTCTTGGATCTTCACACTTGACCACAAACGTATCGGTGTGATGTACATGTGGTCGGTGCTCGGCGCGTTCTTGCTTGGTGGAACCTTTGCGCTCCTCCTTCGCACGGAGTTGCTCACCCCCGGTCCAACAATCACCGACAGCGCAGACACCTACAACCAATGGTTCACGCTGCACGGCGCCATCATGGTGTTCTTGGTGATCATTCCAAGTATTCCGGCCGCGCTGGGCAACATCATTCTGCCCATCATGCTTGGTGCCAAGGATGTTGCCTTCCCGCGCCTGAACTTGTTTAGTTACTACCTGTGGGTCACTGGTGCGGTGCTCTGCGTGGTTTCTCTGGCTATGGGTGGCTTCGATACTGGTTGGACGTTCTACACCCCGTACTCCACCACCACCACCGCTGGCGGCGTGATTCCAGTGCTGACCGCAGCATTCGTGCTTGGTTTCAGTTCCATCTTCACTGGTCTGAACTTCATCGTCACGGTCCACAAACTGCGTCCCCCAGGAATGACTTGGTTCCGTATGCCGCTGTTCCTGTGGGCGATTTATGCAACCGCCATCATTCAGGTGCTCGCCACTCCGGTGCTGGGTATCACCCTGTTGCTACTCATTGTTGAGCGCACGGTGAACATCGGAATCTTCAACCCATCCATGGGTGGCGACCCGGTCCTGTACCAGCACTTCTTCTGGTTCTACAGCCATCCCGCCGTGTACATCATGATTCTGCCCGCCATGGGAATCATCAGCGAAATCATCGCCATCAACAGCCACCGCGCGATCTTCGGTTACCGCCTCATTGCGTTCAGTTCGATCGCGATTGCCTTCTTCAGTTTCATTGTGTGGGGTCACCACATGTTCACTTCGGGTCAGTCAGCCCTGATGAACACGCTGTTCTCCGCCATCAGCTTTAGTGTGGCCATCCCCAGTGCCGTCAAGGTGTTCAACTGGATTGCCACGCTGTACAAGGGCTCGGTCTCACTGACCACACCCATGTGGTACGCGTTGTCATTCTTGTTCCTGTTCACCATTGGTGGTCTCACCGGCTTGCACTTGGCCACGTTGAGCACCGATGTGCACTTGCATGACACATACTTCGTAGTGGCTCACTTCCACTATGTCATGATGGGCAGTGCCTTGATCGGAATGATCGGCGGCCTGCACCATTGGTGGCCGAAGATCTTTGGTCGTATGTACGACGAGCGCCTGGGAACCATTGCGTGCTGGATCATCTTCATCGGCTTCAACGTCACCTTCTTCACCCAGTTCATGCTGGGTTCGCAGGGCATGCCGCGCCGTTACTACGACTATCAGCCCGAATTCCAGGTCTATCACGTGATTTCGACCATTGGTAGTTACATCATGGCGGTTGGCTTCACGCTGACAGCCATTAGCCTGTTTGGAAGTTTCTTCAACGGCAAGAAGGCTCCCGCGAACCCGTGGGGTGGTCGTAGCTTGGAGTGGCAGTGCGCCAGCCCGCCACCGTTTGACAACTTTGCCAAGGCCCCGCGTGTTGGTGATTGCTACGACTTCTCGGTTGTGCACTGGGATCCGAAGCTCGGTGGTTACCGAGTAGATGAATCCAATGATCCCGAAGTGAATCCCGCCGCGCAGGGCACCAAGGCTGCGCACTGACTGGGGGCATCGCCCCTCGTCTTCATCGAACTCCCCCGGAGCATCATGTGAGTCAAACCATCGCCACCACCCACACCACCCACGCTGACGAAGCGCACGGTCATGATGACCATGCCCACGGTCACGATCCGCATGTGGCTCACCACTTTGACAGCATGGCGCAGCAGTTCGACAGTGCCAAGTTGGGCATCTGGCTGTTCCTCGCTACTGAAATCCTCTTCTTTGGTGGCCTGTTTGTGGCCTATGCCATCTTGCGCATGCGTAATCCGGAGGTGTTCAGTTACGCAAGCCATTACCTAGACACCATCATGGGTGGAATCAACACCTGTGTGCTGATTCTTTCGAGCTTGACTATGGCTCTGGCGGTTCGTTGTGCGCAGACGGATCGTCGCGGCGGCCTCATCGTCTGCCTGGTGTTGACGTTCATGGGAGCGATTGGCTTCTTGGTCATCAAGTACTTTGAATACACCCACAAGTTCCACGACAACCTCGTGTGGGGCTCGTCCTTCTATGTGCCGCCGCATGACGCGGAAGGTCACGCTGAAGCGATGGCATTGAAGACTGCTCCCGTGGCTGCCACAGCGATTGTGGTGAAGGATCCAACACTGTTTGCTATCCCGGACTTGGCTGCCAAGCCTGCCGTGGATGTGTCAGCGGTGAAGTCTGCTTCGGTTGGTCCAACCGGGATGGCCCGCGCCAATGGCACGCCTGCTCCTGAGCAAGCCGTTGCCCCAGCCCCCGGTAAGTCCGAAGAGGCGCACCCGGGGACGCACTTGGAAGACACCAAGTTGCCGCCGAATACGCATCTCTTCTTCGCTATCTACTACTGCATGACCGGGCTGCACGGCGTGCACGTTGTGGCAGGTATGGGTCTGATTGCATGGCTGACTTGGCGTGCAGTTCGCGGCGACTTCTCGAGCAAGAACTTCACAGCAGTCGACACCGGCGGCCTGTACTGGCACATCGTCGACTTGATCTGGATCTTCCTCTTCCCGCTCTTCTATCTCATCCACTGAGTCGGACGGACTACATCTATGGCACATCACGTCACACATCCTGCCGGCGCACACGCTGGATCACACGCCGGCGAAGTTCACCCCGAGGTGGGCCACGTCGTTCCGATCAAGTACTTGGTTGGAGCAGGCGCTGCACTGCTGTTTCTCACGGTGATCACTGTCGCCGTTCGCTACATCGACCTGGGTGAGGCCAACTTGATGTTGGCGCTTGCCATCGCAGTCGTCAAAGCCACCATCGTGGCACTGATCTTTATGCACTTGCGTTGGGACCGGCCGTTCAATCTGCTGGTACTGATTGGGTCGATCGTCTTTGTGGGCATCATGTTGGCTTTCTCAGCCATGGACGTTCATCAGAACGCGCCAACGATGTTCAACGGCAATCCGCCGGAAGCGGAGACCGTCATGCAGGCGAACGCCCCGGGTGCACCGGTTGCCCAATTCCGCTCCACCAACGGTGGTGTTGGCGATACGAACTGACGCGCTCTGCGTGGCGGGGATTCGCTGCCAAGGTGCGTGATGTCTATCAAGACCGCAAACTTCATTGACCCCTTCGACAGTGCGCAAGAGCGCGGCGTTGCGGGGGTCTTTGGCATGTGGGTGTTCATTGCCGTGGTGGCGATGATCTTCGTGGCGTGCATCCTTGGGTACGTGGTGGTGCGCTTTGATCAACCGCCCGGGCGCGAATGGATGCCGGAAGGAACCCCGGGATTGCCGGCGGCGCTGCTTCTTTCCAGTGCTGTACTTCTGATTTCCAGCTGGAGCATGCAATTGGCCGTGCGAGCCGCCCGCCTTGGTCAGCAGACGCAATTGGTGTACGCCATGGGTGCCACTCTTGGCTTGGCTCTCCTGTTCCTTGCAGTACAGGCCCTGGCATGGAACGAATTGTGGACTCGTCACGCCACCATCGAAAGTGGCTTGTATGCATGGACTTTTTATGTACTCACCGGAGTGCATGCATTGCATGTCATCGGTGGACTCCCGCCCATGGTGTACGTGTTGCGCCGCAGCAGGGAAGGGCAGTACACGCCAAGCGACTACACCGGTGTAGTGCTCTGTGCCATGTATTGGCATGCCCTGGATGTCATCTGGATGGTGCTGTATGCAACGCTGTGGATTTGTTCAGCACTGACGTAACACGCGGGCGCTACCACTTCGCTTCGTGCGCAAACCAGAGTTGTGGGATCACTACGGCAGGCTTGCCATCGGTTGCACGTACGAGCGCTGCAAGTGGTGACGGTTGCACAGTCGCCTCGAACTGCCGTCCACCGACTTCGAACGCCACTCGTCCGGAGTCGCCGGCCTTGGTGGCCAACTCGGCCAGTGAGTACACCACTCGCGCGTCGCCTTCGCGTACTTCAATGACGGCGGTCTTCCGGGACCGCGGGTCGCCCTTGGCTGCCTCTGCCATCGCCACCGCCGCGCTGGTCGGTTCACGGACGGAAGCAACCAGTCCACTCACTGGAAAGTCAACGCGGGGCGAGAGGTAGTAGCGCGCGTAACTGAATTCTTTGTATCGACTCGACT
>JBDKKN010000183.1:0-5661 GCA_039796075.1 Planctomycetota bacterium | reverse complement strand
CCGCACATCAAGACCATCGGCTGCGTGTGGAATCCTGCGGAGCCAAACGCAGAAGCATCAGTCAAACTCGGTAGGCAAGCATGCGCAAAGTTGGGCATTGCACTGCTTGAAGCAAACGGCGCGAATGTCAGCGAGGTTTCCACCGCCACCGATGTGCTGCTCTCGCGCGGGATCGAGTGCTTCTGGATTCTTGCAGACACAAATGTCATTGCAGCCGCGCCCACGGTGATTGACCGCTGCCGCAAGGCGGGCGTGCCGGTCATTACCAATTTCCCAGCGATGGCGAAGCTTGGTGCAGCCATCAATTTCGGCGCGGACTACCGCGCCATGGGAATCTCGACCGGCGCTATCGCGGAACTCGTTCTGCGCGGAACGCGACCGCAAGACATTCCGTGCGAGAACTTCGTGCCGGTTGGTTTGCAACTGAATTACGACGGTTTCGGCATTGGCTGGGCGCAGATACCCGCGCTGGCGAAGCAGGCGGAAATGATTTACGACGAACCCGCTCCGCCGCTCACGCGTGCTATTGAGCGACCGCTGATTCCTGAAAGTGTGCAAGCATTGCTGGCGGCGTTGCCCGCTGCAGGATCAGCGGCAAAGACCCCGGCTACTCCGTACATCCCCACGATCGCGGCGCTCACCTACAACCGCACGCCGAACTTTGAAGAGTCGTACCGCGGCTTTCTTGCTGAGCTTGCAGTGCTCGGTTACGTGGATGGAAAGAATTGCTACCTCTCCCTGCGCGATGCACAACTTGATGTTGGCACGCTCGGCACCATCATCGCTGCGATCGACGAAGAGGAGCCCGACGTGGTAGTGCCGTTCACCACGCCAGCGTTGCAGGCCGTGGTGCGGCGGATCACCGATCGCCCCGTGGTGTTCTGCATGATCGCTTCCGGCGTTGCATCTGGAGCTGGAAAGAGCAACGCCGATCACCTACCGAATGTGACTGGCGCACTCATCACGTTTGACTGGGAATACATGATCCGCGTCGGCAAGGCTGCCATTCCTAACCTGCGGCGCGTTGGAACAGTGTTTGCGCCCGGTGAGGTGAACAGCGTGTTTTCGCGCGCTGAATGGGAGAAGGCTCTTGCGGCTGCAGGCATTGAACTGGTCTCAGTGGGCGCCGATCGCCCCACGGAGTTGCCGGAAGCCGCCGAGGGACTTGCCACGCAAGGCGTGCAGGCCATCATGCAAATCTCTGACAGCTCTTCAAGCACGGGATTCGGAACGATCGTGAAAGCTGCCGATCGCGCCGACATTCCGGTGTTTGCGTTTGCACCCGGCGCAATGAAGTCCGGCGCCACCATTGCAGTGTCGCGTGACTTTGAAGAAGTTGGCCGCATCAGCGCACGACTCATGGACAAAGTGCTGCGCGGCGAATCGCCTGGCAATCTGCCATTTGCTGATCCGCAAGAGACCGTGTTCTTGGTGAACACCGAACGCATGAAGCAATTTGGAATCGTGCTTCCCAAGGAAATGCTTGACACTGCGCGCGCGGTGACCGAAGGTGATGGTGCTTCCAAATGAAGATCACCTCCACGCAAACTCCTGAAGCAGTGTTGGTGGCGATGGATGGTCGCCTTGACTCATCATGGGCGCCCACCGCATCTGCCGCGCTTGAAGAGGCGATCCGCTCGGGTCGTTCGCGCATTGAGCTTGATCTCTCTGCGGTGAGTTTCATCTCATCCGTCGGTATTGGCGTGCTACTCAAATCACTCTCGCGCTTTCGTGCTGTTGGTGGGACGCTGGTGATTGTGGAAGCCAGCGTTCCGGTGCGAGAGATGCTGAAGATTTCGCGGCTGGAAATGTTGCTGGGTGTTGCCGCAAGCACCACCGCTGGCGCACAGTTACCGAACGCGTCAACGGCGATCGGCACGCGCACTGGTTGGACTGGCGAAATCAGTCCGTGCATTTCAAGTACGGCGAGCAACTCGAACACGTCAAACACTCCGCGACCACAACGTGCGCAAGCGATGTTCATTCGCGAAGGTTCCATTCGCGCCACCACATCGGCGCTCGCTGTTGGGCATCTTGCACTTGCCGCAGACCAGTCATCAGCAGCCGGTCACTTCGGCGAGGGGCTTGTGGCGGGCGGCACCATCGCCGTGGCGCCCGCCAGTGCGCCCCGCCCTGACTGCTTGGCATCGAGCGATGCTGGAAGCGTCATGTGCATTGCGCGCGACACCCTGATGGTGGACGCGCCTGCCTCCCTACGCGGATTCTTTGAGTGGGACGGAACGCATCCAGTGACGCTTTCGATGCTTGCCGCAGAGTTGGTGCGCGTGGCAAACGGCCCCGTGGCATTCCTTGCGATCGGCGAATGCGCGGGCGCGTTCGGAGCATGGGCGCGCACCTCGCCTGACGGATGGCCCACGCAGCCGCCAAGCATGAACCCCAACGAACTGCGCGCCGCGCTGCGCTTTGCAGGCGACCCCATGCACCGCGGCGAATCGATGGTGGCCGTTGGCTTTGCCGCTGATGCGGGCTCGCTGTCCACATTGGCGCCCGATGTCGCTGCCACGCTCGTCAACACCGATGGAACATTCCTGCACGCTCACGCAGCGGTGGCCTCATACCGGCCCGTGCCGCGTGCCACGGTGGAGATCACCGCGGCCGGGCAACTGCTTGCTGAACAACCACTGCGCTCCGTATTGCACGCGTTGCGAAACGCTGAAGGCACCGAGACCGCGTTCCTGCGCGGCTCACTCTGGGCTGTCCCGATTGGAGCGTCAGCATGAGTCTTCTGATTGCAACGCTTGCCATCGGACTGGTGTTTGCGGTGCTTGCACTTGGCATCTACATGTCGTTCCGCGTCTATCAGATGCCGGACATCACAGCGGATGGTTCGTTCCCGTTGGGTGCCGCCATCACCGCGCGGCTTCTGCGCGATGGCGCGGACCCGGTGACGGCCACGCTTGCTGGCATGGCGGGCGGTGCGCTTGCTGGTGCAATCACCGGCACCATTCATGTGCGTTTCAAAGTGAATGCGCTGCTATCTGGCATCTTGGTGATGACCGCGCTCTATTCAGTGAACCTGCGCATCATGGGCGCAAGCAATGTGCCCATCAATGCGCGCACGCTCTTCACTCCGTTTGAAGAAGCAGCGCGCGCATCGTTTGGACCAGAGACCAGCATTCTTGGTCGCAGCGTTCCGTCGGGTGATCTTGGGCTACTTGCGGCCAGCGCACTGATTGCCGGCATTGCCACCATTCTGATGGTGCTGTTCCTGAAGACCGAACTCGGTGCAGCCATGCGCGCCACCGGCGACAACGCACGCATGTTGCGCGCATTGGGTACCAGTACCGACCGCATGACGGTATTGGGCCTGGCGGTCTCCAACGCGTTGGTGGCGCTCTCTGGATCGCTCTTTGCGCAGATGCAGGCATTTGCCGATGCGCAGATGGGTATTGGCGTCATCGTGCTTGGTCTTGCCAGCGTGATCTTGGGGCAGAGTCTCATTGGCCCAGTGCGATCGATAGCGCTTGCCGTCATCGGTGCAGTGATGGGCGCCATACTGTTCCGACTGCTGGTTGCCATTGCCATCCGCCTTGGTCTGGATGCAAACGACCTCAAGCTAGTCACGGCGCTGGTGGTGCTGGCTGCGATCGTTGGCCCCGGTTTGATCAAGGAAATGGGCAGGAAGCGAGGCACTCATGCTTCAACTTAATTCCGTCCGCAAGACCTTCAATCCTGGAACAGCCAACGAAGTCCGCGCGCTTGCAGGCGTGACGCTTGCGCTAGCGCCGGGCTCGTTCACGGTGGTGATCGGCACCAACGGTTCCGGCAAGAGCACGCTGCAGGCGGCGATCTCTGGCGCGTTTGAACTTGACGCTGGTTCCATTTCCGTAGACAACAAGGACATCACTCGGTGGCCGGAGCACCGCCGCGCGCACCTGATCGGGCGCGTCTTCCAAGATCCATTTGCGGGCACGGCTCCAAGCCTGACCGTTGCAGAGAACTTGGCGTTGGCATCAAAGCGCGGCAAGTGGCGAACGCTGGCACCGCTGCTCCGCGGCGCGCGGCGCGGCGAATGGAAGAACCTCTTGGCACAGATCGGTCTTGGTCTTGAGGATCGTCTTGATGATCCGATCGGTCTACTCTCGGGCGGACAGCGACAATCGATCACTCTTCTCATGGCCACGCTGACTGGTCCAAAGGTGCTTCTGCTTGACGAACACACCGCCGCGCTCGACCCACGCAGCGCGGAGCTAGTGATTTCACTCACCACGCGACTGGTTGCCAGTTCCAGCGCCACTACGGTGATGGTCACCCACTCCATGCAGCAAGCAGCAACACTCGGCGACCGCCTGATTGCCATGCACCGCGGGCAGGTCTATTTGGATGTCTCTGGCGCCGAAAAGCAGCGTCTCACCGAGACCGAACTCCTAGCGCTGTTCAGCCAAATGCGCCGCGATGACCGGTTTGATGACGACGCCTGCCGCTTGGTGTCTGCGCAGTATCGGTGAGGACGAGGGGTGCGATGTTGTTCGCCCCCGCAACGCCGCTGCGCGCTCAACCCCCTTCAATCACGCCCTAAAAACACAATCACGCGTGCGCGGAGCACCTGCTCCAGCGCACGCGTGATTGCTTTCAAGATCACTTCTTGCTGTCAGCAGACTTTGTGTCCGCGGGCGCAGCAACTGCACCACTCACCTTGGCGATGGCAGCCTTTGGATCGGCCTTCACTGCATCAACGCAGCCAGGGCAGCAGGTACGAACGAGCGAGCAGTTCACCACCACGTCAACGGCGCCATCGCCGAGTGGCTTGCCACTGATCGGGCATGTGGTGGCCTTGTAGGAAGTCTTCTGCGTGGCAACCACCTGCTTCTCATACTCAGCGGCGAACTTGGCTGGATCGTTCTTGAACTTGTTGATGCACTTGCCGCAGCAGAACTTGTAGACACGGTTCTGCCAAACGAAAGTCTTGGCATCGGCATCAAGTGCATCACCGTTCATCACTAGGCACGTCTTCATTGGGTACGCCGGGGAGGCCTTCACAATGGCGTCATTCATCGCCGGGCGGTACTTCTCTGGCTCAGCCTTAAATGAGGCGGCGCACTTTCCGCAGCAGAACTTCACTTGCGTGCCGTCCAAGGTCTTGTCCTTCATGCCCTCAAGGACAACCACCGTGGCATCCTTCCCAAGCTTCTCACCGGAGACCGGGCAGGTCTCGAGCGGATATGCCTCGCCAGAGAAGGTGGCGGGACCGGCAGCAGTCATGGCGAGTCCGGCAGAGGTGGCGAGTGCGGCAAAGGCGAGTGCAAATCGGGTACGCATGTTCTGAGATCTCCAAGGCGGTGTATGGGCTCTGCCACCACGCGGCAGAATCAGCATGATAGGCGCGCTGACGAGGGTCATTTGGTCATACATCGGACTGTGTGGAAAGTGTAAATCAATGCATCACCACTCCCGGGCCTGCCGCCACCACAGGAACTTGTACTTCCCCGTACTTCCAGAACCAAAGAATGAAGGGACTGTTGTAGCCGAAGAAGCGCGGCGTGCCATCAGCGCGCCACTGCGGATTGGCGGCAATCCAGTCCTTGACGATGGCCAGTCCGCGCTGGAAACTCTCGTCGTTGTAACTACCGCGCACTCCAACACTCGCATAGGTACGCGGTGCGATCTCGCGGACAATCACTTGCCCATCAGTGCCAAGAG
>JBDKKN010000182.1:0-2598 GCA_039796075.1 Planctomycetota bacterium | reverse complement strand
ACGCAGCTTCGTATTTCGTGCCATTTGTTGGGGCAACCGTGGTAGCCGTCGCCTGCGGAGCGCTGCTTGCCATCCTGTTCCTGCAGCGCCGCGCTGAACATCGACGCATTGCGGCCGCGCTGGGTGCACTTGGTGGATATGAATCAAACCCGGTGCGCGGCGCCCGTGCTGCGGCCAATGAGGCGGTTCGACTTGATGGCGCGCTCAGCGAGTTGCGGGCGATCTTGGCGACCGCGCCCGTTGGAATCGTTGCGCTTGATTCTGTCGACCGGATCGTGACCATCAATCCCGCGGCGGTTCGTCTCTTTGATGCAAACGACCGCGCCGTCGAAGGTCGGCTGCTGATTGAGATCGTTCGCAGTCCCGATCTGGAGACGCTGATCGCCAGTGCGCGCGAAACTGGCCGCCGCGCCGAGGCCGAACTGCCATTCTCCGCAGTCACTGGCGAGCGCCGCGCGAGTTGCTCGGTGGTACCGCTTTCACGCGATGTGGCCAACGCACAACTACTACTGGTTCTTGAAGACCGCACCGAATTGCGCCGCTTGGAATCGTTGCGCACCGAGTTCGTTGCCAACGTGAGCCATGAGCTGCGCACCCCGATCACTTCCATTCGCGGGTACGCAGAAACGCTGGCAGAAAACTTTGAGCTTCCGCCGGACGCTGCCCGCTTCTCACGAACCATCGCCCGCAGTGCCAGCCGTCTCGGCGCGATCATCGATGACCTGTTGCTCCTCTCCTCACTTGAGGACCCATCAGCCCGCGGCGATATCGCCAGCACGCCCGTCCGTATCGCCGGGATCGTTGCGGAAGCGGTTGAACAGGTCACGCCCGCTGCCACTGAAAAACGCCTCACGATCGATGTCGCCGTCGACCCATCCCTCTGGGTACTTGGAAGCGCTGGACTCCTGGCGCATGCCGTGGCCAATTTGGTCTCCAACGCCGTTAAGTACGGACCGGCGGATTCACGGATCGCCGTCACCGCCGCAGCCGAGGGGGGCTACGCCGTCATCTCCATCACCGACCACGGTCCGGGCATTCCAGAAATTCACCGCGAGCGCCTGTTTGAGCGTTTCTACCGGGTGGATCGAGCCCGTAGCCGTGATTCTGGCGGCACCGGTCTTGGCCTCGCCATCGTCAAGCACGTTGCCATGGTCCACGGCGGTTATGCGGAGGTTGATAGCCGGACGGACGCCAATCACGGCAGTACATTCCGGATTCGGATGCCCCTGACCACCGAGGGCCGAGTGAAGAGCCTTCCGCTCGCAGATGCCACTCCCTTGCACACGCCAACTGAACATGACCCCGCGACACTGCCCACATCTCCTTCCGCTGCCCGCCGTACGGCGTAACAGCCTGTAAGGAGTGCGTGGAGTGGTCGAGCCTCACACTATCTGAACGAGAACCACATGCGACCCATCCGAGCGATCAACGCCTTTCTCGTAGCCGCCGTTCTGGTGTCGGTGGCCGCGTCCCCGGTGACGCCGACGCAAGATCCCAAAAAACTCAAAGGCGCGGTGCGCGTTGACGGATCGTCCACCGTGTATCTGATTGCCGAAGCCGTCGCCGAGGAGTTCTCCAAGGTGGCTCCCGGAGTTAATGTCACCGTGGGATTGTCTGGCACCGGTGGAGGCTTCAAGCGCTTCAGCAACGGTGAGATCGATATATCGAACGCCTCGCGCTGCATCAAGCAGCCAGAGATTGATGCCTGCAAGAGTCACAAGATCGAGTTCATTGAACTGCCCGTGGCGTTTGATGGACTCACCATCGTGACCAACAAGGGAAACACTTGGGCGAAGCAGCTCACCATGGCGCAGGTGAAAAAAATCTTCGCATCAAGCGAGACTGCCAAGACGTGGAAGGATGTTGATCCGTCCTGGCCCAGCGATGTGATCAAGGTTTACTCGCCTGGCACCGACAGCGGCACGTTCGACTACTTCAAGGAAGTCACCGTCGGCAAAGAAGGCAAGATCCGCGCCGACATCAGCGTGAGCGAAGACGACAACGTGATCGTGCGCTCCATTGAAGGCGACAAGAATGCCATTGGGTTCTTTGGATACGCCTACTTTGCAGAGAATCAAGGCAAATTGAATGCCGTCCCGGTAGTGAATCCAAAGACTGGCGCTGCCGTTTCGCCCTCGCCGACAACCATTGAAGACGCCAGTTACGCCCCGTTCAGCAGACCATTGTTCATCTACGTGAACAAGGCATCGTTGGCCAAGCCTGCCGTGGCGGCATACGCAGCGTTCGCGCTGGATAATGGCGCCAAACTGGCGGCTGAAGTTGGTTACATCAAACTTCCCACGGTGATCTACGAGCGCGCCAAGGCCAATCTTGCCGCCAGCAAATTGGGAACCCAAATGCTGGACGAAAAAGGCATGGAGCGCATGGGAATTCTGGCGGACATCTACAAATGATTGGCACCGGCGCCCTGCACTGCCGGTTGGGCAACGTCCCACTACTGGCAACTTGGCCGCTCGATACCTTCCGCTGAAACCATGCCGAACGTCGCCGAAATCTCCACCGCAGCCAGTCGCGCAGCAGCAGCGAACCGCCGAGGAACTGCACGCTCACGGGCCGCACGGATCGGTACGGAACGCG
>JBDKKN010000181.1:0-2603 GCA_039796075.1 Planctomycetota bacterium | reverse complement strand
TGAAGGACCGCATCGGTAGCACCGTGGTCACCCACTATCCACGCGAGCGCGATGCTGGCATTGCCATCACCCGGCAAGAGGCAGGCATGGACCTTGGCGGCGAATTCCCAGTGATTGTTCCACCGTTTATGGATCGAGTGGTGGAAGAAATTTCCATCGCTGCTCGGCGCAGTAAGTTTGTGGATCACGCCTCTGGAGTCAGCGCGCGATTCAGCGTTGCCAATTGGCGCACCATGGTTGCCAGCGCCCGGCGTCGAGCAATCCAACTTGGTGAATCTCCAGCAGCGCCGCGCATCAGCGACCTTTCGCACTTGCATTCCTCCGCACTTGGAAAGTTAGAGCTTGATCTCATGGGCAGCCATCAGATGAACGAGCGCCAGGTGATTGATGCAATTGTTGCTGAAGCGGTTGGCGTTGTGTTCAAGGAATATGTAGAAGAGCACGGCCTTGCAGCGATCGCAGATGCGTTTGCCAAGGGCGTGCGCATTGAAGTGGGCGATCTGGTGCCCAGCGCTCAATACGCACAACGCATGAACAGCGTCCCGGAAGCATGGGACAAGGCATTTGAAGTGAATGCCAGCACCGATGCCGCCGTTCGAGCTTCATGCGCGGAGTTTGTACTTGCGGGACTGTGGGCTACCGATCGCGTGAGCCGAACCGCCAAGCACGGCCGCACGTCCTATGAGGTGAAGTAACCGCCGTGGCACACGACGACATGTCGCCTGACGCTGATGAATCGATGGGCGCACCAGTTCCTGATGCGCAGGCGATTGCCCCGCAGCCACTCGGTGGTGTGTTGCATACGTACCTCGGCTACGACGCCGTCAAGTTTGGACAAGCGCAGCCGGCTGACTCCAGCGGTGCCGCGCGCGGCGCGTACGAACACCTGCTCGCCGCGGGCTCGATGCGCCACTTCACGGACGAAGAACTTGCGGACGCCATTCGCATTGATCCTTCGCAAATCCAGGGCCTTGGACCGAGCATTGATGCGCTGATCGAACTGCTTGAGCAACGCAAAGAACGCATTCTTTCTACCTATGACCCAACACCCGCAACGCACGCTGCTGCGAAAGCGTTTCTAGACACCGCGGCCGGAGCGATACCTGAAACCGGCAAGCCCGACGTTACTAAGCGGATTGCGCACGCGATTGCCGGTGAGCAGTTGCGCGATCTGGAGCGATTGTGGTACCGACTTCCAGAGAATTCACCCGAGCAGCGCGCGCTTACGCAAGCGCTGGAACGCCTGCGCGAAAAGTATGAAGTTGATCAACTCACCTCACGATGGTCGTTCAGCGGTCGTGAAGCGCTTGATGTCCCCGGCGCGATCGAGGTGAAGGCAGAGTTGGAAGAACTCGACCGCCTCTTGGAGCAGTTGCGTGAAGCACTCAAGAATGCAAAGCCAGCCATCATTGACATGGATGCATTGGAAGAGTTCGCGCCGCAAGAGCAGGTCGATTCGCTCCGCGACGCCCAACGAAGAGTGAATGAATTGCTGGAGCGTTTGGCCGAGGATGCAGGCCTCGCCCGCACTCCAGAAGGCGGCTGGCAAGTCAGCCCCAAGGCCATGCGCCTGTACCAACGCAGCCTGCTTGCCACCATCTTTGGCGGTCTGCAAGCAGCGCGGAGCGGCCGGCACGAAGGCGTTGCCAGCCCAGACGGCGCGGTGGAATTGCCTTCCACGCGCCCCTATGAATTTGGCGATAGTCCGTCCGCCATGGACATTCCACAGAGCATGGTGAATGCCCTGCTCCGTGAATCAGCGGACGGTCCGCGCGCGCCAGGCACTCCGGTACGCATGCGCTCCGACGACATGGTGGTGCACAAGACGCGCCAACAACCAAAGTGCGCGACGGCAGTCATCATGGATATGTCTGGCTCCATGCGCAATGGTGGTCAGTACGTGCAAGCCAAGCGCATGGCAATGGCGCTCGATGGTCTGATTCGCAGCGACTACCCCGGCGACTATTTGCAGTTTGTTGAGATGTACACCGTTGCAAAGTTGCGGTCGTCCGGCGAAATTCCCAGCATCATGCCCAAGCCGGTCACCATTCGGGAGTCCGTGGTGCGCTTGCGCGCGGACATGTCGGACCCGGACATCACGGAGATGGATCTGCCGCTGCACTTCACCAACATTCAGCGTGCGTTGCAACTTTCGCGGCAGTGGCTCGGCGGTCGGCCAACGCCAAATCGCCAAGTGATGCTGATCACTGACGGACTGCCGACCGCGCACTTTGAGGGCAGCGATCTGTACATGATGTATCCGCCGGATCCACGCACAGAGCGCGAAACCATTCGCGAGGCCATGCGCTGCAAAGAGGCCGGCATCACTATCAATGTGTTCCTGCTGCCAAGTTGGAGCCAGACCGAAGACGATGTGCAGTTTGCGCACCGCATGGCCGAATCAACCGGTGGCCGCGTGTTCTTTGTTGCCGGACGGGAACTCGACCGCTTCGTAGTCTGGGACTACGTGAAGCGGCGCCGCTCAATCTTGGGCTAAATCCGGGGATTCGCTCGATTCCGCCGTGAATTGGGGGGTTGATCGCCCCCTCCTGTCAACATACAGTTATCAACTTGGGCTTAGGAGGCCCTACGCCCACCATGAA
>JBDKKN010000180.1:0-10782 GCA_039796075.1 Planctomycetota bacterium | reverse complement strand
ATTGTGCCCAGTAAGTACAAGATGATTTACGTGTCACAGAGTGGACAGCCACGCATTGTGATCTTTGGCGAAGACGTGGAAGTGAAGCGCCCGATGACGCTCTACACATGGAGCGGTCGATTGATCATCAAGGCCGATGAAGGCGACAAACTTCTGGAAGTCTTCTATCGCGAACGCCCAGAAACGCCTGCCGTGGTTGACCGTGTAAAGCCGGATATGTCCTCCATGGTCAGCTACTTTGCCCGACGCCCGACGCCCGACCGACCGGAGTCCGGCCTCAATTTCACCTACAGCGAGACCATCAGCGCCCTCCACGAGCTGTGGCGGCTGAAATATATTGATTGCGATTTCCGGGCCGAGCAGGACCGAATCCTGGCCGAGGTGCTCCGGGATGACAAGGGCGAGAAGGATTTGCGACCTGAATTTACGGCAGAAGATGAAGATTCTAATTCTGACGAGGTCGGCCCGAGGAGCATTTCGGAGATCGGAGCCAGCCGCGGAAGCGATTTAGAGACAGCTTCCGTTGGATCTGGACTTGATGCCGCGAAGGCGCGGAAGGATACTGTCCCACGTTGACCAATTGCCCCTTGCTCGGGGTAGGCGGTCTGAGTAGTCCATATGAGCCGCGCGTTCCAGGAAGGGACGCGACGAATACCCGACAGGAGGTCTTGCCTTGCGACTTTCCCGACTCGTTCTGAGCGGCTTCAAGAGTTTTGCCGACACCACCGAATTCCGTTTCGACGCGCCGATCATTGGCGTGGTTGGACCAAATGGATGCGGCAAGTCCAACGTCGTTGACGCAATCAAGTGGGTACTTGGCGAACGCAGTGCCAAGAGCCTGCGCGGCGGCGCCATGCTGGATGTCATTTTCGCAGGTAGCGCCACGCGCAAGCCGTGCGGTATGGCAAGCGTGACCTTGGTCTTTGACAATCCAGTGCTGACTGCTGAAGAGCAAGCCCGGCTTGCACCAGCTCCGGCCGTACTGGCTGCTGAAGTTGACGCGCGCGCCGAACATTCCGAACACGTTGACGAAGACGACGCTGACGGAAGCATGGCGGTCAATCGCCACGCCGTGCGCCATCGCGGCCTGCCCGTCGACACCGACGAAGTGGAAGTCACCCGTCGACTCTATGCCGACGGCCGCAGCGAGTACCTCATCAACGGGCGCAAGGTGCGCTTGCGTGACATCAAGGAACTCTTCATGGATACGGGTATCGGTAACGATGCCTATTCCATCATCGAGCAGGGAAAGGTCGACGCTATGTTGCGCGCCGCCCCGCTTGAACGCCGAACGATTCTTGAAGAAGCAGCCGGTGTTGCCAAGTTCCGTGCGCGCAAAGTGGAAGCGCAGCGCAAACTGGAGAGCGCTGAGAAGAACCTGGTGCTGGTGCGCGAGCAACTTGCAAGCACCGAGCGCCGCCTACGCATTGTCAAGGGTCAGGCAGAAAAAGCACGTCGCTTCCAAACGCTTGATCTGCGCCGCCGTGAACTGCGCCAAGCAGTGGCATTTGACCTGTATCACGACTACCGCGAGCAACTTTCCGGCCTCACCAGTCAGTTAGCGAGCCTGGAGCGTGATCGGCAAGAGTTGTCCGGCGCTATTGCGCTCCTTGAAGACCGACGCAACCAGGTGGAGGGCGTTCGACAAACAGCCCAGGACGCACAGCGCGCGCTGGAGCAGCGCCGCATTGAGGCGCTCGGCACCGAGAAGCAAGCTGCGCAGCGAATGGAACTGGCGGGTCGCGGGTTGAGTGAAGTAAGTGAGCAGGCCGCTTCCGACTCGATGCGTCTGGCCGAACTTGAGGCGCGCATCACTGAGCTCACTGCACAGATTGACGACACCGCTGAGCGCGTGGCCGGTGCAGCCGAGGCAGCGAATGAGGCTGAGCGCGGCGTGATGACCGCATCCGACGCGCGTGCTCGTACCGCTGAAGCAGCGCAACAGACTCGCCTAGCGGCGGATCGCCTGCGCGAGCAAACCGTCTCTGCTGATCGGGAAATTTCCCGCACTGCTTCGCACCTTGCCTCGGTCGATGAGCGCGAGCGCGGACTGGAAGAGCAACTCTCCCGCATTGAGCGTCGTCGGGAGCCGTTCATCATTGAGCTTGACGCGCAACGCGCGGCGCGCAACCAACACGTGGTGCGGCGCATGGTGGCACTGGACGAGGCGATTCGCCTGGAATCCGACGTGCACATCCATATCTCCGATGCAACCTCGCTTGGCGATCGCCATGCTGGACTTTCGCGCCGACTCTCCGAGTTGCGCGATGAGCGGACCGCGGTTGAAAGCCGCAGCCGACTCTTGGAAGAAATGCAACGCGCCCGTGAAGGCGTTGATGAAGCGGTGCGCGAAGTAGTTGGTGACCGCAATCGCTTCCCTTCTGTCCTAGGAATCCTGGGCGACTGGATCGAAACCGAGATGGCCGACGCTGCCGCCGCCGAAGCGGCGCTGGGGCGAGATCTGGAATTGCTGGTGGTGGACAACGGAGATTCCGTGCTGGCAGTTGCCACCACCTGCGCCACCGTGCGCGGGCGAGTGACCATGGCCTCCGCGGAATTGCCGGCAGTGAACGCCGCTGTGCGCGAACCCCGCCCCGGAATTGCGCCGGTATCCGCCACCGTGCGGGTGCGCGACGCTGCTGCCACGCTGGTGCATCGCCTACTGGCGGACACCTGGGTGGTTGCTGACTTGGCCACCGCACTGGAGGCTTCGGCCACCACCCATGCGGGTGCCCGGATCGTTACCCGTGCGGGCGAGTTGGTCGACGCCCTCGGGCGCGTCACCGTGGGTACCCCCACCGGCAACGGCGCGGGCGAAGGCCTCTTGGCTCGTCGCGCTGAATTGGCGCAACTGACCCAGCGGTTGACGATCTTGGCCATTGAGATGGAACTCTTGGAGGGTGAAGCCGCGGTGCTGCTTGCCCGCTCCGATGAAGCGCGCCTCCGCCACCGTCAGGTGGAAGACCGTCTCTCCAATGTTCGGCGCGGCATCATTGATGCTGAGTACCAACGCGATCGCTGCGAACAGATGATCCAGCGCGTTGAACATGAGCAGTCCACGCTTTCCTTGGAATCAGACGAACTGATGCGGCGTATTCGCACCCTCAGTACCGAACGCGCTGAAGTAGACGAGCGGCTTGGACGAGCGCGTGCCATGCTTGAAGCCCTGGTTGGTCGCCACGCGGTTGCCGATGCAGACGCCACCAAGGCGATTGCCAAAGCCGAGGCCGCCGCAGAAGCACTTTCCACTGCGCGTGTCACCAGCAGTGAGCGCAATTCGGCGCTTGATGTCCTGCGCCGCGAGCGTCGGACCGCTGAGCTCTCCCGCGATGAGCAACAACGGCAGCGCGTGCACGCCGCTGAGCAGGCTGACCGGCGCAAGCAGCAGATCGATCGTTACGAGTCCACCATTGCGGAAGCACGTGTGGCTTCCGAGGCCGCTGCCACCGAATTGGTTGGGCTCACTGAGGGCTTGGAAGGCGCCGCGTTGGCGGTTGCCGCAGCGCAGCGGAGTACCGAAGAAGCAGCCACCGCACTGCGCATCGCCCGCGACCAGGCGCACATCTTGGAGCGCAACTGGAACAGCGTGGAACTTGGGCGACGTGAGGTGGAAATCAAGCGCGAGGCCTTGGAAGAGTCCGCGCTGAGTGACCTGGAACTTGATCTTGGCAGTGGCTATGCCGAACATGTTGCCGCACGGGCGCTGCCGGAGTGGGCGCAGACCAACCGCGGTGCCGCGGAGAAGGAACTGGCTTCACTCAAGGATGAAATCCGCAAGCTTGGCAACGTCAACCTCGACTCCATCGAGGAAGAGGGGCAGCTGGAGCAGCGCAACGAGGAATTGGTTCGCCAAGTCAGCGACATCGATTCCGCGACCACCCTGCTCGGCGAACTCATCGTGCAGCTTGACGCTGTCACCCGGGTGCGCTTTGAGCAGGTGTTCAACACGGTTCGTGAAAACTTTGCGGGTAACGGCGGGATGTTCCGACGCCTGTTCGGCGGCGGTAGTGCCGACCTATTCCTGGTTCCTGACGAAGTCACCGGCGAGGTTGACATCTTGGAGTCGGGCGTGGAAATTCGCGCCAAGCCACCCGGCAAGGAGCCGCGCGTCATCAGTCAGCTGTCCGGCGGAGAGAAGACCATGACCGCCGTTGCTCTGCTGATGAGCATCTTCAAGAGCAAGCCGAGCCCGTTCTGCATCCTGGACGAAGTGGATGCCGCACTCGACGAAGCCAACGTGGAGCGATTCTGCAACGTGCTCCGTGAATTCCTCTCCGGTAGCCACTTCATTGTCATCACCCACCATAAGCGCACCATGCAGTCCTGCGACCAGCTCTACGGCATCACCATGCCGCAGCGCGGCGTCAGCAAGCGGGTCAGCGTGCGCTTCGAGCAGGTTGGCAAGGACGGCACCATCGCCAAGGAGGCCGTGGATGCTGCCCAGGCCGAAGAGGCGCAACGTCAAAGCCAGAGCCAGGGAGCAGGCGTGGGAAGCCATGAGGACGCCAACAGGCCCTCCGATGCCCTCGCAGGTGCCTGGGAGCGGAACTAAGCGGTCAGCGACGGCGTGCCGGCCATGATGAAAAATGAAATCGGGCCTGATGATCTGCGGCCGTCCGCAGGTCATCAGGCCCGATGCATTTCAGTCAAGCCGCCGCTTGAGTCGCAGGGCCGAATCAGCCCCAGTCGGCCAAGAAGATACCGAGATCTGCGCCGTTAATGACGCAATCACCATTCAGGTCGTATGGTGAGCCACAGGTGATGGGACCCCACACGGCCAGGAGAATTCCCAAGTCGCCACCGTTGACGATGCCGTTGCCATCAAAGTCACCGATACGTGGCGCAACCGCAACGATGGTGGTGGACAAGGTGTAGAGCTGAACGTCGTCAGTAGTGATCGCCGACGACACCCTGATGGAGTACACGTCCGATGCAGGAAATGCGAAAGTGGAGATCGTTTCGACAGCCCCTGGACCGGATGCATTCTGCACGATGAGTGGCGTTGTGCTTGATCCACGGTAGATACTGACAACCAGGTCCTGAACGACGAGTGGCAGCACCGACGTACCCGCACTGCAACTGCCGTTGGAATTCTGTACACCGTTCAGGTAACTGCTCGGGCCCGTTGGGAAGGCAAGCACCGTGATGGTTCCTCCAGCGTTGGCGTTGAACTTGTAGTAGTCAACGTCAGAGTTGTCATCAATCGACAGGTTGGTCAACGTGGTACCGCCAGACGCATTGATGACTGCGGAGCCGGTAGCAAGGGTGTCGTTGGGCTCGTAATTGTCGCCGTACTGACGCTGCACCGCGCGGATGTCATCGTTCTGTGGACCATCAAAGGTAGTTGAGATGAACGGCTCCATCAGCTTGGAGCTGTTGGCTGGGCAGACGTGATCAAAGCCCAAGCCGTGGCCATGTTCATGAGCAAGAATGTTGCGGAAATACCGATTATTGTTGGCCGCTGACCAAGCGCTGCTGTTGGAGGTGACGATCACCATGTCGCCATTGTTTGGGAAGAAGTTGTACGCCAAGACGCCACCGGAATTTGCGAACGTACGACCCACAATTCGAATGTCCCCGCGCGTAGTACTACCCGATGAGCCCCACACTGCATTGTCATCGGTGAGCTCGGTGTAGTTCACGCCCGAGAGTTCAGACCAGCGCGCATAGACCTGTCGAAGCAGATTCTTGCCCGCCTCAAGCGATCCAAACTTGGTGACGAACGTGGCATTCAGGTTGTTCGGCGAAGCGGCACCGCCGGCAAGGTCGTCCGGAATTGAAAGACCGTCGGCAGGCATCGACCATCTCAGAGTGACTGGTGTACCTTGCGTAGAACTGCCGGACAATACCCATCGCGTAGTGGTGAAATACGCGGCGCCGCCATCACCCTCGCCTGCCAACGGGCGCTCTGCAAGGTTCTTCGCCCAGTACGACACCAATCTCTGGGTGACTTGGTTCACTTCTTCCGCGGACGTCCCAGGCATGAAGCAAAGCGATAACGGCACACCAGGCATCTCTGCCACGCACACTGGCTCGAAACCGATCATCGTCCGTTCTGAGGACGTGTCGGCCGGCACGGCTGTTGCCACGGTCGTTGCCTGCGGTACCGGGAGCGAACCCATGACGGCGGCGATCGACGCAATGAAGAGGACTGATGAACCAATACGGACGGCGGGGGCGGCGTGATGGGTGATGTTTTGCGGCATAGAAGTTGTTCTCAGATAAGGCGGTCGTGGGGACAGGTCGGATCGGTAATTACGTAGATTTGGGCGCCATGGGGGTCAGCACCAACTCCGGTAACACAATGTGTACGCGTCTCAGCGACGTGCGGTCTATTTCACTTCACGAAATCATAAAAAAACCCGTGCCCCGAGGTCTGCGTCCGGTAAAGGGCAGTTCGGGGTACGGGGGTCATTCGAGGTGTCGACCAGCGGCGCCGTTAGCGCTTGGCCGGAATCACCAACTTCATGCCAGGAGCGATCGCTTTGGCGTCGCCCTTCAGCGTGGTGACATTGGCTTCCAAGATGCGCTTCCATTCGGCGTCGTTCCCGTAGAACTTGCGGGAAAGCTCGATGAGCGTGTCGCCCTTCTGCACGGTGTAGGTGTTTGGAGCCGCGGCCGTGGTGCTGCCCGCTGGAGCCGCTGCCTTGTCCTTCATAGCCGTCGCGGTGTTGGCAGGGATGGTGATCTTCTGGCCAATCTTGAGAGCCTTTGGATCAAGGCCGGGATTGGCTGCAGCGATGAGCTGCCACTTCTGTCCGTCGCCCATCTGCGCGCGAGCGATGCCCTCAAGGGTGTCGCCGGACTTGATGGTGTACTGCGTGGTACCGGCAGCTGGTGCTGCTGGTGCGGCAACGACCTTCACCGGAGGCACAACCGCTCCGCCACTGGAAGTACCAGTGGTCGACGAACCGGCGACGCCGGAACCGGTGGGGGTGACCGGGGTCACAGGGGTCACCGGACGTGTTGAATTGGCAGTGGTCGCAGCTGCGGCGCCGGCGGCACCGCCGGTAAGAGATCCAGCGCCTGCACCTGGGGCACCAGTCGTTGAGGCTGGCGAGTCGGTGGTTCCGGGAACGGCGATGGTTCCGCTGCCCGCGCCAAACGCCTCAGGTGGCGGCGCTCCGTTGGCGGCGCCAGCGTCGGCTGCCGCAGAGCCAGTCATCTCGCCGATTCCTTGCGCCGAGTCCGGCGATACCAAGGCGTCGACGGGCGCTTTGGGATTCTCAGTCCGCGCGGGACCTGAGGGGGTCATAAAGGCGAAGTACAGGCCGATGGCGGCAACTGCCACCACCACGATCACTGCTGAGAGACGGGCTCCGTTAGACATGTGGAAAATCTCCTTCCGTGGCGAATCCGATCGTGCTGCGGACGCGTTGCCCGCAGCAATAGTTCAATCAATGACGGCTCATGCAGACGCCGGCGATGCAAGGGCGCGGGATGCCGCCCCATCAGTCTCCGGCGTTCCATCGCCGGGTACGTAGACAAGCGGAGCGGCAATAGCGACAGATGAGAACGTACCTGCCACCAGTCCGACAAAGAATGTGAATGCGAACGGCTGCATGCTCGGCCCGCCCACCAGATAAAGAACGATAGGAGTGGCCGCCGTGCAGCCACCGGTGAGCAGCGTTCGGCTGAAGGTCTGATTGAGCGACTCATTAATGATGGAACGCGAAGCGTGTGCCAACTTGCCACGATTCTCGCGCACACGGTCCAAGATGACGATCGTGTCGTTGAGCGAGTAACCGATGACCACCAACAGAGCGGCGACGACGTTCAGGTCAATGCGGAAGTCTTGAATGCGTAGAAAATGCCCAAACTGGGTATCTCCGATCCACTTGGTCATCGCCAACATTCCCAGACAAACGGAAATATTGAAGACCACACCGATGACGGTCGCCACGGAATACAGGAGCGAACCGAATCGGATCCAGATGTACACCAACATTCCGACGCAGGAAAGCAACACTGCCAGGGTGGCCTGCGACGCAAGGTCGCGCGCTACCGATGGGGAGATGCTGGAGACCTGTTCGAGTGATGCCTGCTGACTCAACGCCGAGGAGACCAAGTTCCACTCCAGGTCGGCGTAGTTCTTCTGCCATGCCACGTCAGAGAGTTGCGCGCCGGCAAGATCCGGGTCGGCAACCACGATCGCCAGAGACTTGAAGGTGCCGTTACCTGCAGCGTCAAGGCCCACCACGTCCACCGAACGTCCGCCCGCTTCGGCGAACGCCGGACTGCTACGCATGCGCCGAATGCGCTCCAAGGCATCGGCGGGAGCGAGCGGCGGTTCCACGTCACTGACCACAATGGCAACGCCACCGATGGCCGAATCAGTTGGGTAATCGAGCGTTGGGCGCCCGATGACTTCGCCGAGTCCGGGGCGATCGATGCGATACGAATGGCCCGTCGATGCAGCAACGCCAAGACCGGCAAACTTCACCGGACGGCGGATATCCATGTCGTCCTTGAACACCTCAACGACTGCCGAGACCAAGATGTTGGCAATCGGTGTGTCTTCGGAAACTCCGGATGGGTTGGGAACCTTGATCTGGAATGCCGACGACTCCAGCGCCGCATTGGTCTCACCGACCGTCAGGACGGTGGCATTGCGAAGCTCCGAAAGCACCGGATCAGCACTGTTGGCTGCGCCGAGCGCGTGCAGGCGTTCTTCCACTGCGCTGCGCGCCATGGCCAGGTGACCACCGAACGCGTCCTCGCCAGCCCGCGCCGTACGCGTGGACATGGTCATGGTGGTTCCGCCGCGGAACTCTGTCTCAAAGATGTCACTACCGCGACCAAGGGTGGCGGAAATGCAAATGATTGCCACCACGATGGCGCCGCCCCAGAAGATGAATCGGTAGCGGAGCCAGTCAATCGATGGTTGCAAGGCGCGCGAGAGAGCGGGCACCACGATCGGCAGCATGGGCATGGTCTTGGCGTTGAGGCCAAGTGCGTAGAGGCGTAGGAGAACCTGCGTCACTATCAAGCCGGCAGCAAGTGTGCTGAATACGCCGATTCCCATGACGAGCGCAAAGCCCTTCACTTCAGAACCCGCGAACCAGTAGAGAACAACCACCACGATCAAGTGCGTCATATTGCCGTCGATGATCGCTGTGCGCGCGCGGCGCATGGCGGTATCGATGGCATCAAGGAGCGGCTGTTTGCGATCGACCAATTCTTCACGAAGGCGCTCGTAAATCAGCACGTTGCTGTCAACGGCAATACCCAAGTTCAGCGCGATGCCGGCCAGACCTGGCAGCGTGAAGCTGGCATCCACCAGTGACATGGCGTAGAAGATGATCAAGGCATTCACCAGGAGCGAGATGTTCGCAATGATTCCTGGGATGAAGTAGTAAAGCGCCATGATGGCAAAGGTGGCAGGCACCGAGATCAGCACGCT
Source organism: Planctomycetota bacterium (assembly GCA_039796075.1). Classification (GTDB taxonomy): domain Bacteria; phylum Planctomycetota; class Phycisphaerae; order Phycisphaerales; family SM1A02; genus UBA966. Next base: position 1,379 of record JBDKKN010000180.1, on the reverse strand, counting down.
GTTCAGTCCGCGCTGCAGGTTGTCCTTACCCATGGCCGGCCCAAGGACGCTGACCGATACGGGTTCAGGAGAAAGTCGCGCACCGAGCGAGCCCGATGCAAGAACGCGCACGAGGTAATCAATTTCCTTCTCGCTGAAGTTGCCACTGATCTGGCCGCGGTCATTGATCTTGGAGTTGAGGTTGGGCGCGGTGTAGACCTGATTGTCCAGAACGATGGCCATTGGCTGATTAACGTTGGCGCCAGTGAGGCGACCCATCTCGATGCCACCGGAATCATCAAGCTCAAAGCTGACGGCAACGCGGCCGAGTTCGTCGCTGGTGCGACCGACGCGCTTCATGGCCCATTCCTTGCCGCCTGGCTCGTGAGTCAGGCTGCGGTCCGGGGTGATCCAGAGAAGAACGTAGATGGACTTGTCCGGTCCGGTTCCCGCGGTCAAACCGCGGCTGGAAGCGAAGAAACCAGCTGGATTTGCTTCAAGCGCTTCGCGCTGCGCGGGCGTGTTTGCCCACTCATCGATGCTGTTGATCTTGAACCAACGAGCCACCGGACTCTCGGCCGCAAGGGGGCCGCCTTGAGCAAGTTGCTTGCGCAGTTCTTCGACATTCACGCCAAGCGAATTCTGCGTGGTGACCGCGATATGGAAGTCCAACACGCCGGCGCCCCTCAAGAGGCGCTTCAAGTCTTCGGGGTCATCAAGCACGGTGCGCAAGGCTGCGTAGGCGTCGTAGTTCACCAGTGCGGCGTCAATCTCCGTGGCCGCGGATGGGAACTCCACTTTGAGTTGCGTTACCGCAGTAGCACGATCTTCGCCCTTCTTGGCCAATTGCGGCAATGCCACAACGCGCGTCCAGCGACTGGAGGTCAGCGCGCCGGTCTGCACCTTGGCGCGCTGTTCGTCGTAAGCAACCTCGGCAGTTGCGGCAGCTTCAGCAGACGCATCAAGATCAGCGCCCTGCTTGCCTGCAGCAATCGCAGCGTCGTAGGCAGCGCGACCATCGCGAGCGGCGCTCCACAGCGATTGCAATTTGGTCAATTCAGCAGCGCGCGTTGCGTCACCCTTGGCCAAGTCAACGGCCTTGCCCTCCACGAGCGCGGTGTTCAGTTCGCGCGGCGTGAGACGAGCCTTGGCGAGCAGCGCATCAAGAGCATCCGTATACGCCTTCTGCGAAACACGAACTTCGTCGCCTGGAAGCGGCATCACCACTTCGATGCGATCCTCGCCCTGTGGCGTCATGGTCAAGTCCAGAACACCCTGCGGATTGACGCGGTTTTTAAGGGTCTTAATGGTCTGCTTGAGCAATTCTGACTTGGTTTCAGAATCTGATCCCGCCGGCATATTGACCGAGTAAATCAAGCTCACGCCACCACGCAAATCGC
>JBDKKN010000179.1:0-44595 GCA_039796075.1 Planctomycetota bacterium | reverse complement strand
GAGGCTGACTATCAGCTGCAGGAGAAGCGCGTCGAGGAGATGATGGGCTTCGACGCCACTGATGATGTCGGCCCAGTGGTGAAACTTGTGAACTTCATGATCTGCAGTGCAGCCGCCGAAGGCGCCAGCGATATCCACATTGAACCTGACGAAGGCCACCTGCGGGTTCGCTACCGCATCGATGGCGTTCTGTTTCACAAGTTGAGCCCGCCGTATCGCATGCACGCTGCTATTTCCAGCCGCGTGAAGATCATGGCGCACATGGACATCTCCGAGCGCCGCGTACCACAGGACGGCGAGATTTCTGTGCGCGTCAAGGGACGCGCCATCGACCTACGCGTCAGCACCCTACCTGGAAAGTTCGGCGAAAAGATCGTGATGCGAATCATTGATGTTTCGACCGCCAAGCTGGGATTGGAGAAGTTGGGCTTCCGACCAAAGATGCTGGAAACTTTCCAGGGCGTGATCGATCAGCCCTACGGAATTGTCTTGGTGACTGGACCAACTGGATCGGGCAAGTCCACCACGCTGTATTCGGTGCTGGGCACCTTTGACACCGTCGCTAGCAACGTTTCCACGGTTGAAGATCCGGTGGAAGCAAATTTGCAGGGCGTTCACCAGGCGCAAATCAATCCGAAGGCGGGGTTCACATTCGCCGGCGCTCTTCGCGCCCTGCTCCGCCAAGACCCTGACATCATCATGGTCGGTGAAATTCGCGACGGCGAGACTGGTCAGATTGCGGTTCAAGCTGCGCTCACCGGTCACTTGGTGCTCAGCACGCTGCACACCAACGATGCGCCAAGTTCCATCACCCGACTCCAAAACCTTGGCGTTGAGCCGTTCTTGGTTGCAGCAAGTTTGAAGGGCGTTCTTGCGCAGCGTCTGGTACGCCGCATCTGCAGCCAGTGCAAGCAAGAATTTTCACCGGACGCACAGCAGCTCAAGTCTCTTGGCGAATACGCACCAATGTGCAGCCGCCTCTGGAAGGGCACCGGATGCCGCAAGTGCCATGACACTGGCCTTTCCGGTCGATTGGGTGTGTACGAATTGATGGTGCCAGACGAAGCACTCATCGATGCGATCTGCGCACACGCAGAACCAGCCAAGATTCGCGAGGTTCTGAAGGCGGGCGGATTTAGCACCCTCTGGGACGACGGCGTCCAGAAGGTGCTTGAAGGAATGACCACAATTGAGGAGGTCTATGGTGCCTGCCGCCGCTGATAAATCTGCTGCAATTGCTGCTTCTACTCGGAAGTTCACCTACCGCGCCCGCCGCTCCGAGGGCGGCGCGTTGGTCAAAGGTGTGGTGGAAGCACATGATCATGCAGGTGCAGTGCGCGAACTCCGTCAGCAAGGCCTGGCAATTCTGTCAGTGGAACTTGGAGACATGGCTGCGGCAGTCGGCCAGGAATCGAACCCCGCTCGGCTGCGCCGTCGGCTCTCACGGGCTATGTCCAAGGACGACGTCGTTTCATTCTGCCAGCAGCTTGCAGTGATGCTCCGCACTGGCGTTCCACTTGCAGAATCACTTGACACCTACGCAGAACAGGCTTCGAAGAAGGATGTTGCTGAGTTTGTGCGACTCATTCGGACCGATGTTTGCGAGGGTGAAGACTTTAGTGCTGTCCTTGGAAAGTACCCACGGGTGTTTCCAGCGCTGCTCGTTTCGTTGATGCGCGCCGCCGAAGCATCGGGCAAGTTGGACGAAATGTTGGCGCGTGTCTCCAAGGACCTCTCCAAGGCGCGTCGAACCAGTAAGCAAATCAAGGGCGCGATGATGTACCCGGCCATCATGCTGATTGTGGCAGTGCTGGCAGTGGTCATCATCATGGTCTTCGTTCTTCCAAAGTTTGGACCGCTCTTTAAGGCGCAAGGCGACCGTCTACCCGCACCAACCAAGGCTTTGGTGTGGCTCAGCAGTTTCCTGCGCACGGGATGGATGATCTATGGACCGGCGCTCGCTGCCATCGTGGGCGGTACGTGGTGGTACGCGCGCACTGAAGCGGGTCGTATCACTGTTGATACGCTCAAACTTCGGATGCCGGTCTTGGGACATATGTTCCGATGCCTGTATTTAGTGCGTTTCTCAAGCACCATGGCCACCCTGCTTTCGGCTGGCGTTTCACTGATTGACGTAGTGCGAATTTGCCGGGAAGTAACCGGCAACGTGCACTACACCAAGTTGTGGATTCTTCTTGAGGATCGCATCAGTAAGGGGCAAGAAATTGCGCCTACCTTCCGTGAATTCGACTTCGTCCCGCGCAATGTCGTGGCGATGATTGCCAGCGGCGAGAAATCTGGTCGACTTTCTGAGGTGCTGGAACACGCCGCAACTGCTGCAGAAGATGACCTGGATATCGCGGTCAAATCAACCACCAGCATGGTGGAGCCGATCATGATCGTCGGCATGGGTTTGGTGGTTGGCGGAATTGCGTCCGCGATGCTGCTACCGATCTTCAATATGTCGAAGAACATGCGCCCCGGCCACTGAATCTGCGCTTTCAAAGCTATCCACTCACAGCAAGCACGCTCAGTGCACGCGGATACGAATGCGAGTCTCCGCATCTTCAGGAAGTACCGTCAGCCGCGCCTCACCAGTGGACTGTCGCGTTCCGTGCTCAATCAATAACGGCTTGCCCGCAGCATCACTGGCGACGAGGACAATGTCCTTTGCTTGCCACGCTCCAGCGCTCTTGACGAATGGCAACGCTACGTACCACGTTCCGCCCGTAAATTGCTGATCGTTGGGCACAGTCATCCGAAGCGTTGCGCCGCGCGGCAATGCTCCAACGTCCAAAGTGAAGAGCCGCGGGAGGCTTTCGACCGCTGCGGTTGGCTCCATGTTGATGGCAACGATGGGCGTGTCTGCACCCACCCATGAGCTGCGCGCGGTCTTCCACCCTTCCAAGGTCACCTCAACGGCGTGCGGAGCGGCTGTTGCCGGTATCAGGATGACCGCAGGGGTACGACCGCGCGCCGTTCCATCGACCGTAACGGATGCACCGAGCGGTGCGCTAATCACTTGAAACTGCGACATGCGAACGCTGGGCGCGGCAGCGTTTGAGGATGACCCGGACACCCCGGATGATCCGGATGCCCCCGGCGACCCGCCAGCTCCGGGACTTCCTGGAGGAGCAGTGTTCGCCGCACTGTTTCCGGATGCCATGCCACTCACCATTTCAATCCATGTGCGAGCGCGCGTCACCAAGGCGCGTACATCGATCAACCCGAACGACACAGCGAGGGCGAGACCAACCGCGCATACGAGCAGAAATCCACCGATCCATGCACCGCGGCGCGGCGCGCGTGCCGGCCGTGACGTCTTGACATCACTTCCATCAATGCGCACCACTCCACCAGCACCAATCGCGATACGCGGGCGCTCTGCTTCCGGCCGCAAACCAACGTGACGACTGCGGGTACTTTCGGTGGCTACTGGAGCAGCAGTGGAAGTACGCGAACCGTTCACCACCCAGCCACGAAGGCGCAGCGCCAAGGCGCGCGCGTCATCGGGACGCTGCGATTTTTTTCGGCTCAGTCCATCCATGACAATCGCCGCCAATTGATCGTCAAGGCGCGGATTACATTCGCGAACATCGGCCGGCTGCGTCTCGCACACCAGTCGCGCGGCCTCGTGCACTGGCAAGCCGCGCAAATCATGCGGCTGCACACCGGTGAGCAATTCGTACAACACGGTACACAGGGCGTACACATCGGTGCGCGCATCAATCCCGCGCGGGTCGGCAATGAATTGCTCTGGGCTCATGTATTGCATGGTGCCTACCAATTGCCCAGTTTCAGTGCGAATAGTGGCCGCTGCATTATCAACAGCGATGGCGCGCGCCACGCCAAAGTCAATGACTTTCACACGTCCATGGCGATCAACAAGAATATTCGGCGGCTTGATATCGCGATGGACGTACCCCTCGCGATGCGCAAATGCAACGGCATCGCACGCTTGAAGAAATGCGTCAACCGTTTCGCGTGTTCCAAGTCGCTCACGGAAGACGTAATCGGAAATGGTCTGAACCCCTTCGACATACTCCATCACGATGTAAGGGATATCGACATCGGCATCCTGCTCAATGCCAGTGCGAAACACGGTCGCAATGCCGGGATGACGCAGCTTTTCCATCATGCGTCCCTCGCGGTCAAATCGCTTACGGACATCTTCATCGCGAAGCGTGCGCAGCAATACTTTCAGTGCCACGCGTGTTCCGGATGTCAGATCGGTACCCAGATAGACGCGGCCCATCCCGCCCGAACCAATCACGCGCTCAATCTTCACTCCGCCAAGTTCCTTTCCGACGTATGGATCCATAGCGTGCGCCGCATCAATCGGCAGCGGCTGGGCCACACCGTTGCCGCCGACATTCAGAGCGGCAAGATCTTCCTTCGCCATGGCAATGGTGGCGCCAACGTGCGCAATTTCATCGGCAGCCGGCTCGATTTTTGAAGGAGTCCATGCACGCGTTGGGTCCGAGGCCAACGCGTTGTCAACCGCGCGGCGCGTTTCAGGATCAAGCCGGAATCCATCCAAGAACGCACGCCGCTCTGCCGTTGGCAAGCGCCGCGCCGCCTCGGCAAGTTCCGCGATCCGGGCTCGGTCTGCGTTCATCTGCGCCTAAGTGTACGGCGAATACAGGCGTCTGCGGTGTTATTGGGACAAGCTCGCGCCCGAAGTGCAGCGTCGCCACGGAACTGTAAGGATCCGACGGCAGCCATGCCGAAGAAAGGGGTATGCCAAAGGGTGCCCTCTTCGCTGTCATGTTCGCCGCGATCTACCTGCTTCTGCGCGGAGCAGGAATCATCAACGATGGACCGTTCGTGGTGTGGTCGCAAGCCGCGCTGTTTGGGATCTTCCTGATCGGGTCCGGTGTCAGCGTGCGTGCTGGCAACGCCTTGTGGGCCGCCATCTTTGCGGCGCTCGCCATCGGCTGGAACCCATGGATAAAGTTGAGCGCCTGGCATCAGCCGCTGCCATGGGACAAGTGGGCAACTGCTATGTCACTTCTCTGTGGCGCCACCGCTGGTGCCTTCGTGGTCCGTTACTGGGGCCGCGGCGAGACGGCCTGACCGTCACCGGCTAGATCAAAGACGTACGCGCCACCCGGCTCAAGGCCGAGGTTGGTGTTCTTGGTACGGCCGACCACAACGATCGGCCAATCGATAGCGACATCGTTGCCGAAACTTCGCTGCACACACGGCGCCGCGGGCATCAGACGCTTGGTGTTGATCCATTGCCCATTGCGCTCTTCAAACACCAACGCCATGCCTGGGGTGGCATCACCGATTTCATCAACTCCTCGCGCGCTGGTATCGCCAAGCACGATGTGACCCTTGGAAATTGCCATGGAGAATCCATAGGCACGGCCAGGGACAATTCCGGTCTGCGGAACAAGCTCTTGCCGCAGCGTCCATTTGCCATCGATCCGTGCAAAGAGCCAAACGCGCGATGGAGCCTGCCAGTCATCGGGGGCCATGCCACGCACGATGAGCAGATCACCTTCCACCACGACACCCAGACCAAAGCACTTCATATCCGTCACCGATGCACCCAGGATTTCCGCTTCTGGCATCCACTGCCCGGACATACGACGGTACACATGAACACGCGCGGTTCCGGAGATCGGCATGACTGCTGACTGGCGCGGTGGAATGGTGGCTGGTCGACCGATTGCTAGGACATCGCCGTCAACATCAAGCGACGAACCAAACCACATTGCCTCTGTGGGTACGCCATTCGCAGCACTCGGCGCCCGCACAAATCCATCAAGATTCCAAATGCCCTGCCGATTCGAATAGATGAATGTCTTCGGATCACCCTCGCGATTGGCGCCTACGGCTTCGAGGTTGAAGCGCATGTCGGTGGCACTGATCGCCAAGGTTGCGCCGTCGCTTGCAAACCATGAGCCGAAGGTAGCGAGGTCCGCACCCGCTGGTAACGCAACGGTGGCCACTTCTGTCACTTGCCCATCACGCGGCGTCAGCACGCGCAGCGAAGTACCAAGCCCATTGCGATTCACCGCGGTGAAGAGGAACGGACCGCCGCGCTCGAGGCGTTGAAATCCGTAGTCCCCGGGCATGGCATCCGACAATTGTGAAAGAGTCAGGTTTGCTTTCCATGCTCCGTCCGGCGCACGGTCCCATATGCAAATCTGTCCGAACGATCCAGCCGACATGGCGCGCTCTGGTCCCGTTGCAAAGACCCGAGTACCGATGACCGCCACGCGATATCCCCAGGTCGGGGAGATGGTCGGGACCGGCGCACTGAGTACGGCGGTCTCGGTGAGCGGCGCCAGTGCAACCAGCGCGGACCCAGGAGTGGAATTAGCGGCAGGCGCGGAAACCAACCGCGGCGCGTCGCTGGTGGTCGGGGCAAGTAGCGGAGGTACCGGTTGCCCAGAAACACCCTGCATTCCGTGCGCGGGTAGGACAACCATGGATGATGCGCACGCTGCAATCACGACAATATTCATTGGATGATCCATCGAATCAAGGGGTTAAGAGTGACGAGCGCGCGGGCGACCCGGCACCCGTAGTCCACAGAACGCGTGTGCGCATGCCTCGACGAGAACTTGCTCGCTGGGGAGATTGTGCTTGCCACCTTCGTCGCGCGGAGAAATAATCGTGCAGCCAATAGCGTGCAATGACTGGAGGTTGGCCACCAGAATTGAGTTGTGCATTGATCCGTGCATGGTGGGCGCAAAGAGCACTGCCGCGCTGCCGCGCTCCATGCGACCGATCGCACTCGCCAATGTTGCAGTGACTGGCGTGTCGGCAATTCCATGAGCGCATTTGCCAATCACGCTGTACGTGGCGGGGGCGGTCAAATACAAGTCAAACGGTGCGGCATCCGAAAGATGTTCCGCGTCCGCGGTGAGTTCCACAACGACCGGCCGCGTGCATGACCACTCAAGGGCTTCGCGCGCAACGTAGCGAAGCGCCTCGGTGGTTGCGAATGCGGTGACCTCGGCGCCTTGACGGCGCAATGCCCGAGCCAGCAGCGGAGCCTTCATTGCCGCGATGCCGCCTGTCACCAAAAGCGCCACGCGAGCGCCTTCAAGGGCACTGCCCTCGCGGCGAACTTCGTGATCTCCAAGATCGCTCGGGGTTGGGGCAGGAAATTGAAATTCTTCTTCTGACATGGCGCACCGATGCTAGCCGAATACCCCGATATCCTTCGTGCTCCCGTGAGCGAAAGTACCCCTGAAGAACTCCCCGATGACGCCCCGTGGTGGCGCCGCAACCGTGAACTCCTTGAACCGGCGGTGGCAGCAACCGCCCTGCTGGCCGGGTGGTTGCTGCAGCGAAACGAAGCGCCGCTCGCCGCATGGGGGACGCTCTATGCCATCAGTTACCTAGTGGCTGGCTGGTCAGCGTTCGCTGAAGGATTGCGTGAACTGCGACGCGGGCATCTTGATGTGGACTTCCTCATGGCGGTGGCTGCTTTGGGTGCTGCCGCAATCGGTGAGTACGCCGAGGGCGCCATGCTCTTGGTGCTCTTCTCCCTTGGGCACGGGCTGGAGCACTACGCCATGGGCCAGGCGCGCAAGGCGATACGGTCACTCGGACGACTCACGCCCAAGACCGCATGGGTACGCAGAGGAAATGAATTCACTGAGATAGCTGTTGCAAGCGTTGCGCTGGGAGATCTGGTGCGGGTTCGACCCGCAGAGCGTGTAGCGATGGACGGAACGGTCGCTGCCGGTGCGAGCAGTATTGACCAAAGCCCGATTACTGGCGAGAGTATTCCAGTTGAAAAGGGAACCGGCGACGACGTGTTCGCTGGCACGCTGAATGGCGATGGCTTGCTGGAAGTGAAAGTCACGCGTATTGCTGCCGATTCCACCGTTACTCGCATGATCCGCATGGTGGAAGAAGCGCAAGGGCAGAAGTCCACCACGCAGCGGTATGCAGAGCGATTTACGCGGGTGTATGTCCCGGCCGTCATTGGTTCAACGGTGGTGATGGCCATTCTGCCACCGTTGGTTGGATGGCTTCCGTGGAGCGATGCATTTCTGCGCGCGATGACGCTCTTAGTTGGAGCCTCTCCCTGCGCACTGGCCATCAGCACTCCCGCTGCAGTGCTCGCCGGCGTAGCTCGCGCAGCGCGACATGGCATATTGATCAAGGGTGGCGCGCATCTTGAATCACTCGGCGCCATCAATTGCTTTGCCATGGACAAGACCGGAACGTTGACCGTGGGACGGCCCGCGCTGCGGCGGGTGATTACCTTTGCAGGAGCCGACGAAGCACGCGTTCTCCGTACCGCTGCCGCCATTGAAGATCATTCCACGCATCCGCTCGCAAGCGCGATTGTTGGCGCAGCGCGCTCGCGCGGCATCACCTTTGCGACGGCCACTGAAGCGCAGGCGATCCGCGGCAAGGGCATGACGGGCATGGTTGATGGCGAGCGCATTCATCTGGGGGCGCTGCGACTCTTCACTGGCGACGAGGCCGGACGTGACGCCAGTGCACCACCGCGTGCAACCGCCGAAGCATCGTCCGCGATTGCCTCGTTGGAGGCGGAAGCGTGCACGGTCATGTTGGTTGCCGCGGATGGAAAGTTCCTTGGCGCCATCGGGTTGATTGATGGGCCTCGCCCAGAAGCTGCCGAGGCGATCGCTGAACTTCACGCACTGGGAGTCAAGCCGGTGGTGATGCTCACTGGCGACAACGAGGCGGTTGCCCAGGCAGTGGCTCGATTGGTGGGCATTGATGAAGTGCGCGCGGCACTCATGCCAGAGAACAAAATTGACGCCGTGCGTGAACTGCAATCCCGGTACGGCGCACTTGCCATGGTGGGCGATGGCGTGAATGATGCGCCGGCACTGGCGGCCGCTACCGTGGGGATTGCCATGGGGAAATCGGGCACCGATGTTGCACTCGAAGCTGCCGATATTGCACTGATGTCTGATGATCTCATGCGCCTGCCGTTTGCTGTTGGGATCAGCCGCGCATCGCGATCCATTGTCCGGCAGAATGTCTTCATCTCCATGGGAATGGTCTTTACGTTGATCCCCTTAGCGATCCTAGGAATTATTCCTATCTGGCTTGCTGTCATCATGCATGAGGGATCGACCGTATCGGTTGTGCTGAATAGCCTGCGGCTCCTTGGCTACAAGTTGCCGCCGCGACCCACCGCTACGCCGTAACGCGGATCCCGATATCCCGTAGCGCGGCTCAAGTATCCGCTTGAGTAGTCATTTGCATACTGGTACCACCACGCCATACTTCCGCGCGGCGCGGTTGGGCCGTTGGATGCCGCTGCGGCGCGCGTGCGCTCATCTTGCGCACGCCGATTTGCATCGCGCGCGTCACGCAGGCGCGCTTCCTCCGCACGTTCGGCGCGGCGGGCTTCGTCTGCGCTGGATCGTGCCGCCGCTTGGCGTGCACGCCATTCTGCTTCTTGCGAATCAATGCGGCGCTGATCGGCGGCACCCTGCTGCCGGGCTGCGTCGGACTGTTCGCGGGCGTTGCGCTCGGCGGTTGCCGCGTTATCACGAGCGAGCTGCGCGGCCGTTCGCGCATTTGCCCATTGATTCCAGTACGGATTCCAATGGCGCCACCACGATCGCCAATCGGACCACCATGCTGGATTGCGCCAGCCCCAACCGCATGCACTGGTCCAGCCCGGGCACCAACCCCAGCCGATCCATCCGCCCACCAGGACATCCGGATCAAGCGCCGGCTGTGTGTCCTGATCAGCGTCCTCAGTCGGCGGCGCAAACGTGCCGGTATTCATATCGAAGGTCAGCGGAAGATCAAAGGTCTGCGGCTGCGGCATCCACCCGTTGTCAGCGAGCGCTATGCCTGGCTGGTCGTAACCATTGCCATAGACCACGGTGCCATCATCGACAAACGTACCCAAGTATGCGGGCACATACGAGAACGTCACGCTGTCAGTGTTCGACCCAACAATGTCAACAGCAGTGGCTGCATAGAGCGGCGAAAATGCCTGGATCTGCGAAATAGCATCTGGCAGATCATCACACACTTGCCACGGTCCCTGTGGCGCGGCCGCGCTGAACCACACAGCGTTATCGCAGCAGTAGTAGTACCGATCGCATTCAATGACTGGCTGTGAAGCGTTCACCGAACCGCGAAGCAGTGTGCCCGGAATGCCCTGCCAGAGCGGAGTGCCGCGCCACGTCACGCTGCACCGCGCTGCGGCACGAACGATCTGGACGGTACGAGCCTCCTGCGCCGCCGCGACCGCCGCTACTGACTCCGGCGTCTGTGGAACACTCGCCTTCACGTGATCAAACACCCGGCCGCCCGGCAGTAAACGAAACGCGGCTGGAACGTCCGCAGGCGCAACACGGGTCCACGCACCGTCCAGAGTGGGCGCAGAGAACCAGCGACCAGATGCCAGCGTCCACCATGACACGGGGCCCGCGGTGCGCAGGAGCACCGCGCGCGAATTCGCCACCCACTGCACGCCGGGGGCAACCTCAGCCAGGAGTGGTTCGCCGTTCATGGCGATCAATACTGTTGGTTCGGTGACCACGATGACCGCAGGAGGTGCCGGAGGCATGGCGCCCGGCGCAGGCGCGGCAGGCGCGGCGCCGGTCACTCCAGCGGGCGGCGGCGGCGCAGTTCCGATGGCAGCTATGACTGCGGCGGGCGGCGCAGCAACGGAACTGTAGCCCTGCGCAAGTTGCATGCTTCCCATCCAGTGACCATCGCCAAGTCGAACCACAAACGATCCGTCCTGCGCTTGCAGTACCAGGAACGGTGTATTGATCACCTGTCGCCAATTGGTATCGGCCAAGTTTTGGAACTGCGGATCACCGTCAATGGTGATGAGCATGGCGCGCTGCCGCTCCACGCGAAAGTTTGGAACAAAATCGCCAAGGCCAGGCGTGCCCGACGCTCGTGAATTCTCAATCTGCATGTCATGCACCAGCGCGCGCCGGGTGATGCAAAAGGCACGGGAAGCTATTGCCTGCTGAATGGCATCAATGTCGTCCTGCGCCGCCACTACCCCAGCAAATGCCAGCGAATCAACTTGAAATGACCCAATCTCTAGTTCACCATCGTCAGCCGCTGACACGGCCTGTGCTGACACCGTCATAACACCAATATCCGCAGGTGAAATACTGGCTGCGCCGTTACGCATACGGGTGACTGCATGAGTCAGACCAACCATGTCGCCACCGTACGAATTGAATTGGGGAGCGTAAACAACAAAACTACGATCCCCAGCACTGACGGTTTGCGGCCATGACGATTGCGCAGCTGCCGGCATACAAAGGCAAGCGCCACATGTCATGGCGATCAACCGAACACGCATACACAGCAAAGGCAGCAATCTCATGGCTGCACCGCCGCCTGACTGGAACCCGCGCCCTTGACCCGCTCAAAGGATGTCACCATCAACTTGGACCGCGGAGCGCACGTATCGCGAACCAACTCAACATCCATGGTCATGCTGCCGATGCGCACCTTGTACTGACCAATGTCATCAGCGCACATGGGTGACTCGCGACGCGTCTGCATAACCAAGGTTCCTTGCTCCGGGTCAAACGTAAAGGATCCCATCACCGGGCGCGGCTGCTCCTTGATGGCGATCGAATACAAACCACTGCGCGAGAAGGTGATCGTCGTTCCGTTCGCTGCAGCACGCCAGTCGCCCACGACTGCTGCATCTGGCTCCTCCACCTTTGTCCGGCCCAAACAGCCAACGAGCAAGAGGGCGGAGATGACCACGAGTACTGGTTTCGCTTGGAACATCATTGCACGGTAGCGGAAAGTTGCAGTGCAAATCACCCGTTCCGCCACCGTTCCCCTCGCCCGGGAATCCCTGCCTCATCATGCCCTCGGCCGCGGAGTCCATCGATCCCGATCGGCAAGGGAACGCGGATTGAACGGTCCGCGAATGCCAGGGCCGCGCACCGATTCCTCCGACTCATGCCCAGCCTGTTGCCGATCAAAGAGTTGCTTGCCCATACCGTGGTCATCAAGATCCATGGGATGCAGGCAATCAATGAACTCTGAGGCCTCGGACTCCGGGGGCAAGCACCGGGTCGGTTCATCAAGAATTCGGTAGTAGAGCCGTGCATACAGATCGCGATCACAGAGATGATCGCTGTTGAGAATGAATACCCCGGACGCGGCCAACGCTTCTACTACGGTCCACAGCTCATCATGTAAGTCATCATCGGCTGCAAGATCTTGCGGCGGGACCGGCACGATGTGATGCTCCAGCAACATGGCGCGCCCGGTAGTGCTCGGCGCCATTTCCATGTCATAGACAAGCGTCCAGTAGAAACGATCGGTTTCACCACCGGTGTCGCGAGCAGTAGTAACCAATTCATCAATACGCACACTGCGCTCCGCAGTCTGCGCTTGGCGAAGGGCGGTCGCCTCCCGTGCCAACTGCGCCAGTCGCGCCTGATCAAGGCCCCCCCGCAGCACGCGTCGGCGACGCACACGGCGTTTAGACCCCGTCACACTCCGTTGCTCCTGCGCACCAGACACACTTGCCGATCCATCAGTTCCATAACACATGATTCCACCTCCTCGGTTGAAGATCCTTGCACGCGCAAAGTACGCAGCACATTGATCACAACGGGAAATGACCGCGGAATTTCTCCGCACATTGCAAATTCAGTCGCCACACCGGCTTCAATGCGCGTGGATTCGGAACGTTGGCGCCTCACTGGAACCGCCCCGCACCTTCAGGACCATGTTCAAACGCTCGCCAGGCAGTAGGGACACCAGATTTGGCGAACACTCCGTCCAATCACACTCCGGCTCAATCCACAAGTCGCGCACCAATGTCTGCGCGTGCACCTGAATCCACAAGTCACTGACTGATCGCCCAGTAGTGACTGCAAATTCCGGCTTCGTTTCGGGTTGCTCGCGGTCCGCGGCAAACCACCACCACGCGCGCATGCGGTCGCGATCGGCAAGCGGAATCTCCTCGCCGATGGCATCGTCCTGACTGGGCACATCAACCACAATCCCCTCGGCGCGCGGATCGTCCGGCGCACCCACCAGATCCTGCACCTCAAGTGACATGTCAACCGAACGCGGCGGAACCACGATGCGCTCTTGCGCCTGCGCGATGATCTTTCCATGAACATCAATGCGACGCACAATGACATGCGCATTCCACCGCGACACGGTGTCATTCACCAGCACCACGCGCAGCGCGCGCGTACCGGATGCATCAGCAACACCAACTGGCTGAATGGTGACTAACTTTGGCGCCGCCGCCCGACGTACCGCGTGGTACGCCGGCTTGGGACGCATCTTTCCATCAATGATGCTCCAACTATGACCAGTCCACACATCGTTGAGCTGCCAGAAGAGACTCCCGGATGATCGTTCTGGATGGGCCCGCAGCCAAGTAATCGCCGTCTCCATCGCCCGCGCTTGCAAGACCTGCGCCTGCCAGTGCCATTCGGAGAAGTCACGCGCGGGACGAAACGCCGCATCCATATATGTTGCGTACTGCGGTGCATCGCCACCTGTGGCGCGTTGCCGCAATGCCAGCGCGGGGGAGCCAATCAGCAACGCCGCCTCGCCAAGCGCCTCACGCAATGACTGCATGTTGGCGGGACCCTGATGGCCAAATTCACTGGTAAATCTTGGCACCATTGCTCGATAGCCGTCCAACTTCAAGTCCCACGTGTGCCGATCGCCGTGATCGGGATCATTGGCATGTACATCAAGCGAGCCACTCCACGGGCTGTCCACCCAGTACGGGCGCGTGGGATCCAACTCCGCGCAGATGCGCGGCAGCAACTCTGCCCAATATCGAATTCCCCACGACTGCTCCGGAGCCAAACGCTCGCGGAATCCCCACGACTGCCACGCCAATACGTCTTCATTTCCACCGCACCACAGCACAATGCTCGGGTGCGATGCAAGCCGTTCCACTTGCTGCTGCGCCTCACGCTCAACTGACGCCATCATGGCCGCGTCCTCTGGATACGTCGCACATGCAAACATGAAGTCCTGCCAAACCAACATGCCAATTTCATCGCAATGCTCATAGAAGCAGTCATGCTCATAGATACCGCCGCCCCACACCCGCAACATATTGAGGTTGGCCGCTGCTGCAAGATCAATCAGCCGCTCAACCGTTCGAACATCACGCGTAGCACACGGGAACAATGCTGCGGGAATCCAGTTGGCGCCAGTCACAGGCACCGCCACCCCGTTCACGCGAAACGTGAACTGCGAGCCATGCTCGTCCGCTGATGTATCCAGTTCGCAAGTGCGCAGCCCAATCTTGCGAACGATGCGCTCCTTTGCACCGCGCACTGGCCACTCCGCTTCGGAGCCTGGGCCTGGCACCAATTCCACATGCAATGCATGCAGCGGCTGCCGGCCAATGCCGCGCGGCCACCAGCGATCCGGTCGCTCCACGTCAATGATTGCCATTCCCGTGCCGTCCGCATGCACTGGCACATAGACCACTATCTTTGATGGAAGCTTGGCGCGCTTCTCTTTGCGATCGTCCTCCATCGGCGCCGATGAACGAGGCGGCATACGCAGTTCGCAGCGGGCCATCACCTTCAGCGGTGCAACATCTGTCCCACTGGCAGGCGCGGACGGAACTCCAGTCGCCGCCCCCGATCGTTCCACGCGCACATGTACTTCCACGGTTGCGCGCGCGCCATCACAATGCGTTACCAAGGGTCGCACTGCAGCAAGGCGCACTCCGCTCCAGCATTCCAATTGCACGCTTCCAGGTATGCCCGATGTCGGGACGCGCGGGCCCCAGTCCCAACCAAAGTTGCACGCACTCTTACGCATGAATGGATACGGAGTCCAATCGCCGTTCACCGGTCGCGTGCCAAGCACTCGTTCTTGCGCACCCACCCAATCAACAGGCGCCCGAATCGCCACGGTGATTTCATTCACACCGACACGCAGCGCCCGCCGC
The DNA here is from genome assembly GCA_039796075.1 of Planctomycetota bacterium. Classification (GTDB taxonomy): domain Bacteria; phylum Planctomycetota; class Phycisphaerae; order Phycisphaerales; family SM1A02; genus UBA966. Next base: position 29,690 of record JBDKKN010000179.1, on the reverse strand, counting down.
GCGGCAAAACGGTGCTGCACAAATTGATTCGCGGAAGCTCCCACTTCAATGCCATTGACAGTGACACTGGCGATGGTGTCAATCGACGCAAAGACCAACTCGCAGCACTCCTCGGCGAGCGCATCAGCAGTCACTTCCATCGTCCCGCGCCACAGCCAATCCGCGTGACCAACCCATGCCTGCTGAGCCTCGCCATCACCCTCATCAACCGGAATAAGCACGCCGGCTCGCATCAAGTCATAGTGCACACACCCCGGCACTTCGGACGCAAACCGTGTGCCAATTACGCCAGTAGGCACCGTTGCGCTGCTACACGCGGTGCATTCCACGGTCCAACCTTCGGCTATCGGTAACACGCTGATCATGGCAGGACGCTACCGCACTGAGCCGTCATCGGAGGCATCTGGAGTGAATGTCCGTAGGTCACGCCGTAATCGGAAGTAGTCGCGCATGCCGCCAATGACAAACCACACCATGACCGCGGTGCTTGCCACCAGAATCACCCACGTCCACACATGCCAGTAGGTCGACCACTCTGCGTCGGTGACCGCGGTTCCCTGACTCTTACGCCACACCATCCACGGCGTACCGACACAGAACAGCAGTGTGAAACAAAGCGGCCAACTCAGGGTGATCCAAGCAACAAATCGGTCCCATCCTTTGTATTGACGATCAAATCCAATCTTCTCCCAGAAGGTCGCCGGTGCTTCGTCAAGCGCTGCATCACCGTCAGTGCGGTACGCGCCACGATGCAGCAATCGGTCAAGATCAAACTGCTTGGTGCCACCCACAAGGCTCACTGTCACATAGAAGATGCAGGAAGCGATCATGGCAATGAAACTGATCACCATGCCGGTCAGGTTGGCACGCACCCACTGGCAACATCCACCCCATGTATTCAGGACTGCACCCGAATCAGTAGTGTTCCACCCATCAACCCACTGCTGCGGGACGTTGGTGATGATCACTCCCAATACACACAATGTCATGCCAACCATCATTCCTGACCATGCGCCCGCGGTCGTCCCCCACCGCGTGTACAGACCGCCGATGATCGCTGCACCGCCCCCGGCCACAAAGATGCTGGCACTCATCGCCGCAAACATGGCGATGTAAATGCCAGGCTCGTACCACATGCTGAAGCAGAAGGCGAAGATCGCTACGCCAAGCACCGCCGCCTTCAGCAACAGCAATTGCCCACGCGCAGACATTGGCTTCTTCCGGAACGGAAGCACCACGTCCTGCACAAAGATGCTTGCCCAGGAGTGCAGATATGCCTCATCGGTACTAATGGCCGCACCCAACATCGCTGCCACCACCAATCCAAGGAGACCGGTAGGAAGCATGACCCCCAGCGCCAGCGGCACGCGCATTTCTGATTGCAGTGCTTCGGTCGGCTGCGCAGCAATGAGATCCTTGAGAGGCGCTGCGGCCGCTTCATAGTCGGGATGCGTCAGAAACGCACGCACCGCAAGCGGAATCAACACCGTCACCAACATCAAGGTTCGGTATCGCCATCCATTTAAGAGTTGGCCCATGCGCGCTTCGTGCGCAGTGCGGGCAGCGCTGTTATAGCCCTGATCACCTTGCCAAGCGCGGCACGCATAAAAGAGTGTGAAGGCACTGATCAGCCAGAACACCACGCCAAAGTTCTGCTCGTCCTGCAACCCCAGCGGATTGAGCATGCTCTTTCCGGCGGGCAGCATCATCATGGTTTCTTCTAATTTCAACCACGGGAATTTGAGAAGCACCCAGTAGCACACTGCCACAAACGTGCAGAAGCAGAACACACCTTGGAAGAAGTCGGTCACTAGCACTGCCAGCATTCCGCCTGCAAATACCAAGAACACGGCGAAGGAAAGGAGCGCCACCATGACTGCCGGGAACGTTGGAAATGTTGCGCCAAGCAGTTCGAAGCGATCGGGCATGCCCAACATCGCCATGAAGAATCGCGCGGTCACACCGGGAAAGATCGCGTAGTTCAAGATGCCGGAAATGAACGCCACAATGCCACTAAAGATGCGAAAGCGCCGTGAGTAACGCATCTCAAAGAACTGCGCCAGCGTCATCGCGCGCGTCTCGCGGAATCGATAGATCACCCAACCGGTCACGGCCAGCAATATGAGCGATGGCCCTTCCATGTAGCCCCACCAGTACTGGGTAAAGCCAACGTCGTAGCCCACTTGGAAATACCACACCAACGTGATCACACCCACCTGCGCCATGTTGTAGGAAACGGTGAGCAGGTACCGCCCTGCCAAGCGATTGGCACTCAGGAATCCGCTGACGGTATTGGCGTGCCGACGCATGCTCCACGCCGAAAGCGCGAGCGCCACCAAGAATGCCACCACGATGATCCAGTCGAGCAATTGCATGTCAGGAACCCATTCCTGCTACCGCAATATCAGCGCGAAGTGTGATGATTTGAAACGGCCGCACCGCACACCGCGTGGTGCCAGTAGCGGCATCGTGCTCAAACCCGTCAATCTCCACTGGTCGCTCAAAGAGATCGGTGGCACACACAGCGCCGACCGGGAATCCCCAGCGAATAGTGGCAACTCCGGCACCGCCGCGCACTTCCACCACGCGCAGTGCCATGCCGCCCGATTGTTCCGCAGGCTTGAGCGCCGCAATCTCCAGGTGCGCTGCACCGGTGGCGCCCACCGTGACCGCCTGCCAACCATCAGCCAGACGCGATGAAGGCACTCCCACGCGCTCCCCCACACTCCGCACCATGGCACCCACCAGCGGATTATTCAATTGCTCAGCGTGCGCATCAACGCCTGCCGCACGCCAATCCCCGCCATGCGCCATGACCGCATAGGTAAAGCGGTGATGTCCACGATCGGCGGTCGGATCAGGAAAGTTCGGCGCCTTCAGGAGACTCAGTCCCAAGACGCCATGCTTAGCGCTGCGGCCAAACTTGCCGTCATCAAGCACTGCCACCCCGAGCCCCGGCTCGGAAATATCCATCCAGTTGTGACCGGGTACCTCAAACTGTGCGCGCTCCCATGAAGTGTTGTCATGGGTGGCACGTTCGATATGTCCAAACTGAATTCCGAACGTCGCGCGCCGCGCACGCACCGCGCATGGGAACAGCGCGCGCAGAAGTTTCTGCTCCTCGTGCCACTCAACGTCAGTCACAATATCGACACGCGGGCTGCCAGCCAACAGTCGATAGCGCTGCACCAAGCGACTGGCACTGCCAAGCGCACGCTCCACGGTGATCTCAGCAGCGAGCGGCGAACGCTTCGTCACCGTGATCCGCTGGGCAGCACTGATCACGCGCATGGCCTGCTCTTGATAATCACGATCGGTGTCCCACGCTTCCCAGCGACGGGGACGATCCTCATAGATCACCAATTGGTTCATCGGTAACGGATCACCATGAGAATCGACACCGTTTGCAACGCGATCGCTATTCAGGCAACGAAGCTCGCTGATCCGTCCCGCGTCATCGATCGTCACCGAGACCAATCCATTGCGTAAGGTGCGATCGCCATCAACGTGCACTGTGTCGCGCGCCTCAAGTTCAGCCGGGCGCGCGGGGTCGATCACTTGGATTCCAAACGCCGGCACATGAATTGCCAATACGTCGCCTTCCTCCGTTGCCAACGTCCCGCTTTGCGCAGTGGACGCCGGATTGAAGACCACCAGTTTCTCAGCTTGCTCCGTGGCATGTGCATCAGCAACGCCACCTGCAACTACCTCGCCCAGCCACGCCATTCCGCCCTGCACTACGCGCAACGCATCACGGCGCACCTCGCCGAACTGCTCGCGGGCGTCGTCATACACCTCTTTGATGGAGCTACCTGGCAAGATGTCGTGAAACTGATTCAAGAGCACCGTCTTCCACGTGCCATCAAGCGCCACACGCGTTGCCTCCGCACCCGCTGCGTCGCCAGTCACACCAGCGCGCGCGCACGCCAGCGCCTCGCCAAGCCGCAACATGCATTCCGCGCGGCGATTGGCTTCCTTGATCCATGCCTGACTGGTGTAGGTGCCGCGGTGCAACTCCAGATAGAGCTCACCGTCCCAGACCTTGATGTCTTGGCCATTGCGCCACAAACCGCGCTGCGCTTGGTGCAAATCTTCGCAGAAGGAATGCACACTCTTCTGTTCCACCCGCGGCAGGCCATCGCAGCGTGCGCCAATATTGGCGCGTTCAATCTGCTCGGCGGTTGGCCCGCCGCCACCATCGCCATAACCGAACGGCTGCAGGTACATCGGAATGCGCGCGCCGTCCTGTTCCACCAAGTTCTTCACGCCGTACTGAAACTCTTTGGGCTCAATCGCGCTGTTGTAGTTGTGACCGGGAGTCAGGTGCGTAAGAATCTCTGTGCCATCAAGACCACGCCAACGGAAAGTCACGTGCGGGAACTTGTTGGTCTCGCACCAACTCATCTTGTTGGTAATGAATGTGTCGAGGCCTGCTTGCGCCATGATTTGCGGCAAGCTGGCCGGAAATCCAAACGTATCCGGCAGGTACAAGAACCGCTGCGGCGCGGCGATCCCAAAGCGCGACTCCCAATAGGCGCATCCGTGCAGAATCTGCCGCACGAAACTCTCACCTGACGGGCAAGTGCAATCCGGCTCAATCCACATGGCACCCGCGGCCTCCCAGCGTCCCTCGGCCACGCGCGCACTGATCTCTGCGAAGAGTTCTGGCGAACGCTCCTCCACCCATTCGTACTGCTGCGCCTGGCTGCAGAGAAAGTGAAAGTGCGGGAATCGCTCTTGCAAACGCAGCACATTTGCAAACGTGCGCGTGCATTTGCGCTTGGTTTCAGCAATCGGCCAAAGCCACGCTGTATCAATGTGCGCATGGCCAACGGCGTCGCAGACCACCGGGGTCTGTGCACCGCGTCCCATGAGCAGCGCCGCCAATTCTGGAAAGAGCGAAGAACACGCACCGTGCATCGCCATTGCATGCGAAGCCTGCGCCGCACCGCGCACCGGAATGCGCGCCATGAGCGCCCGCAAGCCACGGTCCAGTTCGTGCGCACGCGCATCGCTCTCTGGAAGGGTCAGAAGAATCTTGCGTGCGGCATCAAAGCCCTGCGCAAAGCGCCACACCGCTTCATCAACCACTACTAATTCCGCTGATTCAAGACGACCCGGATGTTCCTCACGCCAGCGCGTCTGTTGCTCGGCATGATCCCACCAGAAAGTGCTGATTCCCAGCGGCAGATTGCAGGCGGCTTCAATCAGGAGGTCCAACTCCACGGCCCCAGCGCTGGGTGCATCACTGGGCGCATCGCTCGCCGCAGTCGGCTTCAAAGCAACCTCCGCACCACCTGCCGCCGGCGCACGCTCCCACAAGAACGCCAAATCGCGGTACGGGTCGAACCCCTGATGCGGCACGCCATCCTTCCAGAGGAGCGCCTCGGTCCCAGACGAGAAGCGCAAAGCAACGCGCTTGCCCGCCATGGAACGTGGCAACGAGCCACGCAATCGAAACCACGCCGTGCTCCACACCGGGCCCCAGCGCCAACCAAGTTTCACTGGTGCATACGTCTGCTCGAACGCCACATCCGGCGTCACACGATCAGGGGTCTGCCACACCCCAATATCGAGCGGCGCCCGCTCTGGAAATGCGGCCGGTAGGAGGATCTCGGAAACAAAGTTCTCGAAACGAATGGCGGCGTATTGCAGGTCGGGTAGCACGAGTGGAGTCTACGGAACCCACACCCTCGAGCAGTCCGCTCAAACGCCTTTCATCTGCGATCTCCAGCCTCAGGATTCCCAACAATCGACGCGCCCCAGCACCAACTACGCCAAATTACGGCGCCCCCGCCGGCTTCTTCTGCGCAGGGGGCTTCTTCTGCGCAGGCTTCTTCTTCGCAGCAGCCGCCGCCGCTTCCGCCGCCGCAGCGGCCTTTGCTTCCTCCGCGGCCTGGAGTTCAGCTGCCTTCTTCTCCGCAGCGAGGCGAATGGCTTCCTTATTCACTTCAGCGTTCAGTGCCTCCGCCAGGCGTGCATGCGTACCAATGATCGGCATCGTCTGCGCCGCAAACGGCTTGACGGTTGGATCCGTGCAATTGTCGTACTGCCAGCGATACATGGCCAAGACCTTGGGGTTCTCATCCGCCAGATAGGCCATGTAAGCCTTATCGAATTCTTCCCCGCTCAGCGCTTCCAAGGTGGTCACGATCGCCGTGTCATCAGCAGCAATCTCTGTGGGCAAAGTGATCTCCTGCGCAACCGCAATCTTCCCAATGATCACTTGGATAGCCGTGTGATTGGTCACCATGCGGTGCCCGAAGTCCTTCACAGTTTGCGCATCCGCCTTGGCCATCGCCATTGTTCCCAGATTGATCTCTAGCAAGTCTGAAGCGGCCACCGCCTGCACGAATGCTTCCGGCGTCATCGACTGATCCGGAGCAACTGCCTCAGCAACTGGGGCTGTGGCCGTGGCAGCAGCGGCTTCATCGACGGCAGGCGCAGCATCCGCAGCCTTATCAGGCGAATTGCCAGACAAACTGTTGATCACTTTGCAACCAGGCGCTGAACCAATTGCAGTGAGGGCAACAACGACGACAAGGGCGAGAGTGCGTGGGAACATGTTTGTCATTGATTCAGGTCCGTAAACCGATGATAGAGCCGTTTGCGGTGCGGCTGGCATCAGAAGTTCACTTGGTAAGTCAGTGCGAAGGAAACAGCGATACCTGCCGAATACGTGGAGTTCAATCCGTTAATACCCTCGGAAGTCCGGTACTCGGTTTGCACATCGGGGTTAGTGAGGTTGCGTGCATTGATGGAGAACTTCAAACCTTCATAGATCTCTTGCGAGGCGGTGAAATTCAGCGTTCCGTAGCCAATCTGATAGATGGCGGGCGTGAGCAAATTGGTGTGCGGGTTGGCACCACTGATCAACGAGTCACCTTTCATGGTGTAAAAGATTCCCAGTTGGGTGCCCCAATCCTCATAGTCATACGTTGCACTGACATTCATCAAGTAATCCGGCGTAGCGGTCATCGGCTGGCTGTTCTGTTTCACGCCATAGACGGCCAATGCATCAGACTCTTGCTTGGACAACGTCACCTCTGACGACATGTAGGTGAAGTTGGAACCCAATGCAATACCACGGAAATTCTCACCAAACATTGGTTCCAAAGTGACACGAGCCTCAAACTCCGCTCCAAGCAGAGTGCCCTCGGGAAAGTTCAGCGCACTGGTGTACGCAAATCCCTCAGTAAATCGATTGACGTACTGAATCGGATCAGAAATTGTCTTGTAGAACAGCGAGCTAGAAATCAGCCAGTTCTCATACGGGGTCCAGTCCAATCGCAAGTCGTAATTATTGAGCGCACTCATCTGCAGCTCCGGATTGCCGATGAAGATCGGGCCTCCGATGTAGTCGTACTGCAGGACCGGCACCAATTCATAGAAATTCGGGCGCGCCAGGGTCTGCGCAAACGCGGAGCGGAAGATCAACCCTTCATCCAAAATCCAATTGCAGCCCACCATGGGCAAATAGCGATTGGTAGTGAAGTCTGCATCCCAGTCATTGGCACCTTCGAAGTTACGCAACTGCTGAGTTGCAGTATCAATCCACAGCGCGTTGGCATCAGGGAGCACCGTGGTGGACATGTGCGTGCCCTCATAACGGAGACCCGTGATGATGTTGAAGGTCTCACTCACCGGCAAATCAATCATCGCATACGCGGCCCAGATGTCCTGCGTGCCGTCGTATGAAATATCGGTTTCCGACTGATAGATCGGATGATCTTGGCTTGGGAAAACCGCACTCCACGGCTCATTGAAGGCGCTGGAGTACGTGGTATTCGGGTCGCCGCCGTTACTGAATGTGTCCTGGCGATAAGTGCGCGAAACCAAGTCAAGAAACGAACCAGTCTTGATGTATCCCTCCCGATCATCCCACTGCGTGAATGGCAACTTCACATTGAAGGAGCCCTGTTTGCTCTCTTCTTCGTTCTCGTAGTTGATGTGCTGAACCCAACCAACGAATGCATTCTGGGCGGGCGGATAGGCGACCCACTGCTGTGGAATGACCGTCCCCGGCGCAACTTGGAAGTCGGGAACCCAATAGGACGCAAACTGGGTTTGGTCCGGCTGGTCCTCACGGGCCTTGCTCAGCGCCAATTTCCAGTCCACCGTTGGAACCAGCAAATCAAACACGCCAGACCGCTCGCTGTCTTCACTGCTTGGATCAAGGAAACTGAGTTTGTGTTGCCCACTCAGTATCACAGATTCAGTGCTCAACTGGCTGTAGTCCAGCGTCTCTAGCCGGTTGTACGGCGCAGCGTCCGGCTGATCGTGGCCAACACCGGTGAGATCATCGGGGTTGTATCCCGGAAAGAAGTAATCCTTGCCGCGCGTATCAATCAGCCGAATCGCTTGATTCTCGGAGAGCAACGTGTACAAGAACTTTGCGCCAAGTTTGTGCTCGTCCGTCTCAATACCAAACGACCCCATTCCGCCCCACTGAATGGAGGACGTTCCTTGGGTGACGTCATACAGTTCGGTCTTGAAATTATCGCCAACCCCGTAGCGCTCGGGAACCATCGCGGTGCCAGGCCCGGCCTGCTCCAACGAGTTCAACTGACCATTGTCGTAGGCCGATGCATCCTGTTCGTAGAAGAAGTTTCCGAACGCGCCGACCTTGACGCCATCATCCACTTCCCACGAATTGCCAAGCGCGGCCTGCCACTTGTAGATGAGCGGCGCTGCGCCTTCCTCGGTCGAAGTCGGATTGTCGGGCCAACTCTGGCCACTTATCTCTTCCTTGGTAGTGAGCACATCGTTGTTGCCCCAGAAGCCAAGATCGCCGCCCTTGTAATTCAGAAACTCGCCGTCCTTCACCTGCGAATTGAAGCCCACCTGCGTCTGCACGCGGAAGTAGAACTCATCAGGGAAGTCCTTCAACGAAATATTGACGGCGCCGCCCGATGCTTCACCCTGCTGATCCGGGGTGAAATTCTTGCTGACCTGAATCCCCTGAATAACCGCACTGGGGAACTGATCCAACTTCACCGCGCGCTTGTTCGGATCCGCGCTGGGCAAGCGAATGCCATCCAACAGCGTGGCCACGTAGCGGTCGGGTAATCCGCGGATCACCGCATATTTTCCATCCTGCAGCGTCGCACCAGGCACCATGAGCAACGCCGCCGCCGCATCACCTGCGCCCGAGCGCGAAATCATCTCCACGCCAATAGTGTCGAGCAGCTGCGGAGCTTCGAGGCGCAAACTAAATTCGATCGGTGGGATAATGACGTACGGCTCAAAGTTTGTCGGCACAACCAAGTCCTGACGCTCCGGCGCATCCTTGCCGAGGTCGACGTCCTGCACAACAAACTCTTCCATGTCCTCAAACTCACCGGCCATGGTGACATCTGCATCCACAAGTTGGCCCGCGGCTACCGGAACATTCGCCTTCACTTCGCGCGTGTATCCGTCCTTGGTGATCACCAGGGTGTAAGCGCCCGGTGCAATATTCGGCAAGATGTACGAGCCGTTCTCGCGCGTGGTCACCTTGGCCTTTAAACCAAGCACACTCACGGTTGCGCCGCTGATGGGCGCGTTGAACTCCTTGTCATACACCACTCCGCGAATGGAACCGCCCGCCGGCGCCTGTGCCACCGCCATGCTTGTCACGGAGCAAGCCATCACCACCGAAACAACCGCAGCCCTGCTCAGATTCACCATGGATCTGCCAGGCCGGCCCGTACGTGTTCGATGCGGAGTAGTAACTCCGGGGGAGGCATAAAGCCTGACACTGCCATCGAAACACAGGTGGCTGACAGATCTTCGGCACGAGGGCGCGCGTTGGGATTAAGCGCTCCAGCATCAAGCGCTGCCGCATAGCAGTACCCCGCGTCGTCGGTATCTCCAAGAAATAGGTACCCCTCGGCAAGTGCGCGCCATGAGGCAGCTCGGCGTAGATTCACAATGGTTTCGGCGCGCGCCTCGTATTCCGTGCGCAATCGCCGCAGCTCGGCGCGACCGGCCTTCGCATCACCCAGCCGGATGCGAGCCTTGGCAACAACTACCCCAAGCGGAGCGGTGTCTTCCGGAAGGAACACCGTCGCTCGAAACAGTTCCGAGGCTCGATCCACTTGCAGCGTGGCTAACTCTTTATAGCCGTGAGCAAACAGTACATCGGCCAACTGCACGTTGCCCCGCACCTGCAGGTCAAACGGCAACCCCGGTAACGCCGCACTCAATGCTTTCAACGCACGCTCCCGGCGCGGTGCATCATCAATGACCCGGTCAAGCCACGCTAAGTATCCATCGATCCCGCCCCGGGCGAGGTCGAAATTCATGGTGGCAATAGCCTTATCAAACATATCCGCTTGCGCGTCTAACTGCGCGTCCGGAAGTTTGGCGGTTCGCTCCGCTTCAACACGGCCGCGCTCCGCTTGCAGATCCGCTGCAACCGTCGCATACGCCTTGCTGTCATCGCCCAGCTTGACATAGATCCGGGCGACTTCAGTGGCAACAACATCCTTGCCCCAAGTACTTTCCCCTGGATCAACTAAGAGCGCGCGAGCGGCACACGCGCGGGCCCGGTCATTCTGACCAAGCGCTGCGTAACGCTGACCAAGTAGCGCGATGACATTTCCTTGGCGCCAGCCCTGCATCTGGTCAGCAAGTTGTGCTGCTTGATCAAGAAAGCCAAGCTCAAGGCACGCCTGCACCACCGACTCTTGAGCACGCGCGCGATCCCGCTCATGCGGATCAATGGGCATGCGCGAAACACCGGCAAACGCGGTGGTAAGCAGCGCGGCACGCGAAGCCGTCAACGCGGCTGTAGGTGCCGTGGTCGCCCCAGAAACCTTCGTGGTGTCTAACGATTGAGGCACTTCAGATCCCGAGCGCGCCTGGGTGCGCTCCGACGAACACGCTGCAGGAAGTACCACCAAGGCAGCAATCGCCAAGGTCGCCACACTGAGGAGTCGAGGGTAGGACATGTTCATGGGTACCAAGTAAAGAAACCAGAGGCGTCTGGTGGAGAGCAATTCTCCTCCACCAGACGCCCCTGAATCAACACAATCAGTAATTCACCAAACCAGTCATTGTGGGCAAGCACCCCAAGCTCCAAGGAGAACACCCAAGTCAGCTCCGCCTACGACACCGTTTCCATCGATGTCGCCCGAACCAGAGTTGCCCCAGTTACCGAGCAGAGCACCAAGGTCAGATCCACCGATGACGCGATCCCCGTTCAAATCTGCTGGGCACGGTGTGCCGCAGTTTGACGTGGTGTAGCCGTACTGCGATGCAGCAGTCCAACCACAGAGCCAGTTCTCGCTTGCGCTGAAGGCGCCGCGATAATTGGCTGGAGTAAAGAATCCGCCGGCAGGCGCTGCACCGACGCTGGTGACAGCATCGTTGTGCGCGGTCGGATCAATGAAGATCACTGGATTAACAATCACGGAACCCGACACAACGTTTGGACCGCGGGTGAGGGTGCCAATCGGTGAACGGAGCGCAGTAGCGAGAACGTTGTTGTTACCTGCTGCAAATACGCCGCGAGCGGCAGCCTCGGTGTATGCAGCAGCATTAACGTTGTTAAAGAACACGTTATCGGTGTACTGAATCAACTTGCCGCTCGACTGAGCGGTGTATCCAGCTGACGGATTCGCGAACGCATTGACCGCGGAGTACACGTTGTAGTTCGTGGTCCACGTATCAGCCCAAGTAAGGGTTCCGTTGTAACCGTAGCCAGTTTGACCGCCGGTGGCTTCGCCATCGGTGTTGTCATTCTTGATGACTTCCTTACCAGAATCCATGAGGATGCTGTTGTTGATCTGCATGCGGGCGTTGTCACGGAACTTCGTAGCAGCCTTGCCGCTCGCTGGCTGACCAACGAGGGTCATGTTGTAGAGCGCAACGGTGGTCACTGGCTGGGCATCGGACTTCTCCGCGCCGTCAACCTCAATTGCACTGTCGCAGAAACCCGAGCCCGAAGCGGCGCCAGGAATGCTGTAACCAGAAACGATCAGACCGAACTGAGCTTTACCGCGCCATCCTTGGTCGAGATCGAAAGAATCGTCGCCGATGTTCCAGATGCTGAAGTACTTGAGGTTGACCTTTCCGCCCCAAATCTCAATGCCGTCGTCGACGTTGTTCATGATCTCAATGTGATCAATGATGGTGTCTTGACCAATGCCACCGAGCGAAAGGCCGTTCAGTTCATTACCAAGACCAACCACCTTGCCGCCGTAGCGGAGCGAGACGAAGCGAAGCACACCGCTGTTGTCTTGGTCGTTGCCGCCGCCGTAGAAGGTGCGGGTGTCGCCGGCGCCGGAAGCAACCAGGCCTTCCATATTGGCGTAATTGCCAGCATTTGGCGCCGCTGTGTTGGTTGAAATGGCACCGTTGCCGTACTTACTGATGTAGGCGTTACCGCAGATGGTGAGGTTGCCCCACTCATTGGCAACAGCGCGCCACTGACCGCGTGGGTTGGTTGGGGTCCAAGTGTTGTAGTCAACCTTGGAAGTGAAGATGATCGGATTCTGCGAAGTCCCGATGCAGGACAGGCGGGCGTCGCGGGTAACAGCAAGGGATCCACCGGTGTCGCTGGCGATGATCGTTCCGGCCTGAATGGTCAGCGTGGCGCCGTTGGTGACGTAGCGGGCCCCCTGCAGGTTGTAGACGTTGTTCGAAGTCCACGTGGTGGAGGTGGTGATGTCCGCGGACACCAACACTTCGGCGGCACCGGCAACGCTGCCGATCATCGAAGCGCTGATTGCGGCAGTGAGTGCGAGTGTGTTCTTTGCAGTCTTCATGGAATCAAATCTTTCTTGGTAGAAATTTCTCAGCCGAATGCGGGGCGACAGCATCAAACGATGACCTATCGCGAAGGAGACCAACGAATTCTGCTCCACATATGTTTCCTTCGCGTTGGGTGTTCTACGAAAGCACCGTTCATATTTGGTGAACTTCGTGTTGCCTTCCGGTACTTCTACAAATTGCACCTAGATTCATGCGTAAATGGGCATCGCTTAACGGTATCTGAACGATTGTGTTAACCACTTCTGAACCAAACTATGTCTTGGCAGGGCCTACCGCTTGCTCTTCGACGCGCGCTCAACCTGTTCGATGTAGCGGGCAATGTCGTCGCGCGGCTTTAGTGATTGGGCATCACGCAACAACGGAAGCGCCTCGGTGAACCTTCCTTGCGCCACGAACACCTGGGCAATCTTGACCTTGGCATTGGCAGCGAAGGAATCAATGCGCGCCGCGCGTTCGTAATAAAGGATCGCCTTGTCGGGCTGAGAGATGCGGTTGTAGTACTGACCCAGCAGCATCAGCGCTTCACCGTCGAGCGGATCCAACGCAATGACTTCTTCAAGCACTGTGGCGGTTTCTGCATCGCCAGATCCGCTGTTCATGGTCAGGCGCGCCTGCAACTTCAGCACCTTGCGGCGGTCAGTGTCACTGAGCGTGTCGTTCCAGTTGGCCTTCACATGGGTAAGCAGCGTCTTGGATTGAAGCAACCCCCCACGCGCCGCAAGCACTTCGGCGGCACGAATTGCACGGGCAACCGGCTGGGTTGGATTCTTGGCGATTGCTCGGTCATAGGCACTGAGCGCCATATCGGGAAGGGCTTCAGAAACATAGATATCCCCGAGCGTGAACAGACTGTCCACCGTGGACTTACCTATGGAATCAAGCGCCTCCAGATTCACGGCCGCCTTCATTGGCTGCTTCAGACCCAAGTAGGTGTGTGCTTGCAACAGCCAGAAATCCGCCTTATCCGGGTAATTGGTGATCAGTACATCCAGCAGACTGGCGGCGTCTTCGTACTTCGCTTGCTTGAACACGGAGCGCGTCAGTCCAAGTCGCCACTCCACGTTGTCCGGCTGCAGAAGCAGTGCGTTGCGGTACGCAGCCTCGGATGGCTGGTAGTCGCCCCGCGCCGAGTGGCAGAAGCCAAGCAGCCCGTACGAGTATGCATCGGCGCCGCCCAACTCAATCATCTTGTTGAATGCGGCAATCGCTGCTTCGTACTGGCTCTTGCGCGTGCAGATCAGGCCAATACTGCGGTAGGCGCGCCGGAAGTTTGGGAACTTGGCCACTGCGTTTCGGTAATTCACCAACGCATCGTCGATCTTGTCTTGCTGAAACTGCACGCCGCCGAGCGTGAGGTCAATGACCGCCGACACCTCCGGACGGACGGACTCCTTCAGTAGCGTCTCCGCGGCCGGGAGTTCGTCGGCCATCAGTTGCCGCACCAGTTCCAACAGCGCCATGTCATCCTGAGCAATGCGGGGCTCGATGTCAGCGCTGACGCCGTAGCCACCAATGAAGGACTTCTGGAATCCCGGGTCGTTCCAAATCACCGCGAGGTCGGGCTGGGAAATCTTCATGGATGGCGGCGGCGCTTCGCCCCCCACCCCGGCTGGGGCGCTGGCCATGGTCACGGAGGGCGTGACGCCCAACGAAGTGACTGCAATCAGGAGTCGGGCAACAGATCGAACTTGTGCGGTGGTGTCGGAAGTCATGTGTTAACTCGGTTGAAAGCGAATCGGTACGCGCATACGACAACTCACGCGCTGGCCAGCTTTGATGGCCGGCTCAAATTTCCATTGACGCACAGCCGCAAGTGCCGGCGCCTCAAATTGTGGGTGTGATGATTTTTCCACGCGCGGATTGACCACACGACCCGTGTCATCAACAATGAAGATCAGCGTCACCACGCCCTCAACGTTGCGCGCGCGCATTTCTGACGGATAGGCGCCCGCCACTTGGTGAACCGGGCGCGGACGCTGGTCAATCTCCGACATGCTGAACGCGCCCTGGAATTCCTGCTCGGCAGCGGCAGCCTTGCCCGTGCCACCAATGCGGCCGCCCGATGACAGCGATGCACCACCACCGAAGTCCGATGCACCACCAGCACCGCCATTGAGCGCCTGTTCCAGTGCGCCCAAACTTGCAGAGTCCAGCGCTGGCGCATCATTGGAGTCAGACGGCGTGTCAACCGCTGCCAACACCTGATTGGGGTCAGGCGGCGCGTCGGCCGGAGCCTTGAGGTCCGGCTGAACAACTTCTTTCTCTTCCTCCACTTTGTCTTTGTCCTTCTGGACATCTTCATTCAAGAGCTCAACGTCACGCCGGCTCGATTGAACGGTCTCGTCACCAAGAAACAAAATTCCACCAAAGGCAATGATCACCGCGTGCACCAGCAGTGCACCAACAATGCAGAGAACTATCTTGGTCTTGCTCACTTCTTGTCCGTATTGATGCCAACCTTGGCGATACCAATCTTGCGGACTTCATCCAGAACACTCACTACGAACTTGAAGTCCGCGTTGCCATCGCTATTGATAATGACCTTGGGATCCTTGGCAACCACCTTGTAGGTCTGCAGCTTCATGGGCAACTGTGCCAGCGAAATCTTGTCCTTGTTGAAGAAGATCTCGCCCTTTTCATTGACGCTGATAGTGACCGCCTTGTCCAACTCCGACTGCTCGCCCAACGACTGCGCCGTGGTTGCACCAGGCAAGGCCACTTGCACGCCCTGATTTTTGGACATGCTCAGCGAGACCATGATGAACGTGGCCAACAGAAAGAAGATGATGTCGATCAGCGGAATGATCTCAATGCGCGCGCTCTTCTTCTTGCCGCGCCGCAACCCGCCACCGCCGCCGGCCATCTCAGGATCCTCCCAGCGACGTTGAGGTCCCGTGGTACGGATCGACTCGCAACGTTAGCTCTTCCTCTTCTTCTTCCGCTTCTTCTTGAGCACGCTTGGTCAATGCAGCGCCGCGCGGATGAGTCTCCACCAACAACTTCAATTGCTCACCTGCCGCCAACATTTCCGTCTCAATGCCTTCGATGCGGTTGTTGAGGTAGTTGAATGGCAAGAGACAGGTAATCGCGATCACCAGTCCGAAGGCGGTAGCGATCAGCGCCTCGGAGATACCTCCAGTGATGGCGCCCGGCGAACTGAGGTCGCCGCCGATCACCGAGAATGACGCCATCATGCCCGTCACCGTTCCCAACAGTCCAAGAAGCGGCGCCAAGGTAATCACCGTGTCAAGGATGGCAATGCCGCGCCGATAGCGCTTGAGTGCGCGCGTCTCTGCATACACCAATGCGTGACCCAGCGATTGGTCGCGGTGTTCGACCGCATAGCCAAGGGTGATGACCACTGCGTCCTTGGAGTTCTTGGCAATTGCAATCGCTGCATTCAGATCGCCCTTGCCGACTTCAACAAAGAACTTCGCCAGTGTCTTGGGGCTGCGCTTTCGTTGTTCGGTCAGCAGGAACAGCAATCGTTCCAGCACCACCGCTACCGCCGCTACCGACGCCATGAGTAGCGGCCACATGATCGGACCGCCCTTCTCAAAGACGTGCACGATGTTGGTCTTCTGTACCAGCGCCTTCAACGCACCGCCGCGCGATGGGTCAAGCGGCAGGGTTCCCTCACCCGAAGCGACCAGTGTTCCGATCGAGCCAGAGAGTTCCCCCTCGAGTTGGCGCACCAGCGGATTGACTGATCCAACCTGTGCAACAGCAATGCCCGCCATGCCAGAATCAGCCCGAAACAGTGCGATCGGTCCGATCATGGCAAATTGACCCTGCAGCACAGCGCCCATGGTGTCCACGGACACGCCCGCAAAGCGCATCCCGCCGATGACATCAAAGAGACGCTTGATGGTTAGTTCGGTGAACGTGGTCTGTCGGGCAAAGCGCTCCACCGGAGTGAGCGTCTTGTTCTCCACGGCTTGCTTAGCCTTTTCAACGGGCTCCGCATAGACCTGCATCTCACCTACGCCAACCTTGGTTTCAAAGGTCCGGGCGTACTCATCAAGCAGACTGCCGATGTAACTGAGCTCATCTTGACGAACCTTCATCTCTGCCTTCAGCGTGCCGATTTCCAAAGCGCCGGCATCAACAAGGCGCTGCACCTTGTCGCCATCTTTGCGGAGTTGCACAACGCCTTCTTCGAGCGAGGTGAGTTCCTGGGCAAGCGGCAACTTCTCAGCGGAGATCAGCGCGCGCACACTGTTTAGCTCGCCAATACTCTTGTTGAGTTCGCCCTCTGCACTGCGCGATGCCTTGCCGATGGCTGGGTTGACCTCTGCAGGCTGCGCGGCTGGTGCCTGCGCGTGCGCAGCGCCAACTGCCAGAAGCACTGCGGCTGCCATACGAATGGTTGATTTGAGTGTGATCATTTGATTGTGATTGGAAGGGGGACGAAGGACGGCGTTTGTTTGCCCTGAATGATTTCCAACGCTTGGGTGATCTGGCTTGAGGTGGCAGCGGAAGCGGATTCCCACTTCCATCCATCCTCAGTGGGACGACCAATCCCCGCCAATCCGCGCGGGCTGATGTAGTACGCCTGTGCTAGGCCGACATAGAACACTTGCACCTCGCTGGAGGAACCATCAGCGAGCGTTCGGATCTCATAGGAAACCGAAATTTCGCTGTTTGCCTTGTTCAATTCATTCAGAATTCCTAGGACATTCTGGAAGCGCTCAGCGGTAGAGACACGCGTATTCGTTGGGTCTGCAGGCATGCGCTGCATCAAGGGCAGCAGCTTTGCATTGACTGGCTCGGGCATCATCTTGGAAAGTTTGCGCACCTGGTCTTCCATGGTGGTCACCGCGTCCGACAATTGCGACGTGACGGCCTTGAGTTGATCGTTCTCCGCCACCAGTTCGTTGCGCTTCTTGTTGGACTCCACCACCGCCAATTCTGACTGGGTGATTCGATCCTTCAGGACGCCCACTTCCTTGCCAACCAACTCAATGCGCCCCTGCAGAATTTCTTTGCCCTGTTGCCAATCATTGCGCTCCTTGGAAATGATCTGCTGCGTCTCGATCCACTTGTTCAAGGTCAAGCGGGTCTCATCGAGCGTGGCCGGCGGGGCTGGGGGAGCGGCGGGAGTTGCTGCTGGCGCGGCCTTGGGCTTCGCGGCAGTCCCGGAAGCCTTTGGCTTTTTGTCGCCTGGCTTGGCGGCCGGAGTTGGCTTGGTCGCCGGAGCGGGCGCGGCCTGCTTTGTTTCAGGGGCAGCGTCTTGCAGCGGCTGAGCGAATGCTGCGATCGGCTCAACCAGGAACGCGACAATGGCGACCGACGCCAGTGCCATGATCCAGTAGCGGGCGCGTTGCGCGAGGGCAGTCAGAAGTTTGGGACTATTCATGGTTCATGAGCCTTCGCCCAATGCCTGGGCGCTGCAAGTGCGAAGTGGGGCAAAGCCGCGTACGCGACACCCCATCCGTGGCCGAGAGGCTATGGATCACGCATATTCCGTCTGTAAACATTTGGTTCAGATTGTGTTAACGCGTGCCAATTGGGCCCCCAAAGGCCTCAATCCGGCCCCACCCCGCCTCGCGTACACCACCAATCGATGCCAGTACCACTCTTTCTCGGCCTCGACATCGGAACTTCCTCGTTGAAGGCGCTGATCGCCACCGCCGAGGGAACGCCCGTTGCCCACGCATCGGTGGAGTATCCGCTCTCTACCCCGCGACCGGAGTGGAGTGAGCAAGACCCCGACGACTGGGTGCGCGCTGCCCACCAAGCCACGCGCGCCGCCATAGCAGCCGCCGTTCGCCTGGGACACGCCGATACAGCCCACCGTATTGCCGGCATCGGCTTCAGCGGTCAGATGCACGGCGCCACCTTCGTGGACCGAACCAATGCGCCGCTACGCCCGTGCATTCTCTGGAACGACGCACGCAGTGCAGACGAATGCGACCGTCTCGATCGCGACATCGGTCGCGAAACCATCGTGGCCCGCACGGGCAATCGCATGCTCGCTGGATTCACGGCTCCCAAGGTGCGCTGGGTGCAACGCCACGAACCCGCCGTGTGGAGCGCCACCGACTGCATCCTCCTTCCCAAGGACTACGTGCGCCTCAAGTTAGGCAGCGTGCGCGCCACCGATGCCGCCGATGCCAGCGGGACGCTCTACTTTGATGTTGCACGTCGCGCGTGGAGCATGGACATGCTGCGCGACTTGGAAATCAATGCTTCGCAGGTTCCCGCGTGTCATGAATCGCCTGATCCAGTGGACCAACTCTCTCAATCCGCGGCAGCGCTGATGGGGCTCACTGCTGGCATTCCGCTGGTCGCTGGTGCAGGCGATCAAGCAGCGAATGCCATTGGCTCAGGCATCATTGCGCCGGGCGCGGTGGCTGCAAGCTTGGGAACCTCCGGCGTGATCTTTGCGGCCAGCGATTCGTTCCGCGCCTCGCCCGACGGTGCGCTGCATGCATTTTGTCACGCGCTCCCTGGTCGATGGCATCTCATGAGTGTGATGCTCTCCGCCGCAGGAAGCATGCGTTGGTACTTGGACACCCTCGCCCGGGACGCCATTGCGCGCGCTAATGCCGAAGGAGTTTCGATCCACCAACTGCTCGATCAGGACGCCGCCACCATTGCGCCTGGTTGCGAAGGACTCCGCTTCGTTCCCACACTCGCCGGCGAACGATGCCCCATTCCCAATCCGCATGCACGCGGTGGTTTTCATGGCATCAGCATGGCGCATACACAGGCGCACTTCACGCGGGCGGTCATGGAAGGTGTTGCCGCTGGAATGGGTCTGTGCATGGGCCTGATTCGAAAGGCTGGAATCACGCCACCCGAGGTCATTGCATCGGGAGGCGGATTTGAAAGCCCACTGTGGACCGCCATGCACGCCAACGCCTTTGGAATTCCAGTACGCCGGGCAGAAACCCCAGATAGTGCTGCCCTTGGCGCCGCAATCTTGGCGGCGATTGGCACGGGAAATTACCGGAAATTTCAGGAATCTTCGCAGGCGGGCGCCGGAATGACACCCGCGGTTCAGCCAACGCAAGTGCATTTCTGGAAAGACCTTATGACCGAACAGGAAGTTCTGCAGAGAACTGCTCTTTGAGACAAATCAAGAAACCCCACGCGATTTCCTTGCACGTTCGCCGACCCGGGCTACATTATTTTTAGATTGAGATTGCTGTCGAGGAGGCGAAAAGGGCCAACTCTGCCTTTCCCTCCTCCCTCACAAGGGAGACCGATGCGCTCGATGGGTTAAACCCCATCGAGCGTTCTTAATTTTCGGATGATGTTCCGGATGGCTGGTCGGGTGGATCCCCAAACTCCTCGCGACGCCCCTTGGCAGCGCGCTCATCGTCGGCCTTCAACTTGGCCTCAAGTGCACTGTCGCCCGATTCCTGGCGCTGTACTGCTTTCCATGCAAAGAACGCCACGGCAATCATTCCCATGATCGCTACCAACATGGTGACAACGTTGGAGATCGACCATGCGCCGGCGGCCACAAGATGCATGTTGAGCATGATCACGCCTTCGACCTGAATTACGCCACGGCGTTGGCCTTGAAGCCAATCTTACGGAGCGCAAGAACCTTGGACTGCAGGTTAGTACCAGGGCAAAGCGTTTGCGCACCCGGCCATTCCTTGTGTGTCTTGACGTTTGCAGTTGGAATGCGATAGACGAGCTGTAACTGGGCAACCGTTCGATTCAGCCCAGCGACCTGTGCGGCTGATGGCCGCTGCAACATGAAGTTGCCTATGCACATCACACCGATGTTGTTCTCGTTGCGGTTCTTGACGTGCGCGCCTTGCCACTTTGTGACATCGCGCCCCTGCCAGACAACACCAGAGCGGTCAACGATGTAGTGGTAGCCGATGTCGCTCCAACCCTTACCGCGATGACCATTTCGAATCCATTCCAAGCGCAAGCGCGCCTCAAGGTCAGTCACGCCCCAGAACGGTGTCATCCCATCGTGATGGATGGTGATGTACTTGGGCGGCAGCATGGGATCCATGCCCTTGATGTTTGGAACATCGCCCGCGGCCGCCCATGCCGCGCGCGGGCGCGCAAAGGGAACCGGACCGTTGCTGTAGCGAACCGCGGGAGCCTGCACCTCACCCGTCTTCGGGTCCACCTTCGGAGGAATGCACACCGTTCCCTGAGGAGCGCCAACACCTACTTCTGGAATGTCAGGCCACTCCGGCGCCGGAAGGCGGCTCGAAACCACCTGCGTTGAGCGGCTGGTCGCGCATCCGGCCACAAAGAGCGCTCCAAAGAACACAAAGGAGCGACGCGCAATAGCCATGCCCCGTTCGGCGGAGTTCGCCAAGCGGAGTGCCTCAGGCGTGCTGTCACTACTGTTGAGATCGGTGCTCATGTCGCTTCCTTGCAGACTGCTACGCACACTTGTGCAAAAAGATCCGCCGTCCTTCCTTGGATCGGCACACATGCTTTGATACCTGCAGTTTACGCACTACTTTCAGGCGCACGTAAACGGCGAAATCCTGCAAGAAAACCGCCGATATGTCTTCACACCATCACGCCGCGCCGGGCTCCACAGTGAGATTCGCTTGCAGCGCCGCCATCTGCTTCTCCAGCTCACGCGTCCGTCGGAGCAGTTCAGGAAGTTGCTGAATGGCGATGAACTGCCGCTTGGCCAATTTGTCCGGGATGGCGGGCACGCCCAGCACCAATGCTCCGTCCGGAACGTCACGCATCACCCCGCTCTTGGCACCAACAATCGACTGCTTGCCAAGAGTGAGGTGATCCGCCACTCCAGACTGCGAAGCAATGACGGCGTAATCGCCCATGTGCACACTGCCCGCAAATCCAACCTGACCCATGATCAGGCAGTGCTTGCCAATCTGCACATTGTGGGCAACGTGCACCAGATTGTCGATCTTGCTCCCCTTGCCAATGACGGTTGGTCCAAGCGCGCCGCGGTCGATGGCGGTGTTCGCACCAATCTCCACATCGTCATGAATGATGACGATCCCCACCTGCAACATCTTGCGATG
Source organism: Planctomycetota bacterium (assembly GCA_039796075.1). GTDB lineage: Bacteria > Planctomycetota > Phycisphaerae > Phycisphaerales > SM1A02 > UBA966. The sequence goes on along the minus strand of JBDKKN010000179.1, from coordinate 7,944 downwards.
GTGACCTTCGTCAAAGACATAGCTGTAGCCATCGGCGCCAATCACTGTTCCGGAATGAATGCTGACGCGGCTTCCCACCTGGCATCCTGGATAAATCACCACATTGGGATGAAACCGAGTGTCATCGCCAACGATGCAGTCAGTGCCGATGTTCACGGAACTCAGTAACGCGCAGCGCTTGCCGATCCGCGCCCGTGCGCCAACCACGCAGTACGGACCGATGTGCGCAGAGGCATCAACCTGCGCAGAGGGATCAATCACTGCGGTCGGGTGGATCCCCGCAGCATGTTCAACGGCTGGATGAAAGAGCGGCAAGAGCCGCGCCACCGCGATGCGCGCATCAGCAACACGAATCACCACTTTGGAAGACGGCTGCACCTCGCCAGAAACCAAGATGGCCGAAGCACCACTGCGCTCGGCAGCTTCAAGGTATGAAGCCTTCTCCGCAAAGGTCAGGTCGCCAGCACTCGCCCGATCCGCTGGTGCAAATCCAGTGATGATGATCGAGCCATCTCCGTGAACTTCGCCATGAACGCGCTCAGCGAGCTGTGTTGCTGTGAATTGCATGTTGTGGAGTGATGTCAGTGACTGGTTGCCGGACGGGGGCTACGACCGGCAGCATGCTTCGCGTGGGCCGCTAAGCACTCCTTGAGACTGATCATCTTCTGCGCATCAACGTCCCACACCTTCAAACGCAAGCAGCGGTAGATATCAATGGGACGAAGGGACGTGCACTTGGGCGTCATCAGTTCCGGGAGCGCGTTCTTGACTTCCGGCAGGCGATAGAACGGAATGCGCGAATTGAGGTGGTGAATGTGGTGGTAGCCAATGTTGGCCGTGAACCAAGCCATCACCGGCCCCGTGCGCAGGAAGCTTGAAGACTCCATCGCAGCAATCTCGTACGCCCAACCCGCACGGTGGTAGAACGAAACGCCGGGGAAATTGTGCTGCGCGTAGAAGAGATACGTACCGATTGCACTGGCGATGAAGTGCGGAATGATCATTGCCAACAGCAGTGCGGTCCAACCAAAGAACCACACCAGCAATGAGCCCACGACCAAATGGAGGCCGATGGCAATGATGCCGTCGTAGTGCTCGCTGGGCTTGTTGAAGAACGGATACACGCACATCCCGTAGAAGAAGATGAACACGTAGCCAAACAGAATGGTGAGCGGGTGACGCATGAACTGGTACTTCAGCCGTCGACGCGGTGAAGAGCGCAAGTATTCCTTGCTGGTCATGACCGGGAACGAGCCGATGTGTGCCGACCCAAGTTTGGAGTTGTGCTTGTGGTGATAGTTGTGCGAACTGCGCCACACGCTGCTTGGGCTCAAGCACAACATGCCCACGCCCCACATGATCCACTCCGCGGCGCGCGAGCGCGGCAAGATCGCATGATGTTGCTGGTCGTGATAGATCACAAAGAGCCGCAGCACCAGCAATCCTTCCAGGACCATGCAGGCCAGTCGAATGCCGATGTGGAAACTCAAGAGGGCCCCCACAAAGGAAGCCACTAGCAGTGCGAGCGTGGACAACACGTACCACCAACTGCGCGCTGTTGAATCAGATGCAAATGGACGCGTGGCAAGAATGAGCTCTTTGCCAGTGCGCATCTTGGTGGCACCCTTATTATCTGGTTGCCCGTTACCGAAGTGACGGACTTCCCCGTGCGCAGATTGACGGGGATTGGGGACAGCAATACTGATTTACAAAGTCACTTTCCGGCTGTCGACGGCGCGCGTCGCACGGTGGCCACGATGGAAGGAATGTTCCATACAAACAGTGTAGTAAGGGTCTACCCTCGGCGGTCAGACGGAATTTGCAGAAAGATTGGGAAGAGTTGCGCTCAGCGCGTCCCGAGCTGCTCCGGCGCCGCAATTTCTGCTTGAAAAACAGGGTTGGAACCAGTGCGCAGATCGGGCGCAAATTCGGTGTCCTGTGGCGTTCTCGGGTACCATTTGTGGCTCACCGAAATGGCAGAAATACAACCCATCCCAACCGACAGCGCAGCGCCCCAGGGCGCCAACGCCGCCCCCACCGCCGACGAATACACATCGAGCACCATCCAGGTCCTGGAGGGCTTGGAAGCGATCCGGAAGCGTCCGGGTATGTACGTCGGCGGCTCTGGGCCAGAAGGCCTGCACCACCTCGTTTACGAGTGCGTCGACAACGCGATCGATGAGGTCATGGCTGGATACGCCACCAACGTCCACGTGACCATCGGCGTTGACGGCAGTTGCATGGTCGAGGACGACGGGCGCGGAATGCCGGTCGACCCGATGCGCCATGAGAACCCCACCATCAATGGCCGACCCGCTGTTGAGGTAATCCTGACCGAAGTGCATGCCGGAGGCAAGTTTGACGGCAACGCCTACAAGGTCTCGGGCGGTCTGCACGGCGTCGGTATCAAGTGCGTCAACGCGCTGAGTGAGTGGACTGAAGTAGAGGTCGACAAGGGTCCGAAGACTTACAAGATTGCATTTGCACGCGGGGAAGTCTCGGAGCCGCTGCATGTGATCGCTGAACGCCAGGCGGGGGCACGCAATGGAACGCGCATCTCCTTCAAGCCTGATCACGAGATCTTTGCTGACACGGATTTCCAGTTCGAGCGCTTGGAGCATCGCCTCCGCGAATTGAGCTTCCTGAACCCGGGCGTCAAGATCTCCTTGCGTGACGAGCGCGTTGACTCCTCTGGAAACGTTCGCGAAGAGAATTTCCACGCCGCCGATGGATTGGCTGGTTACGTTCGGCACATGAATGCTGCAAAGAACACGCAGAGTCCCGTCATTGCGGTTACTCGCGAGGATGAGGAAAGCGGCACGCGTGCAGACATTGCCATGCAGTACACGGACGCCATGAATGAAACGCTCTTGGCGTTTGGCAACAACATTCCGAACCGCGATGGTGGTACGCACGTCACCGCGTTCAAGCAAGCCGTCACTGTGGCTATCAATGGTTACGGCAAACGCACCGGCATCTTTAAAGATGGCAAGGATGCAATCACTGGCGAGGATCTGCGCGAAGGATTGACAGCGATCATCAGCGTCAAGTTGAAGAACCCGACGTTCAACAACCAGACGAAAGAGAAACTGCTCAACCCGGAGATCGCTACCTTTGTGAGCGGAGCGCTGAATGAGTTGCTGGGCGCGTGGCTTGAAGAACATCCCGCCGAGGCGAAGAACATCTGTAACCGCGCCAAGCTTGCTGCCGAAGCGCGTGAGGCTGCTCGCAAGGCCCGTGAACTCATCAAGCGCAAAGGCGCCTTGGATTCTGGCGGAATGCCGCACAAGCTCGCTGACTGCTCCTCAAGCGACGTCGAGAAGACCGAACTCTTCATCGTTGAAGGTGACAGCGCAGGTGGAAGTGCCAAGGGCGGACGCGATCACGTCTGCCAAGCGATTCTGCCACTGCGCGGAAAGCTCCTCAATGTTGAGCGCGCGCGACTCGACAAGGTGCTGGGGTTTGAAGAAATTCGCACGCTGATTCAGGCATTGCAATGCGGTATTGGCGAAGACTTTGATCACGCGAAACTCCGCTACGGGCGCGTCATCATCATGACCGATGCAGACGTCGACGGAAGTCACATCCGTACTTTGCTACTCACCTTCTTCTTCCGGCAGATGCCGGAGTTGGTGCGGCGCGGGCGCATCTACATCGCGCAGCCGCCGCTGTACCAAGTCGCGCGCGGCAAGCAGAGCGAGTATGTATTGAATGATCGAGAGATGGGCGACACGCTCGTTGACTTGGCACTCAAGAATTGCACACTTGCGGTCCGCAGTGAGGACGGCGAGATTGCTCACGAAATTCCCACTGAGAAGGTGCGGACGGTCATTCGGATCCTGAATCGCCTGGAAGAATTGGTCACGATTTCCCAGCGCCGCGGCATTCCATTCCCGACGCTTCTTGCTGCCCGCAAGGACGATCCCACTGGTAATGACCACTTGCCGGGCTGGCAATTGGCATGGGCTGGTGGCGATGGACTGTTCTTTGCTGAAGCAGACGCTGTGAAGTTCATGCAAGCCAACGGCTTGGAACTCGGCGAGGCGAAAACCACAGCGAATGCTGCGCAAACCAACGCGGCTGCTGCGCTGGCAAATCAAGCGGCGATTGCTGCGGGCACTGGTCCAGCGGCTCGTCCGGCACAGTTGCGGGTGCTGCATGAAAACAAGGAACTTGAGAAGCTCTTCCAGCAACTCACCGCCAATGCCATCAGTATCAGCGACTGGGCACTGGAGCAGACCGAGACAGTGACCGGCGAGAAACTGCCAACCAAGTATGCGTGGCGCGTTCGCAATGAGAAGGACGGTTCATATGAGTGGGCTGAGGCTCCGAGTGTGCACAGCATCTTGCGCGTCCTCTATGAGGTTGGTCGTCGCGGTATTGAAGTGAAACGCTTCAAGGGACTGGGCGAGATGGAGGCTCTGCAGCTGTGGGAGACCACCATGGATCCATCCAAGCGCACCTTGCTACGTGTGACATGGGACGCCGCGGGTGAAGCCGATCAACTCTTCTCCATCCTCATGGGTGAGAACGTTGAACAGCGACGCGCTTACATTGAGAAGCACGCGCTTGAAGTGAAGAACTTGGATGTGTGACGACCGCGGTTCGCGCAGGTAACGCGTGAAGCCCGGTTAGCGATCACTACGCGGAGGAGGTCCGCCGCCGGGGCCACCTGGTCCACCATGTCCGCCACCGGGACCATTGGGGCCTTTCCCACCACCAGGACCGCCACGTGGTCCTGGCTCTGGAGGCGGAGCCTGCCGAACCGGAACGCTTGGAGGCGAGAACCAAGCTGCGTCAAACGCGCCGCTCGGAACTGCCGAACGCTCAATAATGACCATTCTTGGCTCCGCACGTCGACCGGGACCGCGACCACCTTCTGGACGGCGCCCGTCTTCAGACCCGCGTCCGCCTTCGGGTCCGCGGTCGTCTTCAGCGCCGCGTCCGTCTTTCGGGCCGCGACCACCTTCGGGGCCACGTCCGTCTTTCGGGCCGCGTCCGCCTTCGGGTCCACGTCCACCTTCGGGTCCGCGTCCACCTTCGGGCCCACGCCCGTCTTCCCGTCCACCAGGGCCGGCACCGGGACGATCGTCGCGCGCTGGGCGCGCAGTGGTCGCATCGGGACGCCCGCTACCGGTGCTCGCCATCGTTTCGCTGGCGCGGTTCGCGGGCGCGCCACCTTCCTTCGGACCACCAAAGTTCAGCGCCGCACGCGTCACCAGTTTGGTGTCCGGATCAATGGTCAATTCAATGGTCTCCGGCCCGCGGAATCCACTGTTATCACGGGTAGCGCAAATCTGCATTGCCCCGCCCTTGTCGCATCGAACAATTTGATAGTGCGCGCCAACGTCTGCAAGCAACACATCAAGCCGATCCGCCAAGAGATCACCTTCTGGCGTCTCAATGAAGCGTGGCCAGCGCGCATCAGTGGGCATTGATAGCACTTCGCCACGCTGATCGATCGTCCAACCAGTAACTCCATCGGTGCCACGCGTCATGGTGCGGCCGTCTTGGAAGCGAATGTCCAGGCGCACATGTTCGGCGTCACGAATGTCAAGTGTTCCGGTGGCACGCGGCGCCTGCGTATCAGACTCACCAGGACGTGACGGGAAGATCAATTCCAGTGCGTACCGACGATCGCCCGACCCAGATTCGGCAACTTGTGCGGCACGAAGAATCGAATTTGCAGACGCTGGCTGTGGCGAGAACAACAGCGCGCTACCAACAATGATGGCGATTGATGCTGCTGCCGCAACGGGCGTTCGCCAGTCCCAGCGGCGTACCCGCGGCGCTGCAGAAGTGCTTGAAATACCGATCGAACCAGCAGTGCGCACAGTTTCAGTAGCACTCGCGCTGCGCACGCGCATCACGGCGCGATCAACCAAGTCGTCGACGCGTTCCGGCGTGTCATGCAACTGAACTTCGATCAACGCACCGACCCAACGATCGTTGGCGGTGTCTTCATGCGCGAAGCGATCATTTTCATTGGTCATGCCGTTGCTTCCTTGGATTCCATGCACGTTGCGATCATGCCGCGCGCGCGCTGCAATCGCTTCTTTACTGCTTCTACATTTGCGCCCACTTCGGCGGCGATCCGAGCGATCGGCGCATCAAGGCGATAGGACAGGTGAATGACTGTTCGATATTCGTCGGGCAAGCGCGCCACGCAATCTTCAAGACGCACCAGTTTGGCGCGGAACTCTTCGCGATCGCCGCGGTCTTCTGCTTCCGCGCGCCGCACAATGCCATCCAAGATGGCGTCATCAGTGGGTCGCTCACGACCCATCTTGGATCGATAGTCAAGTACCAAGTTGCGCGCGATGCCACGAAGCCATGCGCCGAACGGTCGGGTGCGGTCGTAGTCGGGCAGTCTTCGCCATGCCACCAAGACGGTGTCTTGAAAGATGTCATCCACCGACGACGACGGCACCGACGCGCGCAGAAATGCCAGCAATCGCTCACCGTGCTCGCGCACCAGAATCGCAAAGACATCCGCGGCATCGGGGCCGCGTCCACTGTCAGTGGCAAGTCGGAGATTCGGTGGGGTTTCAGACATGATTTACGACTGCTGTTGTTGCCACGGTTGGGTATTCGGGGACGTCATTCAGCACGGAACCAGTGATCTGCCCCCAGTGACGGGCCATTTCCCGCCCTTCCGCCCGCCGCCAATCAGCCCGCGTCCCGAAATCCACGCTCCCGCAGCTGGCACGCGTCGCAGTGCCCGCAGGCCTCCCCGGCGGGGGTCGGGTCGTAACAACTGATGGTGCGGGAAAGGTCGACTGCCAACGCCCGGCCACGGCGAACGATGTCCGCCTTGGACAGCATCAGGAGCGGCGTGTGTACGCGCATCCATCGCTCGCCACGCTCGGTGGCCTCCGTGCCGGCCCGGGTGGCCAAGTTTGCCATGCGCTCAAAGGCCTCGATGAACTCTGGGCGGCAATCAGGGTAGCCAGAGTAATCAATGGCATTCACACCGATACCAATGTCGCGCGCGCCGATCGACTCCGCCATTGCCAAGGCATGCGCTAGAAAGATGGTGTTGCGCGCCGGAACATAGGTAATCGGAATGTCATGCGCGTGTTCCACATCACGGTCCTTGGGAACGGCGATGTCGGCAGTGAGTGCACTTGCACCAAAGGCACGCAGATCAATGAGCGCAGTGCGATGGCTCGCCGCGCGCAACTGCAGTGCGACCTCGGCTGCGCGCTGAAGTTCCACGCGATGGCGTTGCCCGTAATCAAAGCTGAGCGCATGGCACTCAAATCCTTCGGCGGAAAGGTGCGCAAGAACGACGGCCGAATCCATGCCGCCAGAGAGAAGAACCACTGCACGCCGAGCGCCACTCATGACGGACTTGCCACCTGCTCAAGTACTTGCTGCAGAATGCGCCGCGTTGTCAGCGTGTCGCCTTGATGCATGTAGGTGCGACTGACCACGCGATGCGCGCACACCGGAATCACATTCGCGATGACATCTTCAGGAACGCAATACTCGCGTCCCGCCAAGAGCGCCGTGGCCCGCGCCGACTGCGCCAGCGCCAACGAACCGCGTGGACTGATGCCCACTTGTAACTCTTCATGCGTGCGGGTTGCTGATGCCAGTGCAATCACGTAGTCCACCAGCGACTGCTCCATGCGCACTGCATCCACTGCTGCTTGCAACTCAACGACCTCGGGTCCAGTCATCACTGGTCGAAGGTCACGGAGGGTGGTGCGCGCGGGCTGGCGATGCAGAATTCTGCTCTCGTCATCAGGGCTTGGATATCCGAGCGACATGCGCATCAAGAATCGATCCAGCTGATTCTCAGGAAGGAAATAGGTGCCTTCAAATTCGTACGGGTTCTGCGTTGCCACCACAATGAACGGAGCCGGCAACTGGAACACATGTCCGTCCGCACTCACCGTGCCCTCCGCCATGGCCTCAAGGAGCGCGCTCTGCGTGCGC
>JBDKKN010000178.1:0-3310 GCA_039796075.1 Planctomycetota bacterium | reverse complement strand
CGCGACCACGGCAAAGCTGGAACAGGCGAGGCAGGAGATGGACGAGCAAGCCGTGATCGCCGACTACTGCCGCAAGCTGCGCGCGCTCGGTTTTTACAGCGCGGACAACTCCACGCTAGTGTAACGTCCAGCAAATAACTGGTTTTATTATTCGGGCTCTGTTATTCTGATGCATGCCCAGAATAAGTCCGGCTGTGAACCTTGTAGATGCCGCTCGGGAGCAACTTGAGCGCTGGGTGAGCGCCCATGGGACGCCGCAGCAGGTGGGGTTGCGATGCCGAATCGTTCTGGCGGCCGCAAGCGGGCGCACGAACTTGGAGGTCGGCATGGAGATGGGGGTCGATGTGAAGACCGTGGCGCTATGGCGCGCGCGCTTTGCCGAAGGAGGTGCGAAGGGTTTGTGGGAGGTTGCCGCAGGGCGTGGACGTAAGGCCACCCATCCGCCCGACAAGATCAAGGCGATTGTCCAGGCGACGCTGTTGACCAAGCCCAAAGGCATGACCCACTGGAGTTGCCGGCAGATGGCGCAAGCGCAGGGCGTAAGCAAATCCACGGTAAGCAATATCTGGCGCAGCCACAATTTAAAGCCTCACCGCGCCAAGAGCTTCAAGTTGTCGCGCGATGCGAAGTTTCTGGAGAAGCTCACCGACGTGGTGGGGTTGTACTTGAATCCCCCCGACCAGGCGCTCGTATTATGCGTGGACGAGAAGACTCAGATTCAGGCGCTGGACCGCACTCAACCCGGACTACCCATGAAGAAGGGGCGTCTGGGCACCATGACCCACGATTACAAGCGCAACGGCACCACTTGTTTGTTCGCCGCCCTGGAGATTCTGCAAGGCAAAGTTATCGGCCAATGCTTTACGCGCCATCGCCATCAGGAGTTTCTGAGATTCCTGCGGCGTCTGGATGCAGAATTTCCCGGGGATGTTGCGCTGCACTTGGTGATGGACAACTACGGCACCCACAAGCATCCGAACGTGCAGGCGTGGCTCAAGCGCCACCCGCGGTTTGTTTGTCACTTTGTGCCCACCAGTTCCAGTTGGTTGAACTTGGTCGAGCGCTGGTTTGGCGAACTGACCAGCAAAAGAATCCGCCGTGGCTCATTCGCCAGCGTTGCAGATCTGCACAAGGCCATCGAGGAATTCCTGCTCGCCTGGAACGAGAACCCCAAGCCCTTCGTCTGGACCGCCACGGTAGAATCGATCCTCGCAAAGCTCTCGCGTTGCCGGCAAACCTTGGAGAACATTCAGCCCGGTTGCACTCTGCCACCCAAACGGAAAGCGAAGAAATGAATCATCCAGTTATTTCTTGGACACTACACTAGCGCGCAATTGTTGCGCTACGCGCGTGTGATGACCGCGCCAAAAAAGCCATCCGTGCCGTGCTGGTGTGGCGTTAGCTTTAGATATTTTCCAGTCTGCAATGCGATTTTTTGTTGTGTCAGCACACTGTCGCAATCGACGATGCTGAATGCCGGGTTGGCGGCGGCGAACGTCTCGATGATCCCTTCGTTCTCTTCCGCCAGCAGGCTGCATGTAGCGTACACGAGGCGACCGCCGGGTTTTAACAAGGCCGCGGCGGCGTTCAGAATCGCAGTTTGTTTGACCACGAGTTCCGCCACGCTCTGCGGCGATTGCCGCCATTTCAAATCGGGATTGCGGCGCAGCGTGCCGAGCCCGCTGCACGGCGCATCGACCAGCACGCGGTCGGCTTTGCCGCCGAGGCGCTTGATGCGGATATCGGTTTCGCGCGCGATGACTTGCGCGCGCAGATTCGACAAGCCCGAACGCGCCAGTCGCGGTTGCAATTTTTTCAGACGCGCCGCAGAGGTGTCGAAGGCGTAGAGGCGGCCGCGGTTGTGCATCATCGCGCCGAGCATCAGCGTTTTGCCACCCGCGCCGGCGCAGAAATCGATGACGAAGTCGTGGCGCGTGGGCGCGAGCAGGCAGCACAGCAACTGGCTGCCTTCGTCCTGCACTTCTATAGTGCCATCGAGGAACATCGGCAGACGGTTGATTGCGGGCCGGCCATCGATACGTAAACCGCACGGCGAAAACGGCGTAGGTGTTGCGGTGATGCCGTTGGCGGCGAGTGTCGCCAACACGTCGTCGCGTTTGGCGCGCACGGTGTTTACGCGCAGATCAAGCGGCGCGGGCGACGCGAGTCCGCGGCCCAGTTCCAATATTGCTGCGGCGGAATGGTTGAGCGACAGTTTTTCCACCACCCAATCCGGCAGCTCGGCCTGCACCGGTAGCGGCAAGTCGTCGGTGTTCGCGCTTTTGATCGCGGTGACGGTTTCATCGTCGCCCCGCCGCAGCAACGGCGCCAGCTCGCGCGAGTTAAGGCCTTGCGTACGCGCCATCCACGCCAGCAGCAGCGCGCGCGCGGCGCCGTTATTGCTCAGGTGATCGAGCATGCGTTTTCTGCGCAGCACGCCGAAGATGGCTTCGGCGATGAAGGCGCGGTCGTTCTGGCCGAGTTCGCTGTGCTCGCGAAAATAGCGGCTGACGACGCCATCGGCGGGGTAGTCGAACTTCAGCACCGCTGTCAATACATGCACGGCGGTTTCAAATTGCGCGGGGGTGAATTTCAAGATAAAGCCTGACGCGCGATGGTTTGCGCAAAATGGTGGCCGAACGTTAGCGAGCGGTAGCGAATATTAATCGCTGATGGTGATTTCGGTAACGACTTGTTCGCCAGTGGGCGCGCCGTCGCGTCCGATAAAGCGGATGCGCACTGGCAGATAGCGATAGTCTGCCGCCAGCCAGATTTCCATGCTTTCGCCGCCCTCGCGCCGCACCTGTTTCACCGGCAGGGTGCGGATGTTGCCCATTGGGGTGACCAGCGTTTCTTCGGCCATCACATCCAGCGCATAGTTTTCAAAGCGCGTGCCGTTGGTGATGGCAATTTGCACGCGTCCCGCAGGCGGCGGTGCGAGCGCGAGTTGATACATGAAACTCAAAATGTCCTGACTGCCCGCAGGCAATGCTGCGCTGCGTTGCGTCGCGCCGCTGCCGAGCGTGATGCTGTTTTTGTCCCAGTCGAAGCGTACCGTGGATTCATTGGTTTGCCCGCTGCGGATGCGGCTTGAGACGAAATTTTCCGGACGCAGGCCGTGTTCGGTCATGCGTCCGCTGCTGCGAAAAATGCGCTGTTCGTTACGAAACAGGCTGGCGAGACCGCTGGTGCCGGACGTGCTTTCGAGTTTGTAGGTGTCGGCGCTGGTTTCCCAGCTTTGTATCGTGCGCGCGACTTCAAACTTGTTGGTGCCCATGTAGAGCGCGTAGGCAATGCGCCCGCGGCGTGG
>JBDKKN010000177.1:0-3090 GCA_039796075.1 Planctomycetota bacterium | reverse complement strand
TCAACGAGCTGGCGGAGGACGGGGGTTAAGTCAGAGAGTGCGAGTGACAATGTTCAGGTTCCAGTTCTAGCGAGGGGTTCTGCGTGGTGTGATGAACGCAAACAGAACAAATCGGTCATCTTTAGGTAAAGGCGGTAAACTCAGTGTCTTCGAATCATTAATACGGGTTTCAGGGGTCGCATCCATCATTCTTCTTCACGATCGGGGGTGCGATTTCCACTTGGCCCTGGTAATCGGCCGTACGCGGTGGGGTCTCGTCCACGATTCCGAATCGCTTCTAAACGCGCGGCGAGGGCGCTTGGTTCATCCGAACTCCTTATTGTACTAGGATTTATGTTTCCAGAAGCGAGAAGTACGGAGGTCCGGGAGCGTCGGATGCGTTCGAATGCATCCACCGCCTCCTGGAGCCTCTCAAGGGCAATATTCTCGGACGGTGCGCGCTTCTCGCCAAGCATTACCAAGTCGATGGCGCAGGATTTGACGGTTTGCCCGCGCAATTCCGCCAACACTTCGTCCATGGTGAAGGCGTGCTGATCTTCCAGCCACAGATGAATTGGTTCCAGGACCATGCGGCAGTCCGGGTCGAGGAAGCTCTCGGGGGTGATGGCTTCGGTGACCGGAAGCGATGACCCGTCGTCCAAGCGAACCCGTGCCGCGCCCAATTGCGGGTGCGCCAACAGGATGGCCAAGAGGCCGCGCTCGGCGTCGCGACGAGCGCGGGCCTGGGGAATGGGAAAGCCTTGCTCTTCCAAACTCGGTCGGTACACCGCGCCGGTCTTCACCTCAACCGTCTCCTCCGGAGCCGAGCGGGGCGTGGGCGCCTTCACTGCCTCAAGCGCGGCTTCCAGATCGCGTTCCGGCAGACCGGTGATCGAGCCCAGGCTGGACATCACCAACGTCTTGCGCAGACCAGGCATGGCGCGGAATCCAAGTTCTACAAGTCGTGCCAGCACGGCTTCGATCCGTTGTTGTTGCGCACTCAATCCGTTGGCGCCGCGGAAATCTTGACGGAAGCGGCGGACGAAGTGCCGGAGTGCATCTTCGCTGTTGGCGAGCGCAGCATCGAAACGCGCGCGACCATCGGGCTGGCGAAGTAATTCGTCGGGGTCAAGTTCATCGGGCAGCGTGCAGATGCGCACATCGACTGGCTCGGCAAAGAACACTTCAATGGCGCGGTCTGCGGCCTTCTGTCCAGCAGCATCACCGTCAAAGAGGAGCACGATGCGCTCTGCCACTCGCTTCAGACCACGGGCGTGCTCGCGGGTGAGTGCAGTGCCGAGTGTTGCCACAGCGTTGGTTACCCCGGCTGCGTGGCAGGCGATGACGTCGGTGTATCCCTCGCAGATGAGTGCGGTACGGGAATCAATGATCGACTTCTTTGCAAGGTGAATGCCGTACAGGCCGCGTCCCTTATGAAAGACGCCGCTCTCAGGTGAATTCAGGTATTTCGGTTGGTCTTCGGCGTTGAGCTGCCGTGCGCCGAATGCAATGGGAGCGCCCATTTCATCGCAGATCGGAAAGATCACCCGGTTGCGGAAGCCATCGATTGGACCTTGGCGTCCATCGCGCACGAGGCCGGCTGCTCGGAAGACATCCAGGTCTGGAACGGCGTCGCTGCCGCGGGCGCCATCGTCGGTACGGCCGCCGTCTTGGTGGTGCGCGCGCAGGCGATCGAGGTGGCGAACAAACGTGTCCCATCCATCGGGCGCCGCGCCGATATTGAAACGTTCGCGCATCGCTTCCGAAACATTGCGCGCATCAAGGGCGGCGCGGGAGCGAGCGCCAATCTCCGCGTGTGCCAGCGCCTTTCGATAGAAATTGGCGGCGATGGCGTTGGCGCGGAGCAGGGCGCGTCGACCACCGGTGGCGCCATCTTCGCTGCGTGTCTGTCGCAATTCGATGCCGGCGCGTTCGGCTAACGCGCGCAGTGCATCGATGAACTCCATCTTGTGGTAGTTCATCATGAAGTCGATGGCGTTTCCGGCGGCACCACAGGAGAAGCACTTGTAGAAACCAGAACTCTTGTGGGTGACCACCGTCATCGATGGAGCGCGGTCGTCATGGAATGGACAGATGCCCACGTGCTCGCGTCCCTTGGGGCGCAATTGCACATGTTCGCCGATGAGCGCCACGAGGTCCGTGGCGTCCAAGACGCGATCTCTATCGGAATTTCCAATCGATCCAGCCACCAGCTTCCTTTCGGCGCGTCCTGCGCCGGGTTCGTCCGTTGTTTACTGAACGCAAGGTGGTCCCAATGCGTGAGAATATTCACGCACGGAATCCCGTTCATTCGTTCAGTAGCTCCGCCCACGATGTGCTGACGAAAGGCCCATGACTTCTGCCAGGGCTTCGAGAGCGGAATCAGGGGTTTGCTCATCGGCCGGAGTGCCGTCATGGCACTGCTGGTGGCGCGTGTGAGTTGGTTGTCCCGCTGCGAAGCCGGGCGATTATAGGAGCAATGACCGCAAAGTCAACTAATTTGCTCAGGAATCGTAGTTGGTCGCTGACCATGCGCCGAGTAAGAACGCCAAATCATCCCCGCCAACCACGCCGTTGCCGCTCAGGTCGCCGCTTCCGGACGTGCCCCATTGGCCGAGCAGGGTGGCAAGGTCACGGCCGTTGACGATGCGATCCCCGTCAAGGTCTCCAAAGACCGGCGGCGCAATGGTGATGACTGCTGGAGTGAGGTCGCCGATCACGTCAAGACCAGGCACCGTCCCGTCATAGACCGCGGAATCCGCCCGGCTGCGAATGGTGAGGGTTGGAACAATCTCAACCGTGGACCCCCCCACAAAGTTTGTCCGCACTTTGAATCGGAAGGTGGTGACCTGCACTCCATCTGCAGTCACAGGCACCGGCGATCCAAAGTTTGCCAGGGCCGTGTACAGGGCGTCGCCATCTTTCGGTATTGCCAACTCATTCACGCCCGTGTAGTCGGATGCGGGTGAGGGCAGGTATGAATTCAACAGGGGCACTGATCCCGCGGTGGAAATTCCCATGAACTCAAGCTGCGATGAGTCCCAGCGGATGATCGAATCAATGATCACGAAGGTGTTGCCAATCAGTTGATCGTTTGACGTGCTGGTGGCC
>JBDKKN010000176.1:0-6561 GCA_039796075.1 Planctomycetota bacterium | reverse complement strand
GAAATCTGAAAATTCACCTGTCATGCGCTGTTCATGGTACGACTTCCTCCATCGCTCGGCTCTACCCTATCGCTATGCGAATCGTCCTCCTGCGTGCGATCTGTACAGCCAGCCTCGTGGCCATGCCGTTGGGATGCGATCACCCGCCATCGCCTGCGCAAACGGGCTACGAACAGTGCGAGGCCAGCGCGGACGGTATTGGCCGAAGCTATTACGGGCGCGAGATCGCTGCGTTCATGAGCCATCAAGGTATCTATTGGCTCGAACGCGGGACACGCGAATCGGAAGAGCGAACGGACCTCCTCATGGATGCGCTGGATCTGAAGCCAGGCATGACGGTTGCCGATATTGGCGCAGGAAGTGGCTACTTCACCGTGCCCATGGCTAAGCGGGTGGCGCCGGGCACTGTCTATGGAACGGACATCCAACCGGAAATGCTGGAATTTCTTGAAGCGCGCGCACGCACGGAGAAACTCACCAACATCAAGGGAATTTTAGGGGACACCGATGATGCCATGCTGCCGGTCGCAAGCGTCGATCTAGTGCTACTGGTTGATGCCTATCACGAGTTTGATCAGCCACTGGAAATGATGACTTCCATTGCGCGTGCTCTCAAGCCTGGTGGCCGCGTTGCGTTGGTTGAGTACCGCGGTGAGGATCCAGAGGTTCCCATCAAGCCGCTGCACAAGATGACCGAGGCGCAAGCTCGCCGCGAAATGTCAGCGGCTGGCCTCACGTGGATCCGCACGGATGCACGTCTGCCGTTGCAGCATCTCATGTGGTTCGGGAAACTTCCCTGATGAGCGCGCTGCGTTTAAGCAAGCAGCGCGTTGACAACGTTTCCCTTGACATCCGTCAGGCGGTAATCACGACCCTGTGAGCGATAAATCAATCGCTTGTGATCAAATCCCAAGAGATGCAGCATCGTCGCATGTAAATCATGCACATCCACCGGATTCTCAACGATGTTGTATGAATAATCGTCCGTCTTACCGTAGGTGATTCCCGGCTGCACGCCGCCGCCCGCCATCCAAATGGTGAACGCGCGTGGATGGTGATCGCGCCCATAATTTTCCTTGGTGAGCTGGCCTTGGCTGTACACCGTGCGACCGAATTCACCAGCCCACAAGACCAGCGTGTCATCAAGCATGCCGCGCTGTTTCAGGTCCGTGACCAACGCCGCCTGCGCACGGTCCACCGCGTTGCACTGCTGACGGAGTTCGCCAGGAAGGTTGTTGTGCTGATCCCATCCACGCATGTATAGCTGGATGAAACGGACATCACGTTCAGCAAGCCGGCGCGCCATGAGGCAGTTTGCCGCGAAACTTCCGGGCTTACGCACATCCGGTCCATACATCTCAAGCGTTGCTTCGCTCTCGTCACTGAAGTCCGTGAGCTCCGGCACCGACATCTGCATGCGGTACGCCATCTCGTGTTGCGCAATGCGAGTACGCGTCTCGGTATCCAATGAATCCTCAAATTCCTCAGTGTTGAGGCGCGTCACCAGGTCCAACATGCGACGCCTGTCGGTGCGGCTCACGCCATCCGGATCACGGAGGTGCAGCACCGCGTCGCGGCCGGCGCGTAGTCGGCAGCCTTGATGCTCGCTCGGTAAGAAACCGCTGCCCCAGAAACGCGCACTCAATGCCTGCATGTTTCCCGCGCCCTGGGTGATCATCACCACAAACGACGGGAAATTGGAGTTCATGCTGCCAAGACCGTAACTGGCCCAACTACCAAACGACGCACGACCCGGCTGCTCTGAGCCCGTCTGGAAGAAAGTGATGCCAGGTTCATGATTGATGGCATCGGTGTGCATGGAATGCACAAAGCACAGATCACCCGCCACCCGACCGGTGTTCGGAATGAGTTCCGAAAGCATGATCCCGTCTTGACGATTCGAGTAGCGATCAAATCGGAACTTGCTCGGCGCCACCGGGAATCGTGACTGCCCGCTGGTCATGGTGGTGATGCGCTGGCCATTACGAATGGAATCTGGCAAATCCTCGTTGAAACGGGCGAGCAGATTTGGCTTGTGGTCATAGAGGTCAAGCTGACTTGGTGCGCCCTCCATGTGCATGTAGATCACACGCTTCGCCTTGGGCGCAAAGTGAGGTCCGGGCGTGAACGCAGTGCTGGTCGGCGCCGCATTCGGAAGCGCGGCGCCGTCCGCACCAACAAGTTGATTGGCACCGGCCGAGGCACTGCGTCCCAACAAACTTGCCAGCGCCGCACCGCCAAGACCTGCGCCGATCGTTGAAGCGACTGTTCCAAAGAACCGACGCCGCGTGAGATTGAGGAGGTATTCCTCAAGTGCGTCAGCGTGCGGGGTCATGGGGCGCTTTGAAGTCATGGATCGATCAATCCTTCACAATAACCGGGTCGCTGGAAAGAAGCGCGTTGCAGATCATTGTCCACGAAGCGAGCTCTGCAGGTGTAATGTCCGCTGGAACTGGCGAATCACCCACCGCTAGCAACGTGCGCGCATCCGTTTGGCCCGCCTCCGAGCCCCAGCGCGCTCGCTCGGCAGTGAGCGCTTCGCTGATGTCCGTGAGCTCACGGTCATCCAACACTCGTCCGGTCACGCGCATCCATAGCCGAGCAATCCGTGCACGATCGTCACCCGGCTCGCGCAAGGTGCGCTCTGCCGAAGCGCGCGCAGCCTCCACCAGTTGTGGATCGTTCCAGAGAACGAGTGCCTGCAGCGGCGTGTTGGTCACGAACCGACGAACTGCGCAGAATTCGCGCGTTGGCGCGTCAAAGGCCAGCATCGAAGGCGGCGGTGAAGCGCGCTTCCAATACGTGTACAGACTGCGGCGCCAGAGATCGTCACCCGTACCCTGGTCGTACGCCTTGGTGTTGCTGGTGGGCATACTTGTCTCCTGCCAC
Organism: Planctomycetota bacterium; assembly: GCA_039796075.1. Classification (GTDB taxonomy): domain Bacteria; phylum Planctomycetota; class Phycisphaerae; order Phycisphaerales; family SM1A02; genus UBA966. The sequence goes on along the minus strand of JBDKKN010000176.1, from coordinate 3,672 downwards.
AGACCGTCCGGCTGATATGGCTTGACGCTGGGTCCACCGAGCCGCTCGCGCAGCAATCCGCCCACGTACAAAGCCTGATCGCGAATCTGCTCCGCCGACAGACGCTGCCGAGGGAACCACGCCAGCATCCGGTCTTCCGGATCATGCGCTGCGACATCCGGACGCACGCGCGATGACTGCCGATACGCCTGACTGGAGACAATCTGCTTGACCAAACGACGGACGTCCCAACCGTGATCGCGGAAGTCGGTAGCGAGCCAATCAAGCAATTCCATGTGCGAAGGCCACTCGCCTTGCAATCCAAAGTCTTCACTGGACTTCACCAGACCGCGCCCAAAGAACTGTTCCCAGAATCGATTCACAACCACGCGCGCGGTGAGTGGATTTTGCGGGCTCACCAGCCACTCCGCGAGGCCACGTCGATCATTCGGCGCATCGGCAGGCAGTGCACCGAGCGCAGCAGGAATTCGCCGCGAAACCTTGCGCGTCTCATCGGGCTGGTCATACAGGCCGCGTTTCATGACAAACGTATCCACCGGAGTAGCGCGCTCCTGCATCACCATGGTGCGCGGCGATGTTTGCGCAAAGGCGGTGCGTTCCCGATCGGCCGCAGCAAATGCCTTGGCGCGAACCTGATACGTGGGTGACTGCGCGGCGCGCCATGACGCAATGGCCGCGTCAATGACTGCGGGTCGTACCGAATCTGCAGGCATCGCCAACGCCACCGCGCCACGCCCAATGTCGGAGGCGCGCGGTAATTCGCGGTGATAGAAGCCACCGTCTGATCCGTTATTCACGACTTTGCACACCAAGAGATTGGAACCAACCACCAGCGGAACCACTACATGATCGCGCTCGGAAGCAATCGCACGATCGATCTTGTTCTCATGAATGCGCACGCCGTTGGCGTACACCTGCAATCCGTCGTCGGACCCAAGCGATAGTTCAATGGAGCCCGGCGCTGCGGACCACAATTCGCGCGCAACAAACTCCGCGTCAATTCCTTGCGCAAGACCAACTGGCTCAGCTTCCTTGACGCCGGGCGCGTACCGCCACTTAAACGTGCCGTCCCCCTTGACACCGAAGGTTGCATTCAGGTCGAGCGGCACAGCCTTCTCTGGGCCAAACACCGTCTGGTAGCCAGCATTGGCGTCGCTGATCGGGAACGGCCCCACGATGTACCAACTACTTGACGCAGTTGGCAGTTCTGCAATCAGCGAATCCGAAGCAGCGCCTGCATGAATACGCACACGACCAAATGCGTGCTGCGGGTACGGCGACTTGGTCACCAGCTTCACACGCAACTCCGTGCCGCCCGGGAATCCGAATGGCTGTGCCGCCATGAACAGTGCAGCGCGCGCACCCGGTTCGTTCTGTGCATTCACCGCCCACACGCGCCCATCACGACGCAACGCATTGGCTACTCGGTAATCGCCATCCGCCTGCTCCACGTCAGCCCACGCCCACGCCAGCGAAACATTGTGACGCTTGGTGGGATCCGTCACCGATACCGCCTCCACTTCGATGGCGTCCAGCACGGCATTGCCGTTAGCGGCTCGTCCAACACGGCCGCCAGGAAGCGACGGATCAGTCATCGCCTCCAAGGCGATGGCACGCAAATTGGTGGCGTCGGTGCGGTAGGTAAAGGTCTGCTCATCGTTGTCTGGATTCTCACCCGAGGAAAGCACGCTGCCGTCAGGCTGCACCGTGAGCGTGGTCTTCTCGGTACTGACTGCTGAGACAAAGCGCAGCGCGGCCCAGTGAATTCCGTCAGTGCTGATCTGGGTACGGAATGTTGCAAAGGCGGCGCGCTCGGTATCACTCATCGCATCGCGTGCCGCACGCGCATCGGTAGCCGCTTGCGTCAGGATGCTCAGTCGCGCCGCATGTTCCGGCGTGGGCACATCAATGGATGGCTCATAGGCGCGGTTGGCATCCATGGTCTGCGAATAGATGCCAGGCTGTTCATTTGAATTGAAAAACGCCAGCAGTGAGTAGAAGTCTTCCTGCGTCACTGGGTCAAACTTATGGTCATGGCAGCGCGCGCACTGCAGCGTGAGCCCAAGGAATGCTGCGCCGACCGTGGCGGTGCGATCAACCGCATATTCCATGAGGTATTCCGCATCAATCGCCCCGCCCTCATCACTGGTGACATGAGCGCGATTAAATCCACTGGCGATCTTCTGCTGCACCGTGCCATTGGGCAGCAGGTCGCCCGCCACCTGTTCAATCACGAACTGGTTGTACGGCATGTTGTCACGGAATGCCGCCAGCACCCAGTCGCGCCACAGCCACATCTGCCGACCGTTGTCCTGATGAATGCCGCAGGTGTCCGCGTAGCGCGCCACATCAAGCCACGGAATGGCCATGCGTTCGGCGTAGCGGCTTCGATACGGTTCCTGAGTGAGCAACCGATCGACCAGTACCTCGTACGCATCGGCGCGCTCATCGGTGAGGAACGAAGCGGTCTCTTCCGGAGTGGGCGGAAGTCCAGTGAGGTCCAAGAAGACGCGGCGGCACAACGTGGCGCGATCAGCTTCCGTGTTTGGCGTAATCGCCGCACGCTCAAGCGCGGCAAGAATGAAATTGTCGATCGGTGTGCGCGGCCAAGCAACGTCATGGACCGTTGGCACAGTGGGCACCGTCGGCACGGTGAACGCCCAATGCGATTCGTACAGCGCGCCCTCCGCGATCCACTGCCGAAGCATCGCCTGCTCATTCCGGCTGAGCGCATGCTTGCCACTGTCAGGTGGCGGCATGACGATGTCCGCGTCGACTGATGAAATGCGTTGCAGCAGTAGCGATTCATCCGGATGACCTGGAACGATCGCCGCGCCGTCTTTACGCGGAGCAGTGGCTCCCTCAAACGAGTCGAGACGCAGACCCGCCTTCTGCTTGGCGCGGTCGGGGCCATGACACAGGTAGCAGCGGTCGGACAGAATCGGGCGAATGTCCCGACCGAAGCGGATTGGATCAGCAGCCACGATGGATGCCACGGACGACGGCGCAGACGGCGGCGGAGACATCACAGCCCCAGCGGCAACCAGCGTGGTGCCGACAGCGAGGGCTGCGAGAATCGCGCGCCGGGAGAGCATGCCAAACCTACCGAGCGCGAGCCGCTTAGTTGCCAAGAAACTGCAATAAACCCTTAGCGATTCTCAGTTTCGAGGTACGTGTACCCCGACAACCCAGCTTCGTACGCCTTCAGAAGACCCTGGCTCTCGGCCACCGTCATCTGCTTGTTGACGACGGCCTTCTCGCACTCGCGGCGAACCTCGCCGAAGAGTCGGGCCAAGTCGTAGTGGACGTAACTGAGAACGTCGCGGACCGCGTCGCCCTCAATGATTTCATCGATCCACCACTCGCCCTGGTCGTCCACTTTGACGTGAGCCACGTGGGTGTCACCGAAGAGATTGTGCAGGTCGCCGAGCGTCTCCTGGTACGCGCCCACAAGGAACGCCCCCAACAAGTACTCCTCGCCGTCCTCAAAGTCGTGCAACTCGATCCACTTCTTCACGTCGTGGTCGTCGACGAATCGGTCAATCTTGCCATCAGAATCGCAGGTCAAATCAGCGATCGTCGCCTTGCGGGTCGGACGCTCTCCGAGGCGATGAATCGGCGCAATCGGGAACAGCTGGTTGATGGCCCACACATCGGGCATGCTCTGGAAGA
>JBDKKN010000175.1:0-3250 GCA_039796075.1 Planctomycetota bacterium | reverse complement strand
CGCTCAACATGTTGTTGCTGCGCGCCGCGGCAGCGCACCCGTCTGTGCAGTTCACGTTCGACCATCGTTGCGTTGGTCTTGATGAGCAGGGCGGGGCGGCCATCATGGAAGGGCCCGATGGCACCCGTGTGAACGCATCCGCAGATCTCATCGTTGGCGCGGACGGTTCCTACAGCGCAGTGCGCGGCCACCTTGAGCGGCGCGAGCGATTTGAGTATTCGCAATCATCGCTTGCGCACGGTTACAAAGAGCTTTCCATCCCACCAGTGGCGACCGGCCCGCACGCGCCGTTTGCCATGGATCCGAAGGCGCTGCACATCTGGCCCCGCGGCAGCAGCATGATGATTGCGCTCCCAAATCCGGACGGCAGTTTCACATGCACACTCTTCTGGCCGTTTGATGCCGCGCCGGGTTCGGACGAATCGTCGTTCGCCACCATCCGTGATGGTCACGCTGCGCTGGAACGATTCCGCCGCGATTACTCTGACGCCGTGCCGCTCATGCCGGAATTGGTGCAAGAATATGACCAAAATCCAGTCGGCTCAATGATCACCGTGCGCTGCTGGCCATGGACCATGGGCGGTCGATTTGCGCTGCTTGGCGACGCCGCACATGCCATTGTTCCTTTCTACGGCCAAGGCGCGAACGCCAGCTTTGAAGATTGCGAAGCGCTTATCGATGCACTTGAGCGACACCCCGCAGACGTTGCGCGCGCCATTGACGAATACCAGCACGAGCGCAAGCCAAACGCAGACGCGATCGCCGACATGGCGCTGACCAATTTCGTAGAGATGCGCGATCGCACCGCGCATCGCATGTTCAAGCTGAAGAAGAAACTTGATCACACCCTCAATCACTGGCTGCCAAACGCATTCATCCCGCTCTATGACCTGGTGAGTTTCAGCACGGTTCCATACGCGGCAGCCCGTGCTCGTGCGGTGCAGCAGGATCGCATCGTTATGCGGGTCGGCATCGCTGCGGCGGGGCTACTGGTTGCGCTGCTGGTAGTAGCGGCGTTTGTTGTGATGCGTCGCATGTTCACTTCGCAAGCCGCGTAACGAATATCTCCGCTTGCTTTCAGAGCTACTCATGTCCACCATCATTGACATCTCCCCGCTCCTCTCTGCGCGCATTGCTGTCTTTCCTGGAGACACTGCATTCACACGCACGCAGCTCATGCATGTTGATGAAGGCCAACACATTTCCCTTTCATCGCTGACCACCACGGTGCACGTTGGCAGTCACGCTGACGCGCCCATCCACTACGGCAAGGGAGGTCGAACGATCGAGATGCAACCGCTCGATCTCTACGTCGGCCCGTGCATTCTGGTCCGCGTTGAAGGAGCACTCGGTCGAGCGATCACCGCGCAAGACCTCGCTGGCCGTGTTCCCTTCGGCACCGAACGTCTCATCATTGCCACGGGAACATTCCCAGACCCCGAGCACTGGAACCCGGACTTCGCGTCCCTCGATCCGGCCCTGATCCCCTGGCTACACATGCGCGGCGTCCGTCTGGTTGCCATCGACACGCCAAGCGTGGATCGCAGCGACAGCAAAGATCTCCCCACGCACGCGCAATTCTTTGCGCATGACATTTCGATCATCGAAGGCGTTGTGCTCAACGGCGTCGCAGAGGGTCCCTACGAATTGATCGCATTACCCTTGCGCATCGAAGGCGCCGACGCCAGCCCCGTCCGCGCCATCCTCCGGAAATAGAAGCCGTTCATCCCTGTCCCTATTTATTCATGGGGATAGTGGTGAACGCCACCTATTTAATAGCCACGATCGCCTTCACCTCCACGGCGATCGGTGTCGGCAACGCCGTGATCCCCAGCGTCGTTCGCGTTGGATTCGGATTCCCCGGTCCCGCGAAGCACTCTGCGTAGACGCGGTTGTACGCCGCAAAGTCCCGCTTGATGTCGGTCAGGAATACCGTCACGTCCACCACATCCTCCCACCGCGCGCCCGCATCCTCCACCACTGCACGGCAGTTGGCAAAGCAGTTGCGACATTGCAATTCAATGTCATACGAAGCAATGCTTCCGTCCGCGTGCAACACCACGCCGGGGATCTCCTTTGATCCCCGCACCCGCGGCCCCACACCGGAGAGAAACAGCAGATTCCCCGCACGCCGCGCATGCGGATACGGACCAACTGGCTCAGGCGCACGCGATGAATTGATCTGTTCGTTCATGTCCCGGGAATCTTACGCCGGCCACGTCACCGACTTCGGCTCCGCGAAGAAACGCAGCGCCTCTTCTCCGCCTTCGCGCCCCACACCCGATCGCTTCATTCCACCAAACGGCACGCGCAGATCACGCAACATCCACGTATTGATCCACACGATGCCAAATTCCAGATGCTCCGCCATGCGCATTCCGCGCGCGTGATCGGCCGTCCACACATTCGCCGCCAATCCGTACACGCTCTCGTTAGCAAGCCGCACCGCATCCGCTTCATCGCTGAACGATTGAATGGTCACCACGGGTCCAAAGATCTCTTCCTGATTGGTCGCACAATCCATCGGAAGCCCGTCAATCACCGTCGGCAACCAATACGCCCCGCCGCGCACGCGCTCGGGCAATTCACTTTGCTCCGGCGCCCGCCCGCCGCACAAGACGCGCCCGCCCTCAGCCCGCGCGCGCTCCACCGCCGCCGCCACCTTGGCGCGATGCGCTGCCGACACCAGCGAACCTTGCTCAGTCCCTGCGTCCATCGGGTCACCTACGCGCAATGCACTTACGCGCTCCACGAACGCATCGCGAAACCGTTCGTACATCGCGCGCTGCACCAACACGCGACTTCCGCACAAACAAATCTGCCCCTGGTTCTGGAACCCCGCCCGCACTGCGCCCGCCACTGCCGCATCAAAGTCCGCATCAGCAAACACGATCGTTGGGTTCTTGCCACCAAGTTCTAACGCGGTGCGCTTAAACATCGGACCCGCCACCGACATGATGTGCGCGCCCGTTGCCGTTCCGCCCGTAAAGGTGATCACCGGAATTCCAGGGTGCCGAACGATCGCCGCTCCGCATTCCGCACCGCGACCTTGCACCACGTTCAGCACGCCCGCCGGAAACCCCGCCTCTGCGCTCAACTCGCCAAGCGCTGCCGCAGTCATCGGCGTCTCCTCACTTGGCTTCGCCACCACCGTGCAGCCCGCCGCGAGCGCCGGCGCAATCTTCCAAGTGAACAAATAGAGCGGCAGGTTCCACGGGCTAATGCACCCAGCCACGCCGCTCGCTCGCCG
>JBDKKN010000174.1:0-5042 GCA_039796075.1 Planctomycetota bacterium | reverse complement strand
GTGGGTGCCAACCGGACGAACAGATTCGCCCGAGGCTAAGCGGAACCTTGTGGAGCGCAGCCGTCCGCGTCCGAGGGTCCCGCGCGCAACGGAGGGGGCGGGGGACGGCTCAACTCACTTCGCCGCACGCCAGCGTACTGGTCCGCATTCGCCTTACGAGGACGGCCGCTGAGCGCGGCCCAGTCCTCTCCGGCGCCTGCGGCCAGGTGACGGTGTTGAGAACTGCGTGGAATTCACGCCGTTGGTAGCGCAGTGAGGCCCCGAAAATGGGGACAGGGGTGAACGGCACCTATTTACGCGCCTGTTTACCGTCTACGCTGATGGTTCCATGAACACGCGCGCCGTACTTCGTATTGGTCATTCTCCCGATCCAGATGATGCTTTCATGTGGTGGCCGTTACTGGAGTTGAATGGCCAACCGCCGCGGGTTGCTTCCAGTCGATTTCGGATCGTTGCCGTGCCCGCCGATATTGAGGATCTCAATCAACGTGCCATGCGTGGGGATGATCTCTTGGAGATATCGGCGTTCAGTTGTGCAACCTATTCGCGTATCGCCGCTCGCTACGCGTTGACTGCGTGCGGCAGTTCCGTTGGTGATGGGTATGGCCCCAAGGTGGTGGCGCGTGAGCCGCGAACGGTTGCATCGTTGCGCGGTGCGCACATTGCCATTCCAGGGCAGGGGACGACTGCGTTTGTGGTCACCAGCCTGTTGCTGGGGCCGGGCGCGTTTCGTGCAACGGTGGTTCCGTTCAAGGAGATTCCCGCACGGGTGGCGGCCGGGGACTTTGATGCGGGCGTGGTCATCCATGAAGGACAACTCACCTTCGCTGATGAAGGACTAGTACTTGTGGAGGACCTGGGTCGTTGGTGGCACTCGCAGGTTGGACTGCCACTGCCGCTTGGGGCCAACGGGGTGTTGCGTGCGCTTGATGATCGCCATGGGGCTGGAACCATGGCGGAAGTGGCCAGCCTCCTTGAGCAAAGCGTTCGGTATGCGCTGAGTCATCGCGAGGAATCGATTCGCTACGCACTCACCTTCGCCGAAGGCATGACCGAGGCCCTCGCTGATGAATTCATTGGGATGTATGTGAATTCCTGGACCCTTGACTACGGGCCGACCGGGCGGCTGGCGGTTCGAACGCTGTTGGATCGGGCAGCAGACGCCGGACTGTTGCCGCGTGTTGAGGCGCCGGAATTTGTGGGCGGCGCGTAGTGAGCCCGTTCGATATGCTCACTCGCTCATCGTCCTGAGATTGAACCGCAATGAGTGCATCGCTTCCACCTGCCACCGAGACTGAATACGGATACGCGCCCCCAACGGTGCGGCAGTTCAGTGTGTTCTTGAACAACAAGGTTGGCAAGCTGCTGGAACTGCTGCGCACCTTTGATGAAGCGCCATCCACCCGACTTGCAGCATTTTCAATTGTTGATTCCAGCGACTACGCCGTCGTTCGGATGATCTTCACGAATGCGGATGCAGCTCGGCACATTCTTCGGCGTAGCCAATACACCTTCGCTGAGACAGACCTGATCATCATGGAGCTCGGCGAACAGCAGTGCCTGAGCGGCGCGTGCCTGTATCTTTTGGGCGCGGAACTCAACATTCGCTTCGCGTATCCAATTATGTTGCGCGGTGAACATCCAGCGGTTGCCATTTGCGTTGATGACAACCACCTTGCGGGGCAGATCCTCCTCCGTAAACGGTTCCGTTTGCTTGCAGAGGAAGACTTGGCTCCTTAAGAGCACATTCGAAAGAACCCCATGGCCCGCATCATTCGTCACGTCGCTACTGCCCCCGTCAAGATTGAGCCTTCTGAGAAGCCAATCTTTGTGTGCGCCTGCGGTCTCACCAAGAACTTCCCAATGTGCGATGGCTCCCACAAAGTGTCTCGCACTGAAGAAGCTGGCCAGCTCTATGTGTACGGCGACGACCGCCAGCCGAAGTCGCACGGCGCCGATGATTTCACCGGCAGCACTTGCGCTTAACTTAATCCGCCAGCGAACGCGCTGGGTAGGTTGCTGAGGTCTTCTCGGTCTCCCACACGGTGACATGGTCCAAGGCTGCGCCAGCGGCGGCGATCTCATCGCTGAGCAGGTGGTGACAGACTTGTGCAATATTTTCCACGGACGGATTCAACTCCGCAAATTCCGGGCAGTCCACATTCAGGTGCCGATGGTCAAATCGATCAAGCACGGCGCGGCCGACAATTCCCTCAAGCGCTCCGGTTGTGAGGGCAGGCGCCCCCGCTCCAGTACGCACCCGCACGGCCACCGCGATTCGGTAGTTGTGACCGTGCCCGCTCGGGTGATTGCATTTACCGAAGGTGCGTCGGTTCTCGTCGTCGGACAGTTCCGGGCAATGCAGGCGGTGCGCGGCGCTAAATTCAAACTGTTCGGTCATGATGGCGTGATCGCGCATGGAGGTACTCCAGAGAAAGTTGACGAACGGGCCGGGTGCCCATCGAATGGCGGAAATCGGAATTCCTTCTCGGAAATTCCGCTGCAAAACATCCGCCATCTGGGTCACAGCGTCAGCGGGATGAATGATGTTTGTAGTGCGAAAGAACGACTCCAGCAGCGGCGCGAGGTGGGCTCGCACCACCGCATCAATCTCTTGGATGCCGATCAGATACCCCGTGCGGGCGTCGGGAACGCCTATGCATTCCACCGTGACTTCATGATGCGCCGTGAATCCATCAGAAGGCGGGATCCCCGCGAATCCGTTCCGATGCGGGTCCGTGGGAGCAATCTTTCCCTGCAGCACTGCTGCCGACGCGGGAATCCCGATTCGAACGGTGCGCCGCAGGGCGATAGTGTTGGATAAAAATTTCTTCATAAACGTTGGCAATTACTGCGACAAGGATTAGCATAGGGGTGGAGTATCCCTATACTCCTGCATCTTAGTGAGCCCCCGGAAGGGCTCGGCGTGAGCTTGTCTCCGCCGGGCCTTTTTAATTTTTCGGCTTCATTTCCACCATTTCACTTGCTAACCAAGCCCGCTCCTCGCCGATGAGTGAAGTGCGATGCATGTACCCATCCGGGTTCAATTCACCACGTCAACACCGCGCGCCGCTCGGTGGACGAGCATGCTCGGCGCAGCGACACGCATGACGCGCATGGTGGCGCTTTCGGTTGCTGCAAGCACCATTGTTTCGTGCGCGGGGCCTGCAAAGAGTGGGGCGTTACCAACTGCGCAGGAGCAGCCATCGGTCGCCGTCACGGTGCCGCTGCCCATCATTCAACTTGCACCTGGCATCGTGGTCGATCGCACGGCGGGTGAGGTCCGCGTGGAGGCAGAAGTTGCTGCCGATCGAGGCTGGCTTGAACAGGCCGTTTGCAAGGCTGGCACCCGGGAACACGAGTCACTGCTGGCGGTGTCCGTGGCACCAAGCAGCATTCATGCCGCGCTCCTCTTGATTGGGCTTGAACCCGGCGCGCCCGGTGAGTGGCGTGCTGCCCCCGATGGATCCGGCGCGGTGCAACGCATCTCGCCCCGCGGATCACCGCTGGAATTGTGGGTACGCACCAGTGCCGGTGTAGTGCCGCTCTCATCGTGGATTTATGACCCAGTTCATGGACATTCGTTCCCCGTGCAACCATGGGTGTTCGCTGGTTCACGCGTACGATCAAATACTAAGAGCATGGGACCCGGCGAGCACTACGTGGCAGATCGAACCGGCAGCGTCGTGGGCATCGTGACCTTTGGCGACGAGACGATCGCGTGCACCTCCGTCCTTTCGGATCAGGCGGAACTTGACGCACCCGAGTGGCAGGCGAATTCTGAACGAATGCCCGAGCCCGGAACGCGCGTGGAACTACTGATTCGGCGCACTGGTTATGTAGCGCCCGCAACGGGAACAGCACCCGTAACGGAAACTCCGCCCGCAACACCAACTCCGCCCGCAACTCCCGCCATCCCTGCGGGGCGCGCGCCATGAGATTCCTGGGCATCGATCCTGGATTACGCATTACCGGCTACGCCTGCGTGGAACTTCGACCGGGCGCCGCCGAGCCAGCGCTGGTGGAAGCGGGTGTAGTGCGCCTCAATTCCAAGGACTCCATTTCCGCGCGGCTTCGAGCATTGCATGAAGAACTTGGTGCGCTGATCGATGAACTTGGCCCTGCGCGCATGGCGGTTGAAGAGGTCTTTGTTCATAGCGCGCACGTCAGTACGGCGGTGGTGATGGGGCACGGCCGCGGGGTGGTGCTACTTGCCGCCGCTCTGCGCGATCTACCGATTGACGAGTTCGCGCCCGCTGAGATTAAGAAGGCGCTCACCGGACGTGGACAAGCAAGTAAAGAACAGATGCAGCGCGCTGTCATGCAGCAGTTCTCGCTGCGCACGCTCCCGGAACCACCGGACGTTGCCGATGCCATTGCGATTGCAGCATGCGCCGCACGTCGATTCACCGGCGTGCGACTAGGCTCCACCGCGCAATGACTGCATCCGTTCCCATGTTCCTGATTTCGCGGCGCTTGATGAGCGATCAACTCACGCCGGTATTGGCATATCGCCGGCTGGTGTCGGCTGACGATCGCGCCGCGCCGAGTTTTCTCTTTGAGAGCGTGGAGAATGGTTCATCGGTTGGCCGCTGGTCCATGTTGGGTGCGCAGCCGATGCTGGAAGTGCTGGCACGCGCCAATGCAGTGACTGTGCGGGACCGAAGGCGCGGGACGGAAGAACAGAGCACGGCAATCAATCCGCTTGAAACGGTGCGTCTTCTTGGTGCACGGTTCACGCCGCATCCGATTGATGCCATGCCCGACGCATTCCATGGTGGCTGGGTGGGCTTCTGTGCATTTGATGCTGTTCGCTGGCTTGAACCCGGCAAGCTTCCGTTTGCCGCCGCGCCGCGTGATGATCGACAACTTCCGGATATGCATTTCGGGATGTACAGAGAAGTAGCTGTCTTTGATCATGTTGCCAAGGTGGTGCACGCGGTGATTTCCGTTCCGGCGGATGAGCACGCCGATGAGGCAAGTGCACTGAAACACGGCCGCACCGCGCTCGATGCATTCTGCGCGCGGTTACTCGCGGGCGC
>JBDKKN010000173.1:0-25382 GCA_039796075.1 Planctomycetota bacterium | reverse complement strand
CCGAGGCGCTCCGCAACAGCATCACCGCCGTGGCCATCGACGACGCGACCGGTGCCACCGTGGGCCTCGCCCGCGTCGTCACCGACCGCGCGACCTTCGCGTGGCTGTGCGACGTGTTCGTCGATGAGCGCTTCCGCGGCCAGGGCATCTCGAAGCGCATGCTCGAGGAACTCGAGCGGCACCCGTCGCTCGCAGGCGTGCGCCGCTGGTGCCTGGCCACGCGCGACGCGCACGGGCTGTACGCGAAGTACGGCTACCAGCCCGTTCCCGAGGGCCGCTGGATGGAACGGCAGGGCCCGAAGGATGCGTGGCAGGACCCGGTGGCCCGAGCCTAAACTTGTAGTCCTCCATGGACATCCTCTTCCTCCTCACACCCGGCTTCACCGACAGCGCTCGCGACGGGGTTGGCAAGCGCTACTACTGCCCCGACTGCGCGTTCCTCGAGGGCGTGCTCGCCTGCTGCCCGGATCTGCGTAACCGCCTCGACATCCGGTACGTCGACTACCCGAGGCCCCGGCGGCCGATCGTCGACCTCGTCGGCGAGGCACACCAGGGATGCCCGAACCTCGTGCTCGACCCCGGCAATCACCAGTTCGTCGATGCCGGTCGCTTCCACCGGGCAGGGGACCGCCTGCATGCCACCGATACGCGGGTGATCGTGGAGTACCTGGCCGCGCGCCACGGGGCGCTGGTTCCGCACTTCTAGAAACGCGCCGGGGCGACGCCATGAGGGTGCCCGGCTCGCAGCTGTCGATCGGGGAAACGCGTCGCTCGCGAGGGGGCCGCCGACCGGGCTTGACGCCTACGACAGACCATCGACTCCGGTGGAGGCGTGGGGTTTCGCGTCGCGCGCAACCCGTGATGTCGAGGCCGAGTCGGCGGCTCGTCAGCATGTCATGCCGCGATCGGAGCCATCGGCACCGCTGACGCAGCACGCGGTTCAATCCACGATGAACAGCCTCGCCCCCGTGGTCGTGTGCGACATATGCGGCTCGGCATCATCCGCCACCTGGTAGGACATGCCGCCCTTGAGCTTGAAGACCCGGCCGTCGGCCAGCACGGTCTCAAGTTCACCCTCCAGCACCAGCAGCACGTGGCCTTTCTGGCACCAGTGATCTGCGACATAGCCCGGCGTGTATTCAACCATCCGGATGCGGATGCGGTTGCCTTCCGGACCGACGTGGCGCGTGCGCCACAAAGCCTCCCCCGAGAGACCCGCGTGGCGGGTGGGCTCGACATCGGACCAGTCGGTGATTTCGAACGGAATCTCGGAGATTTTCATATGGCCTCAGTCCATCGTGGAACCCCGAGGTTACGCAGTGGTCATCCGACCTGCAAGTCGCTGCGAGGCGTTGACGGGGGTGCGCTGAACAGGTCCACCCGCTACGAGAGACTTTCGTCGCCCACGTGGCCGAGAGGAGTTTCAGATGAAGCGCTCGAACAGGAAGCGGCATCGACCCGAGGAGGTGGTCGCCAAGCTCAGGCAGGCTGACGAGTCCCTGCCCGTGGCCGCGGGCGGGGGGGTATGCTCGGGCGGAGCATCCAGAGACGATCTGGTGACGCGCAGGATGCATCGGCTGAGTGGCGACGGATGGTCGCAATGCACTGGGTCGGATCACGAACCACGCGTCACAACCAGCGTAGGGCCTCATCCATGAATCTCCTTCACTCGTTTGAAGCGATCCACGCGTCGGTCACCCGCCGCTGGTGGATGCAGTTGTTCGCGGCGTTCGTCCGCTGCCTGCTCGCATTGGGTTTCATCCCTCCGAGCATCCCGAAGATCCTCGGCATTCCGTTCACCTCGCTTCCCGAGTCGACCAACATCGGCTACTTCTTCAATGCGCTGCTGAAGACCGGCTTCTACTACGAGTTCATCGGTTGGAGCCAGCTCGCGGCGGCGCTTCTGCTCCTCATCCCGCGCACGGCGCATCTCGGCGCGCTTCTCTTCCTGCCGATCATCGTCAACATCACGGTGCTCACCATCTCGCTGGGATTCGCAGGAACCTGGGTGATCACCATCCTAATGTCGCTCGCGAACCTGTTCCTCGTCCTGTGGGAGTACGACCGGCTGAAGCAGGTCGTACTCGGCACGCGCATCGAGCGGCCGCGCAGGTTCCGATTCGAGTTTCTCTGGTTCCCGGCGATCTTCGGGCTCGGCGGCGTCTTGTCGGGCCTGCTCGCATGGTCGATCGGCCTCGGCAACTTCGGCAACTACCCCGCCGTGACGGGCTTCCTTGCCGCACTTGGCGCGATCTTCGGGCTCGTCGTGACGGCTCACTACCGATTCATGCCCGTCGGTTCGATGAAAGTTGATGATCCGACGGGCTGAAGCGGCCTCGGGAGCGATCGGGGGTCCGTTGCGTCGGGTCACGCGCGCAGCGACCTGCTGTCGCACTGCTGTGTCTTCTTCAGGCCGTCGCCGAGCTCGCCGACGAGCGTGGCGATCGACGTCCGCGCTGGAGCACCAGCAGCACGTGGCCCTTCTGGCACCAGTGATCTGCGACATAGCCCGGCGTGTATTCGACCATCCGGACGCGGATGCGGTTGCCTTCCGGACCGACGTGGCGCGTGCGCCACAACGCCTCCCCCGAGAGACCCGCGTGGCGGGTGGGCTCGACATCGGACCAGTCGGTGATTTCGAACGGAATCTCGGAGATCTTCATGTGGTGTGAGTCCGCCTTTAGACCCTGAATTCACGCAGTAGTCATCCGTCCTGAAGGTCGCTGCGACGCTTCCACCTGATCTCAGAGAGCCGTGCCCCGAGGTCCGCCGCCGCTCGCGCTCCGTCATCGGCCCGCGGTCACCGCCTCCAGCGCGGATCGCAGCGAACGGTTGAACGCCTCGGGTTCGTCCATCCAGATCGAGTGACCGGCGTTCTGGATCGTGTCGATATGCGCGTTTGGAATGCGCTCGACGACCTTCGGCCAGAGAGTCGGGCCGAGGTCGACGTAATCGTGCGTGCCGATGATCACGCGCACCGGTCCCCTGAAGGACCTGAGCGCACGCCATCCCGCGTCGACCATGGAGCAGTAGTCGGGCTCCGCGAAGATCTGCTGCGCGACATCCTGGTTGTAGAACACCATGCCGCCGAGCGTCTGTCGCCAGTTCCTGCCCGAGTAGGTGTTGACGGCGGTGAATGAGATCCGCCAACCCATGGTCTTCTGCTGGTCGGTCTTGAGATACAGGGCCTGAAGGTCGGGATCCGTCTCGGGTGGATGTTGCGTGGCCCAGTCGCGCGGGATCAGGCCCTCGTCGGCTGCAATCCGAGTCCACCGATCTGTGCACTCGCGTTTCCACTGCTCCAGCCTCGCGTCGCGCTCCTTGCTTTGCGCCTCGGAATAGCCGGGCCACGACTCCATCACGGAAAGCTCCGCCCAGCGCGGCGCCTCAGCGGTTCCACTGTCCGAGCCGGGCAGGATCGGGCCCACGAGCACGAGCCCCGCCACCCGATCGGGATGCGCGCTGAGGTAGCCGTACGCGAGCTGGTTGCCCATCGAATGGGCCATCAGCGTGACCTTCTCGAGGCCGAGCCGCTGACGAAGTTGGTCGAGGTCCTCGATCAGGTTCGCGTAGGTGATCTTCGCCGGCGGGTTGGCGGGAGATCGCAGCGAGCCTCGCTGGTCGTACAGCACGAATCGGTACTCGCTCGCCAGCGGCTTGATCACGGGCACGAGGTAGCTGTGCTCCGAGCCCCAGCCGCCGTGCAGCACGATGATGGTATTGCCGGGCTTCGACTCGATGCCGTACTCGGCGATGTAGTGCTGCAGCTTTGTGCCGTCCGCATCCTTGGTGTTCATGTACCACTGGTTCACCGGCACGCCGTCCTCCGTCGGCAGCGGAGTTGGCTTGCCGGCACCTTCGATCGGGCACGGGCGTGCGGCGCAGCCGACGATCGTCTGAACGATGAGGACGCCGACAAGCGGCAAGGCCGACCTTCGAGATGGCATGCATGCTCCTTGGTGCGAGGCTGACGGGGTCGCTCTCGTCGGTCTGTCCCTGCCGAGAGTCTGCGGATGCTAAGCGCTCATCGAATGCTCGGCAGTGCCGTCGCACCGCGAGCCGGGAATCGCTGCAGGTCACCACGCGACCGTCCAATACAGCTGCGACTGCCTGCCTGCAGGTACGCTTGGTACGCGTAGACGCGGTCGCGCTGCCTGCCGCTGGTCTCGCGGAGTACGCCGATCCGTTCTAGCACCTCGGCGGCCTCCTCGCGCGCCCCACGGGGGCCGATCGGCCCACGCCGCCAGTCAACGAAAAGGGCCGCCTCAAATTCGAGGCGGCCCTTAAACTCCCCCGACTGGACTCGAACCAGTAACCTGGCGGTTAACAGCCGCCCGCTCTACCAATTGAGCTACAGGGGAATGTCATTGGCGGACGGGGAGAATAGCGAATCCACCGTTGCAGTCAACTGATCGGTCAATCGCGGCGCCGGCGTGAGCCGAAGGCTTGGATTCACGGGGATTTACGGCAGATTTATAAAAGGTGCACATGGCAGGACTTTCAGCGCATTTCAGCCCGTAAATCCGGGAAATATCCCTGTATTTGCAGCGCAGTTTTTCGCCATTTCCCCGTTTCTCACGCGGAAGGCTCGCTTGGGGGGATTGCGTGTCAGGGGTATCGGAACTGCTCGCGCCCACAACCCCCCGCTCGTACTCGCCGTTACGGCATCCGCTTGATCGGCGCCTCAATCCGCGTTCGTCCACCCATGTGAACGCGCAGTGGTTCCGGAATGGTGACGGTTCCGTCAGCGTTCTGATGGATCTCAAGCAGCGGGATCAAGACGCGTGGGCTGGCAATGACTGTGTTGTTCAATGCATACGCGTGGTGGGTGCGACCTTCTGCGTCCTTGTACCGCAGGTTGAGGCGGCGGCATTGGTAGTCACCCAGTCGACTTGCGCTGTGGGTCTCGCCGTATTCACCGGTTGGGGCACCGTCTGCGCCCGCGTCGCCGCGGCCTGGCATCCAGCATTCCACATCCACCATGTCTTCGTTCTTCATCCCCAGGTCGCCCGTGCAGCACTGCAGCAAGCGGTAGGGCAGGTCAAGCGACTGCAGGATCTCCTCCACGAAGCCGAGCATCTTGGTGTGCCAAGCGCGGCTCTCCGCCTCGTCTGCGCGGCACACCACCACTTGCTCCACCTTGTCGAATTGGTGAATCCGGTAGAGGCCGGCGGTGTCTTTGCCGGCAGCGCCCGCTTCACGGCGGAAGCATGTACTGACGGTCGTGTAAGTGAGTGGCAGGGCGCTCTCCGGCAGAATCTCGTCAGCGTGGATTCCCATGAGCCCCACTTCGCCGGTGCCCGTGAGAAACAGATCATGGCCACCGCCGCGCGCGGATTCCTCAACGTGGTATGCCTGCTCGCGCCCGAAGGGGAAGAAGCCGGTGCCCTGCATGCATTCCTCGCGCACGATGACGGGAACGCCCATCGCGGTGAATCCATGCTTCTCCACCATGTGATCGAACGCGTAGCGAAGCACTGCTTGGTGCAGGCGCATACCCATGCCGGTCAAGATGTAGTGGCGGGTGCCGCCCATCTTTACACCGCGCTCAAAGTCTGCCAGTCCAAGGTCGCGCACTAACTCAAGGTGCGTCTTGGGCGCAAATCCTTTGTTCGCTGTGAAACTCTTTGCCGGGTTGAATGCTGCAGGATGCCACGTGCGCAATTCCACGTTGCCGCTTGCATCCGCGCCGCGCGGGATGTCTGCAGCTGGCGGCTGCGGCACGCGCAGCAGTAGGTCATTCCAATGTGGCTCCACCAAACGCAGTGCATCTTCTAAGAGCGCAACTTCGCCCTTGAGTGCGATCGGCTTTGCCTCCAACTCAGTGAGTTGCGCTTCGGCCGTGGTGCGTGCGGCGCCTTCCATCCCCTTGAGTTGACCCTTGAGCTTGCCGATCTGCGGCCCGATCTCTTTACTCAACTTGTTCTGCTCAGCGCGCTTTGATTCCAGCTTCTGCAGGATCTCTCGCCGCTCGGTGTCGAGCGCCAGCAGACGGTCAAAGTCCACCGCCGCATTCTTGTCGCGGGCGCCTTGGCGAAAGCGTTCCGGGTTCTCACGCAGCTGGCGAATGTCGATCATGGGGCGGGAATCGTACTTCCCGCCGACGTATTCGGGCGGTTACGCCCCGGGCGCGCGGTAGTTGGGGCTTTCCGCCCAGCGCATCTTGTCCACCAGCGTCTCCCAGTAGCTCGAGTCCGGTCGCGCCACGATTCGGGCCATGTCATGGTGGCGCTTGGCAACCACCGTGTCGCCCACGCGCAGCGAGACGTTGATGTGCCCATCCAGGACCAGCGTTGTCCCTTCGTTCGCCCGCACCACGTGTGCTTGAACGGCCAAACTAGCTGGTACCACCACCGGACGGAACGCCAGCGAATGCGCCGCGTTCGGCGTGACGATGATCGCCTCGACATCGGGATGAACAATCGGACCGCCAGCGCTTGCGTTGTAGGCGGTACTACCAACCGGAGTGGCGATGATGATTCCGTCGCCAAGGAACTCCGGGCCATTCTCACCATCGAGACGCAGTGCCAACTCAATCATCCGAAATGGTGCACCGGCCGTCACCACGCAGTCATTCACGGCAAGACCTTCGTAGCGGGTGGTGCCGTCGGCTGCGCGTACGGAGACGGCCAGCACCATGCGCTGGCGGATGACGGGGTTCGCACCGAAGATCGCGGTGGCATGGGTCTCTAGGCTCGCGGTGTCAAACTCCGCAAGGAAGCCCAGGCGCCCGGTGTTGACGCCAACCACCGGCGTTGCGTGAGCCATGAATATTCGCAGCGCAGCCATGATGCTTCCGTCGCCACCAATGACCACGGCCCGATCGGCTTTCAGGTCAGGCGGCAGTGTGTCGTTCACGTCAAACTCACCAACCACTGTGGCGTGCCGAGCAATCGTCGCGCGGACCTGCGCCAGCACTTCGCTGGTACCCGCGCGTGCGCGTGATGAAAGGAGGACAACGCGCATCAAGCCACCATTCCCTTCGTGAGCCGCATGAACGCAGTCTCCAGATTGATTGGCTCTTCAATCATGGAGACGAGCCGAAATCCTGCTGTAATCAAGCGGGCTGGGAGGTCGCTCACCGCCACGGGTGCCGTGGCATCAAGCACCACATCGATACGCGGCTTCATACCGTCGCGCTCCACGATGATTGCCTTGGCAACGCCCTTGACCGCCCCGAGCAGTGCAGCCGCCTCAGTATGTCGATCCTCCACAGCAATCTGCACAACGGTTCCACTGCCCACCTTCTGCATGATGTCGCGCACTGCGCCGGCGTAAATGAGTTCGCCGCGCTCAATGATCGCCACCATGTTGCAGATGTCCGCCAGTTCATGGAGGATGTGGCTGGAGATGATGATCGTCTTCCCCATGCGCCGCAGTTCCTTGAGCAGCTCACGCATTTCAATGCGCGCGCGTGGATCGAGACCCGATGCGGGCTCATCCATCAGAAGAACCTTCGGGTCATGAAGCAGCACGCGAGCAACGCTCAAGCGCTGTTGCATGCCGCGGCTGAGACCGTTCACCTCTGCGTCGGCCTTGTAGTTGAGATCGGTGAGATCAAGCACATCGCGAATGGCGCGCTCTCGCTTGTCGCCGTGAATTCCATAGCACGCGGCAAAGAATTGCAGGTACTCGTTGACCAACATGTCGTCGTACGCGCCCATGAAGTCCGGTACAAATCCGATGACCGGGCGAATGAGTGGGTTCTGGTAGCCGACGGTCTTGCCGTCAATCCGCGCTTCACCCCAGGTGGGCTTCAAAAGCGTGGCCAGAATCTTGATGGTGGTGGTCTTGCCGGCACCGTTGGGTCCGATGAACCCGCAGCACGCGCCTTCATCGATCTGCAGGTTGAGGTTGTTCAGTGCGATCAGGTCACCGTACTTCTTGGTGAGGTTGATCGTCTCGATCATCGGCATGGTTCAGTCATTCTAAGTGAGTGTGCGAACGGAGGCGAAACCCGGGAAGTCATTTGCTGGCGTTTGCCCGCGCTGCAGCAGCCGGGGCAATCATTGCGCCCGGAACCGCTGGCAATGGGAACACCACGCGGACGTACGTCACGCCATCGGCGCGTGGCTCATCGCCATCAATAGTGAACGGGAAAGGAAGGTCAATTCGTGAGCCACTGCCGCTGTCCGTGATCTTTCCGATGACAATCAGGCACGGCGTCGAACACCAGCGCGACATGTCTACGCTGCGCGCAAAGTCACGCTCGACACGCACCGCATCACCGCGCCAGCCAACCGCAGGAAGCTGCGGGTCAATCAGGTAACTCGGCGGCTGCAACATGGCATACAGCTGCAACATGTCCAGTCGTTGATCCTTGGTGAGCGCCGATGCGGGGTCATAGGCAGCAACGGTGCTGGCGAGCACTGGCTCATACCAGAGCGCTCTGAATGTTGTTGCTGCGCTGGTCACTCCTGTGTCACGTGCAAGACCCGGTGTCACACTTCGCTTGGCGCCTTCGGGCGCAGACTCTTGTCCATACAGTGAGAGTCCAACATCAAGAGGCACTTCCGGGTCCCACTGTGCAAGTCGCGCCACACGTGCGTAGGACGGCATGCCATCACTTGGGGTGATGATGGAAGGTGTGTTCCCGGTCATCGACCGCGTGGCGCCGTGAAATGGAGTCACGTGGATGATCATCACATTCTCAAGCGGTGCGGGCAGCGAGTGCATCAGTGCACCACTCAGCACAATGCGCGGCTGCGCGCCCCAAGTGATGTCTTGCCGCAATTGTCGCTGACTCACTTCGCGTGGTGTGCCATGCCACGCTGGCAGCGCAACTCCCATCCACGAAGAATGCAGCACGGTGGATGTTGCGCGCGATGGCAGCGTGTATGCGGCTGGCGAAGCGGAGGGAACTTCATACGTTTCAGTATCTGGAAATCCGCTTGGATTTCCAGCGGGTGGTGGAAACCAACTGGTGAGAAGGTCGCTACCCGCGCCACCGTCGCCATGTTGCACTGCCACCTTTGCCGTTCCGTAGCCAGGCAATTCAGCGCTAAACCAAGACTGCGCACGCATCTGCGCGCGCTCTTCGCTGGGCGCACCCGGGCGTTCGATGCGATCAACGAATGTCAGATGCTGCACGCGCCCGGACTTCAATTCAAAGCTTCCGGTGACCGCCCAAGCGATCACTGTTGCAACCCCGGCAACAATGACGAATGCCAGCCACGCATATTGCGGCCGCTTGGCGCCGCGAAGCATCCAATGCGAAAGGGGACCAGCAATCATCCAATAGATCGCGAAAGCGCCCAGCAGCCCAAGGATGCTGATGGCAGCTTGGCTACGCAACCCGATGAACTGGTTGACCAGTGAGCCACCATCCGCCGGAACTACCAGGCCGCCACGCGCTTCAAGCCGCTTGGCCTCAGCAAGTGCGGCCCACTCGGTTGGTCCTGGTGCATCCGCGCGCCGTCCCAAGATGCGGTTCCAAAATTGATCTGCTTGCGGAATTCCGTCGGCGGTCAGTGCGCGGCGATCAAGTCCGTCAACATCCACTCCGATGACCGTGACAAATCCAAACCCAAACGGCCTTCGCACCGCTAACGCGCGCCCGGCGATCGTTGCATCGGTCACCACGTTTCCGGTGTTCGCGTCAACGGGCGCGGGTGCAAGAATGAGTGGTGTAAATCCGTTGCCTGGATCGTTCGCAAATGTCCAGATGCTGGTGCGAGCCGTGGTGTTACGCAGTGCACCGCTGCGCGTCAGTACGGGCAGCAACTCGGCGACTGGCACCGCGTCATGGCGTTCGGCGCGTTCCGGGAGCGCCTCCGCAAACGGGGTTCGATTGCGTTGCCCGCCCAATCCCCATGGATCGCCGGCCTCCGGCAGCACGATGACAAAGTTGCCGCCGCGCCGAGTCCAGTCCAGCAGCGCGCGCGCTTGATCAATACCCACACTCTGTAGCGGGGCGTTCGTCCAAATGATCGATTCGTAGCTGGCTAGTCCTTCCCAACGGTCGGGGAGATCACCCGCGGAAATGCCCCGCGCAATCTTGGTCACCTCATTCATCGAGGCAATGAACCCAAGATTTGGTGTTGGCGTTGCCAGCGCGGCCAGTCCAGCGCGCCCATCACCGATCACGCCAATCAGGCTCTCAGTGGTCTCTACCGGAACAGCTGGTTCCTCGCCAGTACTTCCATCGATGCGATTCTCCCCTAGGACCCGTTGCACGCGCCCATCTTGCATCTCCAACACGCGCACGATGGTGACCTTGTCCACGGCCGTCTGCGCCGCGGAACTGACGATGGGCGTCACTCCATACAGCCACCGTTCCACCGGTGCCCCCGGCGCAAGCGCTACATCGCGCGCGTACCGCGCCATATCGCCGTCCGCGTTGACTACCACCCATTCCATGCGGGCCTGCACGGGTGCTTGCATTCCGCTGGTGACACGCACCAGAATGGCGGTCGGATCACCCGGGCGCACATGATTGCCAACACCCATACGCACCAGTGCAATATCTACATCCGCACCACGCGCCACGGCGGCACACAACAGACCACACGTAGCCATCATCAGCGCTATTCGCTGCATCCAAGCACGTGGGTACCAGTGTGCGTGCTCGTTCAAGTAGTCATCGCTCCAAATTCCGCCAACATCGCCGCGTGGCTGCGCGCGCCATTCATCAGGCACGTCACCTCAAACTTCTCATTTGGGCTATGCACGCGATCATCATCCAGACCAAATCCAACCAGCAGACTGTCAACACCAAGAATGCGCTGAATGCTGCCCACCGCCGGAATGGAACCGCCGCTGCCGATCAATGCCGCATCGCGCCCAAACACGCGCTTCAATGCGCGCGAAGCACACGCAACAAACGGCGAATCGGTGCGTACATGGATGGCGGGGTTCACTCCGTGGGAATGAATCTCCAACGTGTATCCCGGTGGCACCTGCGCTTGCAGATGTGCTTCCACCAGCGACTTGATCCGCTCCGGGTCTTGCCCAGCCACCAGTCGGCAACTGAATTTCACTGTGGCCTTCGATGGAATCACTGTCTTGGCCCCTATGCCCGTGTATCCGCCAAAGATGCCGTTGCAATCGAACGTTGGTCGACTCCATGTTCGCTCCAAGCATGATCGACCAACTTCGCCCCAACCAACGCGAACGCCCGCTTCGCCCAAGAATTCCGCTTCATCAAACCCAAGTTTCTGCCAGCTGGCCAGCACTTCCGCGGTTGGTTCAAGCACTCCGTCATAGAAACCCTTCACCGCAACGCGACCGGATGAATCGTGCATGGAAGTAATCATCGCAGCCAATGCATTGATCGGATTGCGCAGACTTCCGCCGTACATCCCGCTATGTAAATCATGTGAAGGACCAGTGAGTGTTGCCTCTAAGTAGCACAGTCCGCGCAAGCTGGTGGTAATGGCAGGAGTGTTGATGTCCCACATTCCAGTGTCGCTCACCACTGCGACGTCGCACTGCAATTCCTTGCGGTGCGCGTTCATGAATGGTTCCAAACTCACGCTGCCGGATTCTTCTTCGCCCTCAATCATCAAGGTGACGGGGCAGGGCGGACCACCCGCAATTTCGTGCCACGCGCGGAGCGCTTCAAGGAACATCATCACTTGCCCCTTGTCATCCACTGCGCCGCGCGCAACGATGCGCTTGCCGTGCGGACCATCAATCAGCTGCGGATCAAACGGCGGGCTGTCCCACAGTTCAATGGGGTCCGCCGGCTGCACGTCGTAATGCCCGTAGAAGAGGACGCGCGGTGCGCCGCTTCCGCCCGTTCCTGGATGCGTGGCAAGCACCATCGGATGGCCGATGGTCGGCACGCTTGCAGCATTGAATCCCATGCTGCGCAGCTCGCGCACCAGCCATTCCGCCGCGTGAGCCACATCGGCGGTGTGTGCTGGGTCGGTCGAGATGCTGGGGATGCGTAGAAAATCGCAGAGGCGTTCAATGGCCCCGCGCTCATCAGAGTCGATCCGCTTCAGAATTGAATCAAGGTGCGATTGCATCCGCGCAGGGTAGTTCCCTCGGCTCAGATTGGGGGCATATGCAGCGGATGAGTAAACGTTGAGCCATTCGCCCCGCGTGGTGACATTCAGATCCGCGTGGTGACACCCGTACCCGCCTGCCAACACTCACATCTGTGTCCGAACACTCAGATCCGCGTACCGGCCATCAGCATGGTTGCTGCCAGTGTCGCGATGGCTGCAATGCCCACCGCCACCACCACCAGAAGCCAGCGCGCTGATGCCGCATCCGCTCGGGCGCGAACCTGCGCATCCACCGCCACCGTCGTTGGCGGCAAATCAAACAGGCCCTCCATCTCGGCGTAGCTGCGCGGCGGCCGCGCCGCCAAGTCGCACCCGCATCGCGGGCACTGATCGCGGTTTGGCTGCTCAATGGAATCCGCCGCCAAGCCGCACTGCACACAGCGCCGACGCAGGTGTCGGCGTTCAAGTGTTGGGGCATCGGGGTGAAGATCCATTAGAAGCACAGTAGCGCGAGTTACCGTCGATGCCTAGTCATTTGCACTGAATTTCAATGTTCTGCCAACGTTTACGTTCCGTTCTGGGCATTGATTCTCGGTTATGAGGTATTCCCGAATCGTGTCTGCCCGTGCACCAAGGCGCCTCGATGGGCGTTTCCTACGGGAACGGATCCCGTTCATTTCCCTTACGATTCCGCACGTGGATCGATCCGCTCAACTTGCAGCATCGGACGCTGTGCCCTTTTCGCGCCTGGCATGGATTGCAGGCGCGCTTGGAACGGCAGCTCAACCCCATCGCCTCGTGGTCGGATTTGTGATCGCCCTGCTGCTGTGGGTGCCAGGTTTGGCTTGGGACGCGTCGGTCGGCGCTTCCATCGACCCGCCCGGGCTGCTGGCGGAACCATGGGATGACACCGAGCAAGACGATGCGCAGCGAACGCTTCGTCGTCTCGCCGTGCAGCATGTTCCGGATAGCAACTTTGAAGGTGCTCGTATTCCGGCCGCCGATCTCGCTGCAGCACTCTTTACTCGTGCCGATGAACTGGGCAGTGATCCGCAGGCCGAGCGCGTTGCTGCCGCGGCTCGTCGCGCCGCCTCGCTGGCGCCACTCGGAAACTTTCAGGCACTCGCTGCTGCAGAAGCCGATGCATGCGCGGCCATCATTGATGGCGCACTGGCGCTTGATGTTCGTCCCATTGCCGCTGGATTCCGCGCAACCGTCATAGACATTCCAGCCGCATGCGCGGTGCGCTCCACCGCGTTTGCCGGTGCCTTTGGAGCATGGGCGTTGCTGGTGCTTGCGGTTGGAGCGGGGGCTCTTGCTCGCATGGAAGCCGTGCAGATTTCTGGTCGCGGACTCATCCGTCCGGGCGCTGCCGTTGCGTACGCCGTGGAACGATGGTCCACCTTCCTACTGTCATGGGTTGCACCCGTGGCGATCGCGGCAGTCGTCGGAATTGCCTGTATCGCATGGGGTTTCCTGTTCCGATCGAACTTCGGTGGATGGATCGGCGCAGCCCTCTACATCGTGCCACTCTTCGTTGGTGCCATCGCTGGCATCGCGTTGCTCATTGCCGCGTTGGGCACATTCCACGCGCCATCAGCCATCGCATGTGACGGTCTCAGCGCGCTTGATGCGTCACAGCGCGGAGCTATTTACTTTCTGGCGCGCCCCATGTTGTGGACGATTGTCCTGGGCACCTCGCTCGCCGTTGTCACGGTCGGCTTCGCCATTCTGCGCATCATTGGTTGGGCGATCACTGCATTCCCAGCCACGATGGTGGAACTGGGTGCAGACGGTGCAGCACCCGTGCACGCACTCGCTATCGCGCCGCAGCACTGGGCCATACCACTCGACGGACGATCACTCTTCATCTGGGCGTGGGTTCTCCTGATCGCCATCGCCGTTGCAGGTGCCGCCATCTCGCTCATCGTTGGAACATTCACGCGCGGCTACCTCTTGTTGCGCGAAGCATGTGATGGTCAACCAACCGATGCCGTCTGGCCGTTTGAGACGCCGCTGGATGTCTCCGAAGTGCCCCCAGCCGCGCGCCGCAACGCATGAATGTTCTCCGTGACCGCATTGCGCGCCGCGCCGCCGCATTGCTTGCCGGCGGCGTAGAGCCCGACATCCATCACGCCATCAAACAAGCTGCATTTACCCTTGGTTTTTCGCGCGGCGCGCCCATTCCAACTGAGTCCGAGGTGCGAAAGCACTTGCAAGGGATGGCCCAGGAGTCGCTCGGCGACGCGGGCTACCGCGCGGGTGTTCAGGGCATCTTGGCGCTCGCTGCGGAACTCATGGACCTCCTCGAGCGCGGCTTTTCCGGCACCACGTTGTTGGCCGGGCGGGGTGCCCGCGGCCACTTTGACGGTGGTGCGGAAATACACATCCGCCTGTACGCGCGCGCCGAGTTATCTGAGATCGCGCAACTACTCGTTGACGTCGGTTGCGAGGAACCATCGTTCGAAACGATCGAGACCACGCATGGTCGCGCCAACCGCATCCGTACGTCCATGGACGGCGTCACCATCGTGGTCGTTCGATGCCTACCAGAGTGGTGGAGCGACCATGAGCATGATCTAGTGACTGCCCGGCCAACCGCCACGCGAACGCTCAAGGCATTGCGTCACGACGATCCTTCGGCGTAGTCGCTTAGCTCAAGCCACCCTTAAGATCACGCGCGCCAGCAAACTTGGCGCGCAACTTGCGCATGGCTGGATCGTCCGCACGCGCTGGCAGAGCGGCGCGTTCTTCGCGCTTGTCGCCCGGGCGGCCCGGACGGCTTGGCGCTGCAGGCATTTCCGGGCGTTCAAGCAGTGCCTTGCGGCTCAGTGAAATGCGCTTGCGATCCATATCAACCGACAACACCTTCACTTGCAGAATCTCGCCAACGGAGAGAACCTGCGCGGGGGTGTCGATGCGTTGGTGTGCCACTTCGCTGACGTGAATCAGGCCTTCGACACCCGGGGCGATTTCAACAAACGCCCCGAAATCCATGAGTTTGGTGACTCGACCAGTGACCGAGGCTCCTGCCTCAATCTCGCCGAGCGCATTCAATGTCGGGTCGGACATCGTTTGCTTGAGACCCAAAGCGATCTTCATTGGCTTGGCGTCGCGATCTATGCGCAACACCTTCACCTGCACTACTTGACCAGCCTTGAGTACTTCTGATGGGTCCTTGATTCGCTCGTGGGAAATATCGCCAACGTGAATCAAGCCATCAACGCCGCCGATGTCGGCAAACGCACCGTATTGCTGAATACTGGTGATCGTGGCGGTGCGGGTCTGGCCAACTTCCACCTCTGCAAGCACCTGATCGCGCATGCGGGCGCGCTCTTCAAGCAGCACGGCCTTGCGGCTGAGGACCATCCGGCCCTTCTCGCGGCGCAATTCAATGATCTTGCAGGGGAACTTCTCGCCCAAGAACACCGAGATGTCCTCAATGTGACGGATATCCACTTGTCCCGCAGGCATAAATGCCTTGTGGTGCGAGACTTCCATGTCCAAGCCGCCCTTATTCATGCCAACGCAGCGGGCCTCCACAATCATGCCGGCGGACAGGCTATTGAGCTCACCCTTGTGGGTCGCGCCCGGGCGACTGACCACCCAGAGACCCTCAAACGGATCAAAGCGCTCCTCAAAGAATTCGTATTTTTCTCCGGCCTTTGGCTCCGTCTCAAATTGAGCAACCGGGCAAACGCCTTGGCGCTTGGCATCGAACTCAATGAAGACCTCGCCGTCGTGCACACGGAACACCGTGCCGACCCGCAACTGCCGCTCGCCATTGACCTGCGCGCCGCGGTGTGCGGTGGAGCGGTCATCAACCATGTCCTCAAGCCGCATATCGCCCAAAGCATCCGCAATTTCCTGCATCAATTCAGCATCTGCTGCAATTCGTTCTGGCGAGCCAGACGGCGAATGCACGGGAGTTGCGGGGGCGTTATCCATGGGGTTGCTTGAGTTCATCTGGTCCATTTTTGAGGGGCCTGCGGAGGGGGTGCGCTTGGCATCGCGCGGGGTGATGCCGGAGAACGCTTAAGAGTACCCGATCTTACGCAGCAACCCGCACGGGGTCTCATCCGAATCATCTCCTGACGGGACCCCCGCGGTTGGTTCCCGGTCTGTCCGGGACAGGATCATCTGACCCGGTATTATCGCAGGGCTTTCGCCCGTGACCGCCGACCTCCGGCGGGCAGGGTGCAGAGCATCACAGGTCACCGCAGGCAGGAGCCACTCGTCACATGGCAAAAGCAAAGGCAGCATGGGGTATCGAGGTCGGAAGCGCCGCAATCAAGGCGGTTCGCCTTGAGCGCGACGGAACCGAAGTCCGAGTGGCGGACTTCGTGGTCATCCCGCACCCAAAGGTACTCACCACGCCCGATCTGAACATTGAGGAAATGCTCCGCATCTCCTTGGGCTCGTTCATGCAGCAGAAGTCCATTGAGGGCGTCGCGGTCATGATGGGGGTCCCAGGCAACGACGGTCTCGCCCGATTTGCCAAGCTGCCGCCGATCCCGAAGAAGGCCGTTCCACAGACCGTTCTCTTTGAAGCCAAGCAGCAGATTCCGTTCCCTCTGGAAGAGGTTGAATGGGACTACCACCTGTTTGCAAGCGAAGATTCTCCTGAGTACGAAGTGGGAATTTTCGCAATTCTTAAGGAGAAAATCGCACAACGGCTGAGTCTCTACAAAGAGCTTGGCATTCGTCCCGCGGGCATGACCATGGGCCCGATCGCCGTCTACAACGCCATGGTTTATGACCGTGGCTTGAACAGCGCCGGCAATCCCGTGATGGCATTCCTTGATATTGGAACGCGCGCCAGTGACCTGGTGGTGATCGAAGATGGCCGTTGCTGGATTCGCACCTTTCCAATCGGCGGACACCACTTCACCGAAGCGATCGCCTCTGCGTTCAGCGTTCCCTACGGCAAGGCCGACCGCCTGAAGGCCGAAGCAGCCACGCACAAGTATGCCAAGCAGTTGATGCACGCCATGCGCCCGGTCTTTGATGACTTGCTGCAAGAAGTGCAGCGCTCCATGGGTCACTACCAATCGCTGCATCCTGACAAGCCGGTCTCGCAAGTCATTGGTCTTGGAAGCACATTCCGTATTCCTGGACTCCGCAAGTTCCTGAGCGACCAACTGGGCGTAGAGATTCGCCGCCTTGAGGAGTTTGAGAAGATCAAGGTGGAAGGCAGTGCCGCCAGCGACTTTGCTGCCAATGCCATGAACCTCTCCACCGCGGTTGGACTCGCGCTGCAAGGCCTTGGATTGACGGAGATTTCCATCAATCTATCGCCGGTTGGAAGTCTTCGCGAACAGGTCTGGGGCCGCAAGAATAAGTGGTTCATTGCCGCCGCGGTCCTGATGTGCCTCGGTTCGGCAGCGATGTTCTTACGAGTGGGCGATAAGGTGGGGGACGACGTTCCCGGCTCGGTCAAGACTGCCAAGAAGGAGGCGGAGGACTATAAACAGAAATTTGAGAAAGAAAAATCATCCGCTGACGTCGGCGCGCTCGCCAACAACATGATCTTCCTTCTGGAGGATCGCAAGGTATGGCCATGGATCGTGTCGGACGTCAACGCGGCCATGGCAACTGCCGGTACTCAAGAGCCGTTGCTTGGAGAATTTGATCTCAGCAAGCCGCCCGTTCCGTACGAGCAGTGGAACACGGTGGAGCTTGTCGATCTCGCTGGCAAGTACAAGTTCCTCTCATCGCCCGCACCGCGGCGAACGGTGGATGTCACCATGCGTGTCATCGTTCCGCGCGACACCAAGTCTGCGAAGGAATTTGTTCAGAAGAGCATGCTCGACTGGCTCAATAAGCACGCTGATCGTAAAGATGCGCCGTATAAGATCATCATCCCACCAACCGGAATTGTGCCTGAATTTGCGGCATTAAACGCAGTTGCCGGTGCAGGCACAGCCACTGCGGCAGCCAGTAGTGGTGGTGAAGACACTCAGGCGGTCGACACGGGCGCTGCAACCGATGGCGCCGGCACGATGAGTGGCAAGAACAAGAGCAGCGAGACATTCACCAAGAGTGGTGCAGGTGGCCTGAGTGGTTCATCCGGCTTCGGTCAAGGTGCACCTGGCGGCGACGCCGACGCACCCGGCGGATCGTCGGGATCCGGCAACAAGGCGGAAGCGAAGCAGGATCGCAAAGCAAGCCGCGTTGCCATCAAGTCATCCGCTGCCGAGCCCGTTGACATTGACCGCGATGCATCACTGCCCTCGGCGCCGAATGCATACGTCGGCAAGGCAGCAACAACGGTCGTCATCAAGTTCACTGTTGAATTGCGACCGCCCGTCGGTCGTGAACTTTCGCCCGCCGCGGCTCCCGCGGAAGGCGAGCCAGCCGCCGACGGTTCAGAAGGAGGTCAGCCATGAGTGCAATCTCAGATGCCATTCAAAAAGTTCGTGATTCGCTCTCTTCGCTCGGTAAGCGGGGCGGGGGCTCGTCGTCAGAAGGGTCCTCAGGAAGCAAGTTTGACCCCAAAATAGTGGTGACTTGGGTGAAATCACACCCGGTGATCGTGGCATCAATCTCGGTCATGGTGGTCGCCCCCGTCGCCACATGGTGGATCTCCAGCGACATCCTTTCTGCTCATGACGAAGTTGCTACCAAGCGTGTTCAAGAGATGGCCGCGCTTGAGAAGTACGAGAAGTCATCAGTCGAGATCGCGCTGCCTGGTGTTGCAGCGGAGCAGAAGGTTGGTGTCGTTAATGCAAAAACTGTGACGGAGTACAAGAAGCTTGCGGATCGCCTCCGCACAGATGCTGAGGCAATTCAGAAGACTGCGCTTGCTCACAATCAGCAAGGTCGCGGCAAGCTCGTCAAAGACGTGACCGTGACGCGCGAGAACGTCAATCTCATCGCTGAGGAAGTCTTTGATGCAGTGCAGGCCCGCGCCGTCGCTGACCTCAAGGAAGCCCGCGCCGGCAAGCCTCCAACCGACCAGAGTTTGGTTGACCAATTGCAGCGCCGCCAAGATCAGTTCATTGCCGCCGAGCGCAAGGCCGATCGCAAATCGCTGAATGAAGAGCAACTCGGTCGGCTGCAGCGTTCGTTGGTTGAAAAGCGATTGCAGTTGTACGCCGATGCTGCTGCAAACACATCGTTTTATGCTGATATTGCGGATATTGGCATGCCAGCACTCCCCACTGAGGCCGGTACTCCGCCATCGGAAACCAAGATGTTCTTGTGGCAATGGCGCCTCTGGGTCATTGAGGATGTGCTCAACGCCATCAACGCAGCCAACAAGCCCTACCGCAGCGTTGTTGACGCGCCCGTGAAGCGGGTTCTGTCCATCAACGTGCGCGAGGACGTGCTTCCAAAAGTCGCGGCACCCGTGGCAACCGAGGAAGTCCCCGCGGAAGGAAGCACGCCACCAGCCGAGGGTGCTGAGGTTGCAGCTGCAGCTTCTGCGCCCATGTTGCCGCCCCTCGATCCCAAAGCCGTTGTGGCGTACGACTTTGCCAAGTCCATGACCGGCCGCGTATCCAACTCCATGTACGACGTGCGTTTCGCCACCGTCCGATTGGTGGTTGCTACATCCATGATCCCTGAAGTTCTGAACGCCATCGCGCGTCAGAATTTCATGACAGTCATCACGATGGATGTTCGCCCTACGGACGCCTTTGAAGCGGCCGACGAGGGATACATCTACGGCGCAGCACCGGTCTCCGAGGTGAGACTCACCATCGAGTCAGTGTGGCTGCGTCCATGGCTCGCCAAGCTGATGCCCCGTGAATTGCAGACACTCAAGGGCACTGACGGCCGCACTACTGATGATCCGGCGCCGAGCGCACCTGCTACTGAGCCGACCACCTAATCGCACTTACCTGAACACACATCGGAATACTCATGAAGCTCAAGGGAATCAACAAGTTCGAGCAGCATCTCGAGAAGATCGTGCTCGGCGTTTCGGTCATCGGACTATTAGCCATCGTCGGCTGGCAGTTCCTGAGCCCGCCGTCGTTCAAGCTCGGGTCACGCTCCGTATCAGCAGGCGAAGTTGATGCGCTGTTGGAGGCCAAAGCCAAAGCATTGCAAGCGCGCCTGAACGACAGCGAGAAGAGCGACATCGAAATTCCGACCGACACGGTGAAACTTGCCGCTCCAGATTTTTCTAGCGCGATCAAAGGACCAATCACCCCGGTGGAGAGCTTGGCTCGCACTGCTCCCAATTTCAACGGCGCGCTCGTCAAGGACGCGGTGTCAGCGGTCGACATTTGGTACTTCGAACCAACGGTTCCAGCGCTGCAAATGCGTGGGGTTCAGGAAACTGCCGATGCACTGACTGCCGATTCTGCCAAGGACGCAGCCAAGGTCTCCAAGATTCTTGCCGCCCGGCCTGACTTCCAGACGATCGACGGTCCCAAAGATGTCGTATGGACAACCCCGCTCGCACGTATTGACTTGAAGCGACTTCGCACGGAACTCGCCGATTCACGCAAGGACGCAACGCCGCCGTTGATGGCAATTCCTGGCGTTTGGTACCAAGAGACCCCGTACGTCGTGGACATCGCGTTCGAGCGCCAGGAGCGTGCTGACGACGGTTCGTGGGGCACTCCGGTGGTCGTCCCGGTGTTTGCCAATCGTGCGGATGAAATTACCTTCCGTGGGCGCATTGAGAACGCCGCTGCCGATGTTCGCGACGAAGTATTTGCACTACTCGGCTCTGATGACAATCAGAAAGAAATTCTTCAACCAACGTTCTACGACACAGTGAACGGCGCGTTCGTGTCGCCCATGTTGCTTGCTGACGCAGGGGGTGATGCAGCATCTGCAAGCGGTGCGGATGCTGGCGCAACCCGCCGCAACCTGCAGTTGCAGACCCAGTTGCAAGACAAGCAGCGCCGCGCTCTCACGCTGCGTGGCGAATTGGAAAAACTTGGTGGCATCTTCGATGAAGAAGTGGAGCGTAAGAAGGAAGAAGCGCGCAAGAAGGACGAGCGTGATCAAAAGGAAGCAGAGAAGGCCGGCAGCAAGGGTGGCGGCAAGGGCGGTAGCGGCCCTGGCGGTGGCGGCCCTGGCGGCAGCATGAGCGGTAAGAACAATTCCTCGGCCGGGGATGATCTGAAGGATGCCAAGCGAAAGCTCGCAGAGCGCAAGACCAAGTCGGCGGTGTTGAGCCGCGTTGAATCGGAAATTGCAGCGCTCGAGAAGTCGCTCGGAGCGGCGCCCGGTGCTGGTGCAGGCGGTCCGGCGGTGAAGGCCCCCGCCTTGGGATCACTTGATGAACTGCTGGTGTGGGGGCACGACTTGGAGGTCATGCCCGGTCACACCTATCAATATCGGTGCGTTGCCCGCGTGTACAACCCATTCTTCGGCAAGGGCAATCAGCTCGTGCAGAAGCAAGCAGATAAAGGTCTTGCATCGCAATTCACTATTGACTCTGCCGCAAGCGAATGGTCAACACCGATCACTGTCTCGCCTGACGTGCGCTTCTTTGTAACGCGCGCAATCGTTGCTGATGGATCGCTCGCGCTTGGCTCGGCACAAGTAGAGGTTTACAAGTTGCTTGGTGGCCAGTGGCGCAAGTCGGAAACCAGCGTGCAGCCAGGCGAGCGCATCGGGCGCATTGACAACAAGGGTGCGCAGCCAGTTGATTTCACCACGCAGTATTTCGTCGTTGATGTTGTTGAAGATCTCACATCGCGCGGGTCAAGTACTGCAGGCAAGGATCGCCGTCCTGGCCTCGTTGTCGTTGGTTCGATCACTGGTACCGGTATAGAGATTCGCGTTCCGTACACCGACTATGAGGCTCCTGATCGATTGAAATTGCGCGCGCAGGCTGACGCGGCCGCCCCCGAAGGGAGCGATGCCAAGGACGCGCCAGGAAACAGTGGCGATAAACCCAAGGGTCCTGGAAGTGGTGGGGCAGGTGGTGGCAACAAACCCGGCACGGGCAAATAGCCATAAATACCTTGAAAACAAGCCAAGTTTCGCGATTGGGCGCGCAGTGACCTGCGCGCCCAATCACATTTTTGGTGGTTCATAACAGCGTGATTCCCCATAATCAAATGTGCAAAAATTCCTGCTGGAGATGCCATCAACCCCCTTGACGCACTTGCAGATCTCTGTACCATTGCCGATCCTCCAGCCACGAGAGTGGTTTGAGTTCTTTGACAAGTGAAGTGTTGGTCGTGCACCCCAGACACGTATGCATTTGCAGGCTTTAGCCTGTAAAGAGCTGCGACTGGCAGTGCAACAATTGAATTGAATTGATTTGAATTGAATCGAGAATGATCTCGAGTATTGAGTCGTCGTTCACGTGTGTGTTGTTTGACACGTGATCGAATGTCGGATTCGCAAAGTCCGACATGGCATGCACCGGCCCCCCAGCGGGGGTCAGGTAGGCATGGCCAAGACTGAAAGGGCACATGATGGATGCCTTGGCATTGAGAGGCGATGAAGGACGCGAGAACCTGCGATAAGCCGAGAGGAGCCGGTAACTAGGCTGTGATCCTCGGATTTCCGAATGGGGCAACCCTACCGAAAGGTAACTCTGGCCTGAATGTATAGGGCCAGTAGAGCGAACGCAGCGAACTGAAACATCTCAGTAGCTGTAGGAAAGGAAAGCAACAGCGACTCCGCAAGTAGCGCCGAGCGAACGCGGATCTAAACAGCGACCCGTATGAACGGCCTGGAAAGGCCGACCAAAGAAGGTGATAGTCCTGTACGGCGGGAACTGTGAATGGCTTCAAGTAGAGTCAGGCTCGAGAAACCTGGCTTGAACATGGGGGGACCACCCTCCAAGCCTGAGTACTACTCAATGACCGATAGTGAACCAGTAAGGCGACTGAACGGTGAAAAGCACCCCGACAAGGGGAGTGAAATAGCACCTGAAATCATGTGCTTACACAGCGGTCACGGCCCGCAAGGGTTGTGGCGTGCCTTTTGCATAATGATCTGGCGAGTTACTGTCTGCGGCAAGGGTAAACCGAATCCCGGTGCACCCGAAGCGAAAGCGAGTCTTAAAAGGGCGTCAAGTTGCAGGCGGTAGGCGCGAAACCGGTTGATCTACCCATGGGCAGGTTGAAGGGAGGGTAAAACCTCTTGGAGGACCGAAGCCGTGAACGTTGAAAAGTTCTGGCATGACCTGTGGGGAGGGCTTAAAGTGCAATCATAACCGGAGATATCTCGTTCTCTCCGAAATAGTTTTTGGACTAGCCTCAGCTTATCAATACACGGGGGTAGAGCTACTGAATGGGGTCTGGGGGCCTACCCGGCTACCCGCCCCAATCAAACTCCGAATACCGTGTATGTAGCGCTGGGAGTAAGACTACGAGGGATAATCTTCGTGGTCGAAAGGGAAACAACCCGGACCATCGGCTAAGGTCCCTAAGTAATGCTCAGTTGAAAAGGTAGTCAGAATGCAGTGACAGCCAGGATGTTGGCTTAGAAGCAGCCACCATTTAAAAAGTGCGTAACAGCTTACTGGTCGAGGATTCTGGCGCCAATAATTATCGGGGATAAGCATTACACCGAAGCCGTGGGACTCGTATGAGTCGGTAGGAGAGCGTTGCTGTCAGCGTTGAAGTTTTCCCGTAAGGGTGGATGGAGCGGCAGCAAGTGAATATGCCAGATTGAGTAACGATTAATGCAGTGAGAATCTGCATCCCCGTATGCCCAAGGTTTCCCGGGGAAGGTAATTCCGCCCGGGGTTAGTCGGATCCTAAGGCAAGGCCGAAAGGCGTAGTCGATGGACAGCAGGTTAATATTCCTGCACCTTCGTATAGGTTGATGGTAGGTGACGGATTTCCATATCTCAACGGG
The DNA here is from genome assembly GCA_039796075.1 of Planctomycetota bacterium. Lineage (GTDB taxonomy): Bacteria > Planctomycetota > Phycisphaerae > Phycisphaerales > SM1A02 > UBA966. Next base: position 1,644 of record JBDKKN010000173.1, on the reverse strand, counting down.
ACAGTGAAGCGTCCAGGCCATTTGGCCGATGTTGGGTGAGGAAGTCTCAAGAAAAGCCCTACCGGACGATTACGAAGTCCGTACCAAAACTGACACAGGTGGGCGTGGCGAATAGCCTCAGGGGCTCGAGAAAACGGTCCTGAAGGAACTAGGCAAATTTACCCCGTAAGTTCGCGATAAGGGGGCCCTACTCGTAAGAGAGGGCGCAGAGAAAAGGCTCTGGGAACTGTTTATCAAAAACACAGCACTGTGCTAACTCGCAAGAGGATGTATACAGTGTGACGCTTGCCCGGTGCCGGAACGTCAAGGGAGCTGGTCAGCGCAAGCGAAGCTAGCGACCGAAGCGCCGGTAAACGGCGGCCGTAACTCTGACGGTCCTAAGGTAGCGAAGTTCCTTGTCGGGTAAGTTCCGACGCGCATGAATAGCGTAATCACTGGAGCACTGTCTCCAGGACCGACTCGGTGAAATAGTAGTGGCGGTGAAGATGCCGCCTACCCGCAGCAAGACGGAAAGACCCCGTGGACCTTTACTGTACGCTTGCAGTGATCATGGATTTGTTCTGCGTAGCATAGGTGGGAGCCTTTGAAGTTCGGATTTCGGTCCGGATGGAGGCTAAGGTGAAATACCACCCTGAGCGCATTCGTGGTCTAACCCTGATTCCCATGAAACTGGGCAGGGAACACTGCATGCCGGGCAGTTTGACTGGGGCGGTCTCCTCCCAAATAGTAACGGAGGAGTGCAAAGGTTGGCTCAGCGCGGTTGGAAACCGCGCCAAGAGTGCAAGAGCATAAGCCAGCTTTAGTGCGAGCCAGACAGGGCAAGCACTCTCGAAAGAGGGCTCTAGTGATCCGGCGATCCCGTGTGGAAGGGTCGTCGCTCAACGGATAAAAGGTACCCCGGGGATAACAGGCTGATCGCTCCCGAGCGTCCATAGCGGCGGAGCGGTTTGGCACCTCGATGTCGGCTCATCACATCCTGGGGCTGAAGGCGGTCCCAAGGGTTGGGCTGTTCGCCCATTAAAGTGGTACGCGAGCTGGGTTCAGACCGGCGTGAGCCAGGTCGGTCCCTATCTGCTGTGGGCGTAGGAATGTTGAGAGGAGACAATCTTAGTACGAGAGGATTGGATTGGACGTACCCCTGGTGTGCCAGTTGGACCGCTCGGTCCATAGCTGGGTAGCTACGTACGGCAGGGATAACCGCTGAAAGCATCTAAGCGGGAAGCCCACCTCAAGATGAACATTCCATGTCGCAAGACGAGAGACCCCCGGTAGACCACCGGGTTGATAGGACGCGTGTGTAAGCGGAGAGATCCGTTTAGCTAAGCGTTACTAACGGTCGACGTCTTGGCCATGTCTACCAGATTCCCTCTGGTGGGCATCCCGACTCAATCATGAGAGATCATGATCGCTTCGGTTCACTCATTCTTACTCATCCGAAGTGGCGAGTAGAACAATTCAGTTGAACGACCAACTCTTCACGCAAACACGCCGTCGGTGGCTGGAAAGCCTCCTACGGATTTGCCGGTGAATATAGACAAGGGGAAACACCTGTTCCCATCCCGAACACAGCAGTTAAGCCCTTGTCGCCGATGATACTGCTCCGCGGGAAAGTAGGTCACCGCCGGCTTCATGGGCCCTACCAGT
>JBDKKN010000172.1:0-6897 GCA_039796075.1 Planctomycetota bacterium | reverse complement strand
TATGTACCCCGCCCTGCCTTCGCTGATTTCACGCAATCACTCGCCGTGCGCAACAAACTTGCACAACCAACCGCCGTCAAGCGGGCCTGAGATATCAATCATGACAGCAACACCATTCGCTTCAGCAATCAAGCCGTTCTCCGCCAGCAGTGACGATTTCGTCACCTACACCACCGCGCGGCACTGGATCGGCGGCCACTGGCGCGACCCGATCTCCAGCACCAACGTGCAAGATGTGATCAACCCGCGCTTTGGCAAAGTCATCGCCCAAGTAAAGATGGGCGCAGCGGATGATGTTGATGCTGCCGTCCAGGCAGGTACGGCGGCAGCGCGCGACTGGGGACAGTGGCCCATCCGCGACCGCGCGCATGTCTTGTACCGCCTGCGCGAATTGATGCTGATGAATCTGGACGAACTAGCCTGGCTTCTCTCACACGAGAACGGCAAAGTATTCGGCGAAGCAAAGGCGGAAGTAGAAAAAGGCATCGAATGCGTGGAGTACGGCTGCTCGCTGCCGAACTTGGCTGCAGGCAACCAGCTTGAAGTGAGCCGTGGCGTGGCATGCGAACTTGCTTATGTTCCGCTTGGCGTGGTCGCTGGCGTTACCCCATTCAACTTCCCGATGATGGTTCCATTGTGGATGCTGCCGCAAGCATTGGTCGGCGGCAATTCCTTCGTCCTCAAGCCGAGCGAGCGCGTGCCACTCTCGACGCTGCGACTGGCGGAATTGCTCGCGCAGGCGGGACTCCCTGCGGGCGTCTTCAACATGGTGCAAGGCGGGCGTGAAGTAGTGGAAGCGCTCTGTGATCATCCGGACGTCAAGGCGCTGGGGTTCGTTGGTAGCACCAAGGTTGCCAAGGCCGTTTACGGACGCGCGAGTACCAACGGCATGCGCGCACTCTGCCTCGGCGGCGCTAAGAACCACCTGATTGTGGTGCCCGACGCGGACCTGCAAGTCACGGCAGAAAACATCGTCGCTTCCTTCACGGGATGCGCTGGCCAGCGCTGCATGGCCGCCAGTGTGCTGCTTGCCGTCGGCGATGTAGACCACATCCTTGCAGCAGTGCGCGATCGCGCTGCCAAGATCACCGTCGGTAAAGATCTTGGACCCGTTACGACCGAAGCCGCGCGTGAGCGCATCAATCGATACATCGACCAAGCTGAGAAGGCTGGTGCCAAGGTCACCCTTGATGGCCGAACGTCTGGCGCGGGCGCGAATAATGCCGGCGGCTATTGGGTTGGTCCAACGATCATCGAAGGAGTCACTCCGGAAATGGCCGCCGCACGCGAGGAGATCTTTGGCCCAGTGCTCAGCGTGATCCGCGTGCCTAACCTAGACAAGGCGATCGAGATAGAAAATGCCAGTCCCTACGGTAATGCCAGCAGTATCTACACCTCTAGTGGTGACTTGGCGCGGCGCGTGATCGACCGCGTAGAGGCTGGCATGTGCGGCGTGAACATCGGTGTGCCCGTGCCGCGCGAGCCGTTTGGATTTGGCGGCTGGAACGATTCCTGCTTTGGCCACGGCAACATCACCGGCTGGGATGGCTACCGTTTCTGGACGCGGCAACGAAAACTCACCAGCAAGTGGGCCGTGCAACGTGATCACAATTGGATGAGCTGAGAAAGCTGCAAATACCATGAACACCATCAAGCACATCGACGCAAGCAATGCTCCCCATGCTCCCCATGCATCCCATGCATCCGCTGTGCACATGAGTTCGCGCGAAATCATCGACACGTGCAAAAAGTACAGCCTGTTCTCCTGGAGCGCGACTGGAAAAGTTGACCCACTACCGATCGCACGCGCCGAGGGCATCTACCTGTACGGACCAGAAGGGCAACGATGGATCGACTTCAACAGCCAGTTGATGAGCGTGAACATCGGACACGGTCACCCCAAGGTGATCAAAGCCATTCAAGATCAAGCCGCCACGCTGGCATATGCCTACCCGGGCATGGCAACCGAGATCCGCGCGAAACTCTCACTGCGCTTGGCGGAATTACTTCCCGGTGATCTGAACACCTTCTTCTATACCCTCGGTGGTGCGGAAGCGAACGAAAACGCTATCAAAGCAGTGCGCATGTTCACGGGGCGCAACAAGATCTTGGTGCGCTATCGCAGCTACCACGGTGCGACCAACGGCGCCATCAGTCTCACCGGCGACCCGCGGCGCTGGCCGACGGAGCCCGGCATGCCCGGTGTGGTGCGCGTCATGGACCCGAGGCCCTATGAATTTAGTTTCGGAACTACCGATGAAGAGATCGTCACCAACAACCTGAAGTACCTGGAAGAAGTGATCCAATACGAGGGCCCGAAGAACATTGCGGCGATGTTCATTGAGACCGTCACCGGGACCAACGGCATCCTGCCGCCACCGAAGGGTTACCTCAAGGGACTGAAGACACTGCTGGAGAAGTACGGCATCCTGCTTGTCTGCGACGAAGTCATGTGCGGCTGGGGACGTACCGGCAAACTCTTTGCGTTCGAGCACGGCGACATTGTTCCGGACATCTGCACGATGGCGAAGGGAATCACGAGTAGCTATCTGCCGCTCGGTGTCATGGCAGTAAGCGACCGTATCGCCGCGCATTTCCAAGAGAACGTGTTCTGGGGCGGTCTGACTTACAACGCACATCCACTGTGCCTAGCGTGCGCACTTGCTGCGATCAATGTGATCGTTGAAGAGGGAATGGTTGAACATTCGGCACACATGGGTACGGTGATGCGCGGCCACATGGAGCGCCTTGCCAAGAAGCACCGCTGCATCAAAGAGCATCGCAACATCGGACTCTTTGGCACTATTGAACTGCAGAAGAATGCAGCGGGTGAACGGCTGGTCCCCTACGCCGGCAGTCACCCAGTGATGGGCAAACTTGGAACCTTCTATCGCGACAACGGCCTCTTCACCGTGTTGCAGTGGAATTTAGTGATGTGCAATCCGCCTCTATGCATCACTGAACAGCAGATGGCTGAATCGTTTGACATCATTGATCGCGGACTTGACCTCGTCGACGCGGTGTTCGAAGGATGATTGACGGATCGTTCGTCATCGCAGGTGCGGTCACTGGGTGCGTCGTTGGACTGACGGGTGTCGGCGGCGGTGCATTGATGACGCCCATTCTGATCCTGTTTTTTGGCATTTCGCCAGCAACTGCCGTGGCGACGGACCTGTGGTTTGCGCCGCTCACTAAATTGGCTGCAGTGGCAATCCATCAACGCGGCGGCAATGTTGACTGGCAAGTGGTGCGCCGACTGTGGATGGGCAGCATTCCAGTAGCAATCGCCGTCGTGGTGCTCATGGCGGTCGGCATGCGGCTGGAACGGATCGAGTGGCTCACCAAGGCGATCGGGGCAGTGGTAGCCGTGACCGCGGTCGGCCTGATGTTGGCACCGTGGCTGCAGGCCATCGCTCGCAATCGACGCATTGCAGCACCCGCGCGCTTCAAAGAGCGACAAGGCGGACTCACTGTATTCGCAGGCAGCTTGCTCGGATTGCTGGTGGCGCTCACATCGGTGGGCGCGGGGGCGCTGGGAACCGTGATGTTGGTGGCCATCTATCCACTGCGAATGACGCCGCACCGATTGGTTGCAACGGACATTGCACACGCCATTCCACTTGCGATGGTTGCAGGCACTGGCTACTTGTTTGCGGGTTTAGTGGATGGCGCCATGCTTCTCAGCCTGCTGCTGGGATCGGTTCCCGCAGTGATCGCGGGCAGCATCGCCGCGGGTTGGTGCTCACCGAAATGGCTGCGTTTGGTCTTAGCGTTGGTGTTACTTGCCGTAGCTGCCAAGACGCTCACGGCTTAAGACCGCACACGTTTCACGTCATCGCGCCGGCACACCAAAGCCGGGGCGAATGCGCATCCCTACCACGTACACCGTGGCAGATATCGCCACGCCAGTGAACCACGCATAGGGATAGATGTCGGTGAAGATGCCTGGCTCGCCGCCGAGGACACGCACGGAATGCAGGAATCCCGGCACATTCGGCGCGATGCCCACCAGCAACGCACCGATTGCCACCCAGTTGATTCCGGCATATCGACCCGTAGTGCGATAGAGATCCGGAACATCAAGTTCTTTGCGCCGCAGAATCCAATAGTCGGCAATCATGATGCCAGCGATCGGCCCCAGCAGCGCTGAGTATCCAACCAGCCAGTCAAAGATGTACGTGTCAGCACTTGCCAGCAGCTTCCACGGCATGATGAGGATGCCGAGCACGCCAGTGATCACACCGCCCATCTTGAATGAAATGTGTCGCGGTGCCAAGTTGGCGAAGTCATTCGCTGGACTGATCACATTCGCAGCAATGTTGGTACTGATGGTCGCCACTGCTACGCCAAACAGGCTGAGCACCGCGACAACAATACGCGTCCCCTCGCTCGCCAAGAGCGGCGCATCAAGACCAGCGGGCGCCTTGGAACTGGTGATCTGCGCAAGCACCACCACCGGATCCCACAGCGTCTTCGGATCGCTGCCTTTCAGAATGGTTTCTGCAGCGCTGGTGATGATCACCGCCATCATGCTGAAGGCGATCATGGTGGTAGGAAGTCCCAACACTTGGCCGAGCATTTGCTCACGCTGCCCGCGGCCAAAGCGTGTGAAATCAGGGATATTCAGGCTAAGCGTTGCCCAGAAACCGATCATCCCGGTGAGTGACGGCACAAAGACTTTCCAAAAGTCAGCGTTGGTGGCAAACGATGATGGGCGGTCAAACATCGGCCCCAAGCCACCGGCGCGGCTCACCATCCAGATGAGAAGCCATACGCCCATCAGCAAGATGAGCGGCGCGGACCAATTCTCAAAGACGCGCACCGCGTTCATACCGACCAGGACAATCAAGATGTTGATCGACCAGAAAATCATGAAGGTAATTGCGGATGGGATTCCCAATCCCAAGATCATGGCGCCGCCGCCAACTTGGTCGAACGCGGGCCAGGCCGCCACTAAAAAGGTGCGAACGGCCTCGCCGCCGATATACGTCTGAATGCCAAACCAACCGCATGCCACCACTGCGCGTAGGAGCGCGGGCACGTTTGCACCGACTGTTCCAAAGCTGCTCCGCGCGAGCACCGGGAACGGGATGCCGTACTTGGTTCCCGGATGTGCATTCAGGAGGATCGGAATCAGCACGATCAGATTGCCCAGTCCGATGGTCAACAGTGCTTGCCACCAGTTCATGCCCACGGCGATCAGGCCGCCAGCCAACAGATACGTCGGAATGCAGTGCGCCATGGCGATCCACAGCGCGGCAAAGTTGTACGTGGTCCAAGTGCGACGTCCGGTGGGCGTCGGAGCCAGGTCACCATTGAACAACGGGCTGTGCGCGATGTCCGGCGGGAGCTCAGCAAGGGCTTCGCGAGTCAGAAGTGGGTCGTGAATGGTCAGTACCTCCTACTGTCACTCGGCGATGCCGTGAGTTAGCCATGAAACGGCAGGCTTGCGGTCGGAGATTCCACCGAGGGGGAAGACTGGGGATAATTGTCAGTTTATTTAAATAAAGTGACTATTTCGCCCGCACTCGCCTGTAATGCACAATAACCTAGCCCTGATGAATCAGGGCAGGGATCGAAATCCTTTTCAGTTGATTGCGCGATACGCAAAGCGAATCTTATTTACCCATTCGAATCACATTTGGATCCGACTCACCAATATCCCCGAAGGCATAGCCGTAGCGTCACTTTGAACTCCAACATGGCTCAATCGAACTACATCAGGGCTGCTCGAGTGTTCAGTTATTGGACATGTATCCCACAACTTTCCGCCCCTGACGTGACCTGATGGCGGAACAATCACCACCCATCGATATTCGAACCCCAGGCCTCCGAGAGGCGCTGGCGAACGTCAACCACCTCTGCGCATTTGAGATTCTGCGACGCTTTGGGCGCCCTGCCACCATCGCGGAAGTGGCGTTAAGCGCACAACGGTCGCAGAAGGAAATCCAGTCGGCCATGGATGCCCTCGAGGCCGTCGGGCTCACGTCGATGCTTCGAGCTGGGCGCGGAAGGCGGCTTCCCACATGGGTGGTGACCCGCCAAGCCATCGTTGCCACCTATGAAATTGGCGATCCCGCCGACGAAGCGGCGCTCGCATCCATGGCGCCCCTCTTTTGTGAAGAGCGACGCCGAGAGATCCTTCGATTCATCAAGCCTCGCTCAGCCAAGACCGAGACTGATTTCTATTGGAACAGTCTCCACGCGGGAAACTTCAACAAAGATGATGTTCGTGAGTTGTACGGACTGCTCCAGCAACTGGAAGCATTCTTGTACCGATGTAACCAACGGCAGACCATCACCAATCCAGAAGAGCCCCAGGCATGTAACTACCACGTGACGGTGGATGTCGAAAGTTTGCTACCGGGCGTACTACCGCTACCAACCTTGCAAATCCTGGGACGCCATGCCGGTAAGGATTTACCGCAAAGCGTCGTTACAGCAGTCGCGTCAGACCTCTCTGAGCGCGAAATCGAAATTGCGCAATTGCTGGTGAAGGGATCCACCAAACGTGAGGTAGCCAGCCAATGCGGCATCTCACAACATACGGTTGCTGAATTGACGCGCCGTGTGTATCGGAAACTTGGAATCAACCGGCGCGCTCAGTTGGCGATGGCGCTCGGTCAGACTGGGGCTGCGTAGTGAACTGGGCGGCGCAGAGGAGGTACGCACCGTTTCAACGCCTGCGCTCTGAAGCTTCCATGCATTCCACGAACCGCTCCAGGCCATCGCCATAACCCATACGCATACGCGGCATACGATGCAGCAGTGGTTCACCGATTGATGAATCCGCATCGGCCCGCACTGCACACTGGTACCCCGCTACCTTCGCCGCTTGCATGACCGCCCCATCATGCAAGCCAAACGGATAGGCGAGCGCCTGTACCGGGTGATGCA
>JBDKKN010000171.1:0-6375 GCA_039796075.1 Planctomycetota bacterium | reverse complement strand
CCGCGTCAATCACCGGACCAACATCGGTTCCCGGTTCACGCGGATCGCCAACCACCAGTGCTCGCGTTGCTTCCACCAATCGGTGCAAGAACACATCGTGCGCGCTGTCAAGCACAATCACCCGACTGCATGCTGAGCACTTCTGTCCTTGAAATCCAAAGGCGCTCTGTCGAACACCAAGCACGGCTTCGTCAAGGTCTGCGCTTTCATCGATAATCAGGGCGTTTTTCCCGCCCATTTCGCAAATCACCTTCTTGACAAATTCTTGGCCAGCATGCGTTTCGCCCGCCGCTTTGATGATGTCAAGCCCAACAGCCTTACTGCCGGTGAATGCAATCAACGCGGTGCGTGGGTCACGCACCAGCGCCGCGCCGACCGTCTCGCCGGGGCCTGGCACAAAGTGCAAGACATCGCGCGGAATGCCCGCCTGCCACAAGATGTCACACATGATCTTGGCGATTCCTGGCGTCTGCTCCGCCGGCTTCACCACTGCGCAATTTCCAGTGACGAGCGCTGCAACAGTCATGCCCGCGCAAATTGCCAGCGGGAAATTCCATGGACTGATGATCGCTGCCACACCGCGCGGCTGGTACCACTGCTCATCAAGTTCACCGACGAAATTGCCAAGGCGTGTTCGACCAAACAGCGCAGATGATTCACGTGCGTAATATTCACAGAAGTCAATCGCTTCGCACACATCGGCATCGGCTTCGCGCCACGTCTTTCCGCTTTCGCGAATCAGAATTGCCGAGAGTTCATCGCGACGTGTGCGCATCAGTGCCGCGGCGCGCACAATCGCCTCGGCGCGTTCTGTGTGCGGTGTATCGCGCCAACGTGGGAACGCGGCATCGGCGTCGGCAACGGCGCGCGTGGCGTCTGCAACTGCGGAATCATTGCGCACCACCGGCACCGTGGTCGCCGCAACTGCTGCCGCAAACTGCGTGCGAACCGCCGCAACTGCAAAATTGCGCATGGGCTCAGTGAAGAACGCCCGCCCATCGCCCAATCCGGGAACGGCGATGGATAGCGCGTGTCGCTCCGGCGCATTCTGGATGCGATCGATCCCTGGATCGGAATCATGTTCACGGAATGGACTGGCCACCAACGTTTCTACGTCGGCGTTGTCCAAGAAACCTGCCTTGAGCCAGCTCTCATTGGAGGTGTTCTCCAAGAGGCGCCGCACCAAGTACGCCATTCCTGGAATCATCTCGCCAACCGGCACATACTCGCGCACGCGTAGGCCCATGGCCATAGCCGCGGCCTTGAGCGGGTCGCCCATGCCGTGCAGCATCTGTAATTCAATCGCCGACTTCGGCATGCCGCACTTCTCCAGCGTTGCGAGCGCTGCAGCAATCGACCGTGCATTGTGCGATCCAAGCGCCAACTTCACGCCGCCTTCGCCGCGCTTGCGGGGCGTGTTCTCAATGAAGTACTGCGCGACGCGTTCGAAGCATGCGTCGGTGTCGCACTTGCGGCTCCACACCGGAACGGGCCATCCCTGTTGCTCAGCGTGGATCGTTTCGTAATCCCAATATGCACCCTTGACGAGCCGAACAGTGACCACGCGCCCGGTTCGCTTGGCCCAATCGACAACGCTGCGTGCATCATCCGGAGCACTGCGCAGGTACGCCTGCATGGCCAGTCCGGCTTCAAAGTCCACCGCTTCGCAGCATCGCTTAAAGAGCTCAATAGTGAGGTCTTTCAGCGCAAATTGCTCCATGTCAAAGTTCACCAGTACGCCGTGCTTCTTGGCACTCTCAAGAATCGGCATGATTTCCGACATCAGCGTGCGGATGGAGCCCTCGGTATCAATGGGGTCAACCCGTGCGCTGAGTGAACTGATCTTGATGCTGACGTTGGTGCGCGGAACAGGCCCAAGGTGATCGGACTCCAAGACCAACTTCGCTGGCCACGTGGCCACGCGCTTGGGCAGATTCTCAACAAGGTCAAGGTATTTCTGTCGGTATAGGCGCGCCTCTTCGTCGCTCACGCATGCCTCGCCCAAGAGGTCCACGCTGAAGCACATGCCGTTCTTCCACATCTTCTCCAAGGCGGGCAGGGCGCTTGCCGCATCGGTGCCAGCAATGAACTTGGATGCCATGCCCTCAATCTGGCTGGACATCGTCTTGGCCATCAGCCCCTTGGCGAGTCCGCCAGCGGCCATGCCCAGTTCAAATCCGGGCGGCGCCTTCACTCCGGGTTGCGAGAGATAGTCAGAGAGGTGTTCGTAGATGGCATCGTTACTGCGAAGTGTTGGGAAGCAGTCAACGAACCGGAACAGCTGGACGCGGAATGCTTCGTCCTGCATGGCCCAGTCCATGAGCTTGTCTTTGAACACCGAGAGGCTGCCGGCGAAGACGCCAGCGCCTGCATTGCGCGCGGCGGCCAGGTACTCAGCGCCAATCTCCTTGACGCGGTTCTCAAAGTCCGGATCACGGGGTGCGGCGCGCCCTGCCGACGATGCAGCAGGTGCGGAGGTGCGGACGGGAGTGGGCTTCTTACGCGTGAAAAACGCCATGCGATGAGTATAGGTCGGCTCCGAGCCGCCGTTGCACTGCATCCGCCCATCTACACATGTGTTCTCGCCAGCACCGCGCGCCAGCACCACGCGTCAGCGGCGCGCGTGTGCGCGCACGTCGTCGATGGCATGTTCGTAGACGCCTACGCACTTCTTGGCGGCCCCGTCCCAGGTGATGCCGCGGACCTCATCAAATCCATGGTCGGTCAGCGTTCGCTGCAGTGGTGGATGGCGCAGCACGGCAATGATCTTGTTCGCCATGTCTTCCACATCCCAGAAGTCAACTTTCAGTGCATTCACCAGCACTTCGCTCACGCCGGATTGGCGGCTGATCAAGACCGGCACGCGATGGCCAAGTGCCTCCAGCGGCGCGATACCGAATGGCTCGCTCACGCTGGGCATGACATAGAGATCGGCCATGTTGAATACACGCGGAATGTCCTTGCCCCGCAAGAATCCAGTGAACAGCACCTTGTGCCCAATGCCCAATTCTGCGGCAAGTTGGATCATTGATTGCGCCTGATCACCGGACCCTGCCACCACGAATTTCACATCGTCCATCTTTTCCAAGACACGCTTGGCCGCTTGGACGAAGTACTCCGGACCCTTCTGCATGGTGATACGACCGAAGTACAGGACGATCTTGTCGCGGCGACCAATGGTGCTCAGACCAACCGCCTTCGGATCAAGATCCACTCCGTTGTAGACCACTTCGCACTTCGCGGGGTTCACGCTGTATCGATTAGCGCAGATGTTTTTGGTGAGCATGCTCACGGTAATCACCCGCACGGCGGCGTGCATTCCGCGTCGTTCAATGTTGTAAACCGCTTGATTCACATGTTCGCCGGAACGATCAAATTCCGTTGAATGGACATGCACCACGAGTGGCTTGCCAGTGACCCGTGCCAGTGCAATGCCTGCGGGATAGGTGAGCCAGTCATGGGCGTGAATCACATCAAAGTCTCGGTCGCGGCACGACTCCACAACAAAGCGCGCATATGCCTCGCTTTGTGCAAGCAGATCGCCTGAGTAATCCGGGGTTCCGGTGCCGCTCTTCAAAGCCAACGTGGCGCCACGACCGTTCGACTCTGGTACAGCCGCTCGAACAGCGCGCACCATCTCCACCATCTCGGCAACAGCGGACGGATCATCGGATCCGTATCGTTCCCATGCTTCCAGCATGGTGAGTGCTTCGTGCCGTGCATTGTCATCAAGGTCTGCAAAGAGTTCGGGCGCCAGTTCTCTTGGAAGCGTTTCGGTACTCAGTGCTCCCGGGCGTAGCAGTCGTTGCGGCGCTGCGCTGGCAAGGGCGATGCGCTCCAGGACCGTGCGTGCGCCTGCGGATGTGTAGGCGCCGCTTGCCAGAAATGGCGCAGCGATCATACGAATACTCTTGCCGAGGGCGCTGTCGGTGATGCCCCGCGCACTCCGCGCGCCGAGGGCGTGCGTTCCATGAATCGATCCCGCCGCGGCGTTCAATGCGCCGCTGCCGCCACTCTTCAGCCCTCCATCAAGCCCTCCATCAAGCCTTGCAGCTGCCAATGCTGCCGCGGCGGCAAGTGCGTTGGAGTCTGGCATTCCTGCTTCCCGGCGTGCGGCAATTCCACGATCGGTGGCGCGGCGGTCCTGTGCAAGTCCGCTTGCATCGCCGGTGGTTGAGCGTGTCGCGATCGACGGTGCGTCCGCCCCGTGACTCGGCACCACCAGATCAACGTGCGACGCTTCGTCCCCGCGAACGCCCTTGGGTAGAACGAAGGTCACGTCCACATCCATGCCCGCCAGTGCTTTAGTCAGCCCATGGCATGCCGTGCCGAGTCCGCCCGTAATAAACGGAGGGAACTCCCACCCGAGCATCACTACTTTGGGCCGACGTCCGGTCATTCTGCGGCGCTCTCCTGCATGTCGCCCAGTTGCGAAAATGCTGCCTCAAATGCCAAGAGATAGGTGGCCACGCCAGTGGTTTCATCAGCGATGCCTTCCAGCGGCACGCGGCTGCGGAACACGTAGACCTTGGCGTCGTCGCGGTAGTGCTTGACTTGCGGGCAACGATGTGGGAAGTCCAGGTTCACCAGTTCGTCGTCGACCAATTCTTCGGCAGTGTCCCGGCCTTCAAGCATGTCGCCTTCAATGGACTCGCTCAGCCATCGGTCCGCAGTCTCCAGCGCCACGGACCAGTGCCCGTCGGTCTTGTCGATCACGTACCACGCTTCGGCGGAAGCATCTTTGGCGACGCAGCGGACCATGTCGCCCTTGACGGTTGCGTTCTGGAATCGACCGCTATTGATCGCTAGTTGTACGAGTGCTTGCAATTCGTTGCTCATAAGTTCTTTCTGCCGGAGGCGGCGTAGGATACTTGATCCATGAGCACCTCCTCTGAGCATGAATCCGCAAATACTCAGGTTGATGTCTGGACATCCCGTCGGCTGATTCGATGGATCGACAGCCATCTGACCGCCAAGGGAATCGACGCTCCGCGCGTATGCGCAGAGATGCTGGTCGGTCATGTGGTGGGCGCTGAGCGGATGCAGCTGTACATGGAAGCGGATCGACCGGCCTCCACTGCGGAGCTGGAGCGTTTACGCGCCTTGGTGGTGCGGGCCGCTCGACATGAGCCCGTTCAGTACTTGGTGGGGGAGGCGTGGTTCTGGTCAAAGCGATTTGCAGTCGGCCCCGCCACACTCATTCCTCGTCCGGCCACCGAGCATCTTGTTGAAGAGGCAGTGGTTGCCGCCCGCGCTGCTGCAGCCAACGGAGCGCGCCCAGTGCGCATGTTGGAAATTGGTACCGGAACAGGGTGTATCTCCACGTGTGTTGCTGCAGGCCTTCGGGGTCAACGGCGCGGCACGGAGCCAACGGATCCGCCGGTGCTCCCCATTGAAATTCAAATCATTGCCACCGACCTCGTTCCCGCCGCGCTTGACCTTGCGCGTGCGAACGCAGCCGCGCATGGTGCAAGTGATGCCATCGAATTCCGTGCGGGTTCGATCTATGAACCGCTCACCGCACCGGAGCAAGGAACGTTCCACATATTGGTTTCTAACCCGCCTTACGTTCGTGATGACGAATGGCAAGAAATGAATGCCAATGTCCGGGATCACGAGCCGCGGACCGCCTTGGCGGGAGGTGCGGCGGGCATGGATGTGTTGGCGCCGTTGATTGCCAGCGCGCATACGTGGCTTGCGCCGGGCGGGCGGCTCGTCGTGGAGATTGGCCATCGGCAGCATGACGATGTACTGGCTGCGGCAGCCGCAAACGTGCACTTGGGCGACGTGAAAATTCAAAAGGATTTCGAAGGTTTCTGGCGGATGCTGGTAGCGACGCGCAAGTGATCAGCCGGGTGTGACGACGGATATGCGCCGCGTTGTCAATCCGCTTTCCTCAGCGACCGCCAACCAACGGCCGTTCGCCGCGCCACTCGGCAATGGCCTTACGGACTTCGTCTACCAGTTGCTGCGCTTGGAATGGCTTGAAGAGGAAGCAGTGCAATCCCTCTTGAGTTGAGCGCACAATGGAATGATTTGGGTCGTATCCGAACCCGGTCATCAAAATCACTTGAGTGCGCGGGCACGCTTCCTTGGCGATGCGGAAGACTTCGTAGCCATTGCGTTCCGGCATACGGACGTCGCTGATCACTACGTCGTACGGCTTACCTTCAGCAGCGGCACGAGCGATCGCTTCGCATCCTTCATTACTGGAAGAGAACCGATCGACGGCGCCGCCAACTTCGGCGAGCACATTGGCAACAACATCGCGCACTGGTTCTTCATCATCAAGTACCGCGAGGCGCCGTCCGGCGATGTCCGGATCAACACCCTTGCTGCGATCAAGTCGGTCAACCCCGAGCACCACTTGTGGTC
>JBDKKN010000170.1:0-66158 GCA_039796075.1 Planctomycetota bacterium | reverse complement strand
ACCGATGCCCACCAAAGCGCCGATATTGAATTTACGTGTGGAGCGCGCACCGCATGGCGGCAGTGCGAGTTCCACCCCGGCACCGCGTACGGTCGCGGCGGCTGGCATTTCAGATGTTCCGCCGACTTCCGCTCAGGACGAGCAAGGCGACCTCTCCATGACGACAGCAGCAGTTTCCAAGCGCGAGACACTTCCGAGTACTCGCAGTTCCGTCACGCACAAATTCGCAATCAACGGGCATGAGGGCTACCTGACGGTTGGCCTGTTCGCCGATGGGCGACCGGGCGAACTCTTCATCAAGATGAGTAAGGAGGGCTCCACGCTCTCTGGCCTCATTCAGGGTTTCTGCCGCGCATTCAGTTTGGTTCTGCAGCATGGTCTCCCAGCGGCGGAGGCGGCAGAACGTTTCCGCGGCATGCGCTTTGAACCGATGGGCGCGACCAGCAATCCGGACATCCCGGAAGCGCTGAGCATTCTGGATTACGTGGCGCGCTACATCCTGCATCACTACGGTGAATGAGTGACTGCGCAGACCTACGCGCAACTCCATCCGAATCTATAAACAAACAGGCCGCGCATCACATGATGCGCGGCCTGTTGAATTCACTGCGGATGGCAGCGGAGGATCACTCCTCGCTGGTGGCCGGGGCGTCCTCGCGGAGCTTGACCTCGTCGGCCGTGCGCTGCGCGGCTTCGACATTCTGCATCTGCTCGTCGGTCAGCTCATCGTTACGAACGATGAGCGCGCGGAGCATCTTTTCACTGAGACGGCAATCGCGCTCAATTTCCTTCACCTTGCGGGTGTCGGCGGTGAAGCGCGTCAAGAAGTACACGCCGCGCTTGTTGCCCTTGACGTCGTAGGCGAGTCGACGCTCGTCCCACTTCACCAAACTGCACAGGGTGGCTTCACCCTTGGAGAGGCACTCCTTGATGTGGTCAATCGCTGCCGTCAGGTCAGCGGATGCTGCCTGCGGGAAGAGGAACATAGCCTCGTACTTTCCGTTTCGAATCTCTGTCGTTGTCATGTGGTTTCCTTGGTTGAGTGACTGTTGTTGCTATCAATGGCCGCGCCACGCGTGGCCTTGGTGTTGAAACGATTCATTGCTTCCTGGAGTCCCTTGCTCGCCCACACTTCAGCTGCTTGCGCGGCTTCTGTCATGGACGCGTCCGCCAGCGGTTGCTGGTCGGGCGAGAACTTCCCAAGCACGTAGTCCGCCTGCGGGATACGCCCTGGCAGATCGATTCCGATCCGCAAGCGCGCCCAGTAGTTTGACCCCAGCTTGAGACCGATGTCGGTGAGCCCGTTGTGCCCGCCACTTGAGCCGTCCGGACGAAGCCGGATGGAGCCGCAGGGGAGGGCGAGGTCATCGACGATCACCAAGAGATCCTTGGAAGCTTCGAGCTTGAAGAACTGCAGCGCCTCCAGGACAGAACGTCCTGAGAGGTTCATGAACGTCGTCGGCTTGAGAAGAATGCACTTCTCTCCACCGATCTCCGCATCCGTCAACAGGCCGGCAAACTTGGACTTCGGTGCCGCGTCCGGCGCAAAGCGTCGGGCAAGGCGATCGATCACGCTGAAACCCACGTTGTGGCGGGTTCCTGCGTATTCGCTTCCGGGGTTTCCAAGTCCGACGATGAGCTTCATAGTTCGCTCTCTGCTGGCGTATCGGAGTGTTCATGCTGCTCGCGACACGGTGTCTTGAGCTACTGCAAACTTCATAGGCGCGATTACTTCTTCGCGTCGCCTTCGTCCTTCTTGGCGGTGAGCACTTCCGGCGTTCCGGTCTTGGAATCCACGGCAGCGGCTTCGCCGACTGCAGCAGCCTCTTCCTTGACGATCTGAACGCGGATCACAGCAGCGTCCGCATCGGACACAGCAGTGATACCGGCGGGCAGCTTGAGCTGACCAACGGTGAGCGTCTCGCCCATCTGTGAGAGATCGATCTTGATCTCTTCCGGAATGTCGCGCACCTTGCACGACACTTCGATCTGCGGCATATCGTGGATGATGATGGCGCCGGGCTTCTTGGCCGCATCAGGCGTACCAACGAAGGAGAGGTGCACCTTGACGGTGACGATCTCATCGAGATTGACGCGCGCCAAGTCAATATGAATGACGTTGTCGCCGAGATAGCCGAACTGCAAGTCCTTCACAAGGACTGTGTCAGTTGCGCCGTCTTCAAACTTGAGCGCCAAGACGTGTGCGCCCTTCTTGAGGGCATAAATAGTGGCGTGCTCGTTCAGGCTGATCGGCATCGGCGCGCTGCCGGCGACGAACAGGTTGGCAGGCAGTTCGCCTGCTGCGCGAAGGCGCTGAGCGAATCGCGAGCCGAGTTTGTCGCGCTTCTTCGCGACCAGTACCGGAGTCTCCTTGGACATGTTTGATGTCTCCTTTCGGGGATGGAGTGTGATGGTGGTGTCAGTAAACAGTGATGTGCGCCCGAACGGCCGGGCGCCTCTTGAAATCGGAAGTCTGTTAGCGTTTCACGCCAATTCCATCGCGGAACATGGCGCTGACGCTTTGGTCATGGTGAATTCTGTGCACTGCTTCGCCCAGTAGTCGCGCCACGGAGCGGACCACCAGCTTGTGCTCAAGTGAACTCAGGCGTTCGCCACCCGGAATGGTGTCAGTGATGGTGATGCGTTCAATGACCGGAGTGTTGAGACGGGTAAAGGCTTGGCCAACCAGCACGGCGTGCGTGCAAGCGCATTCGCATGCGGTGGCGCCTTCGTCCATGACCACTCGCGCTGCTTCGGCAACAGTACCGGCGGTAGAGATCATGTCGTCAAACATCAGGACTCGTCGACCCTTCACGTCGCCGATCAAATTCTTGACGCTGACCTTGGAGCCGCTTTGACGGCGCTTGTCAATGATGGCCATGTCGTAGCCAAGCAGGTTGGCGAACATGTTTGCCACCTTGACATTGCCGACATCGGGGCTCACTACCACGCATTCGCCAAGTTGGTCGCGCAGGGCAAGGTAATGCTCAGCAAGCACCGGGGCGGCGGTGAGGTGGTCCACCGGAATGTCAAAGAAGCCCTGAATCTGCGCAGCGTGCAAATCCACGCACAAGACGCGGTCGCAGCCGGCGCCAGTGATCAAGTTGGCTACCAGTTTGGCGGTAATTGGAACACGCCCCTCATCCTTGCGATCTTGACGCGCGTAGCCAAAGTACGGAATGACCGCGGTGATTCGCCGAGCGCTGGCGCGGCGTAAGCAGTCGATATAGACCAAGAGTTCCATCAAGCTGTCATTGACTGGCGCTGATGTACTGGCCACCACATAGCAGTCACGACCGCGCACATCTTCGGCAAGCTTGACGAGCAGTTCACCGTCGGGGAACTGCACGGTCTCTGCTTGGCCAAGCGGCAATTCGATGTGATCACACATTTTCTGCGCAAGTTCGCGCCCGCTGCGTGATGCAAAGATCTTGAGATTGTCGCGATCCGTGGTGCTCATGCTCGTGCTCCGGTGGTGGTGGCGGAACGACTTTCAAGAATTCGGCTGACTTCAGCAAGTTGTTCAAGGGTGTTCACGCTGAGGACATCTTCAGCGGGCACAGCATCCACCACACTCACGCGCTTGCCGTCGCGGAGCAGCAATTCGAATACATCAGTGATGTAGTACTCGCCGCTGGCATTCTGATTGGTCACGCGCTTCAGCGCATCAAAGAGATCAGCCGTGCGGAAGCAGTAGTATGAGGGATTGATTTCGCAGATCGCGAGTTGCTCTGGCGAGGCATCCTTCTGCTCCACGATCCGTGCGAAATTCCCGTTGGAATCACGCTGAATACGGCCATATCCTTGGGGATCATCAATCACGGCAGTGGCCAGCGTTGCGCTTGCGCCGGTGTTGCGATGGGTATCAAGCAGCACTTGCAAGGTGTGCGGGCGGATCAGTGGACCGTCGCCGCACAGGACCAGCGTCTCTTCGCCGAGCAGCCCCTTCTCAAAGAGCGGACGCGCCATGTCAACGGCGTGACCAGTGCCAAGCTGCGGCATCTGCATGACGAATTCAGTGTTGGCTCGTCCCGCGAAATGCGCGCGCACAAGATCGGCGCCATGGCCGATCACCAACACCACTGGTGTGCATCCAACCGAACGTGCTGCATCAACAACGGCTTCCACCATCGGTCGACCCGCCGCTGGGTGCATGACCTTCGGCAGATCACTCTTCATGCGCGTGCCCTTGCCAGCGGCAAGGACGATCACGCTGCGAGAGTAGGAGGCTGTATGTGTATTGATGCTCATCGATTGGCATTTCAAGACCATCGATGAAGCTGAAGGAACTGGCCCGCCAGGATTCGAACCTGGGCAAGCAGGATCAAAACCTGCTGTGCTACCGTTACACCACGGGCCATTAGCGTCATCAATGATAGGTCGGGTTAGATGGTCGTATCAGGTGCGCGAAGCGCTTCTCCAGGGGTTCGTCAGTCCAAATCCGTTGCGCGCTCATAAATGAGCATCGCGCGGGGTGCCAAACAATCTGGCGCGGACCGGGATCACCCTGGCCGCGGCACTCTCGAGGCTGGAGCAGGCGGTCATGCCGCAAATGCCTGCACCATGCGGCGCCTGACCCATGTCAGTCACCGACGGCCCATTGCTGAGAGACCGGAAAGTGTAGCGGATCCAACCATTTCTGTGCTCATACCGCGCGAATCTCTATCCTCCGTCCCCATGAGCACCACGAACTCCGTGTCCCCCAAGCCCTCCATGAACACCACGAACACGCTGGTTTCGCTCAATCCCGCCACTGGCGCGGCCGCAGGCACGGTGGAGACCATAAATCCCGCTGATATCGGACACATCGTTGCGCGCGCTCGGGCGGCGCAGCCGGCCTGGGCGGCCATGGGCCTGGAAGCCCGCGTCGCCCGGATTCGCGCCGCAGTTCCGGATCTCAAGGCCGCGGCCGATCGGATGGGCGAACTGATCACGCTCGAAATGGGGAAGCCGCTCGCCGAAGCCAAGGGCGAAGTGCACTACGCCGTTGACATCCTGGGTGAAGAGCTGGATGAAATGCTGCAAGCGCTGCGCACCGAGACGCTGACGGATGCACGCACCGTCACGGCACTCCATCACGATCCATTTGGAGTCTGCGCCGCGATCACTCCGTGGAACTTTCCGATTCTTATGCCACAGCAGTGTGTGATGCCGGCACTTGTAGCAGGCAACACCGTCGTATTTAAGCCAAGCGAAGAGACCCCGCTCTCTGCGGCGCTTTGGGCGGAGGTACTTGGTCGGCACTTACCGGCAGATGTTCTGCAAGTAGCGCAGGGCGCCGGTGATGTTGGCCGTGCGCTGGTCCTGAGTGATGTTGATCTCATCGTGTTCACTGGCAGTCGCGCCACGGGGATCCGCATCATGCAGGATGCCGCCCTTGGCTTAAAGCGCGTGATTCTTGAACTGGGCGGCAAGGATCCGTTGGTAGTGCTTGCTGATGCCGATCTTGACGCAGCGGCTGCATTTGCCGTGCAAAATAGCTTTCGAAACGCGGGCCAGGTGTGCGTCAGCACGGAGCGCATCTATGTTCAGCGCGAAGTCGCTGACGCATTTGTTGACCGCGTTGTTGCAGGGACGCGTGCATTGATTCAGGGCGACGGAATGCGTGAAGGCACGATCATTGGCCCGATGGTCAATGCCAAGCAAAAGGAAAAAGTGGTTGCGCAGATTTCCAGCGCGGTGCGTGCCGGCGCGCGCGTATTGGCGGGCGGACATGAGGCGCCCGGCAACTTTGTTCAGCCCACCGTACTTGTTGATGTTGACCACACTATGGACATCATGCGTGACGAAACGTTTGGCCCGGTGGCATGCATCATGCGCTTTGATACAGATGCCGACGCAGTTCGGCTTTCCAACGATTCGCCGTATGGACTTGGCGCGGCGGTCTTCGGTGCCGCGGCACACGCGGAGTTAGTGGGTCGTCAGTTGACCGCAGGCATGATTGGAATCAACAAGGGATGTGGCGGCGCGCACGGAACACCATGGGTGGGTGCACGCAACTCCGGTTATGGATTCCACAGCGGCAAAGCAGGGCATCGACAGTTCGCACAGGTGCGCGCGGTCAGTCATCCGGCGCCGGTCACCGCCCCATGATTTCGTCTGCCTGCCCCAAGATGAACCGAATCCGCACCATGGCCCCTGGCTCCAGTGGCACCTTCGCGGCATGTGCAGCAACGCGCAGGTTGGCTCGGGTTCCTTCGCCGCCGCCCTCGGCCTCAAGAACGATGCTGCAGTCGAAATACCGGTCGCCGTGGATGAGAACTTCACGAGACTGGATGATTTGCGCAGGATGGATACCAACAAAGGGGAGCATGGGAAGGGAGAATAGTCGCTTCGATGGCTCGTCCGATCACTCCTGAACTCGTTCTCACCGGATACATGCGCGGTGCGTTTCCGATGTGCGAGCCCGAATCCGGGCGCGTCGAGTGGTTCACGTGTGACCCGCGTGCGCTCGTTCCCCTTGACGAACGCTTCCGTGTGGCGCAGTCGCTGTCGCGCGTGGTCCGCAGTGGGCGATTCCAAGTGCGTGTTGACACCGCGTTCGAGCAGGTGATGGCCAATTGCGCGAGCGACCGCGGGCCTGACAATCGCAACTGGATCGGTCCTGAAATTACTGAGGTTTATTGCGAACTGCACCGGCTTGGTTTCGCGCATTCCGTTGAAGCCTGGCGCGACGGTCAACTGGTCGGCGGGCTCTACGGAGTGGCGCTGAAGGGCGCGTTCTTTGGTGAGAGCATGTTTAGTATGCGCGGCGTTGGCACCGATGCCAGCAAGGTGTGCTTGGTACACCTGGTTGATCGTCTGCGTCGCGGCGGATTTCTGGTCTGCGATAGTCAGTACGCCAACGACCACATGGCCCGGTTTGGGGTGTATGAAGTTTCCGCCAAGGAATACCTATCGCTTCTTGAGGACGCGGTGGAGACAGATGCCCGTTGGGATGTGGAAGGCGATCCGTTACAGGGTCGCTGAAGCGCGCACTGCCGGAGTGGCAACTTCACGCAGGGCAGAGCTGCGTGCGATGACAGTCAGCGCTGCAAGTCGGATCCGTGCGTTGCTTCGTCCACCAAGCGTCATCATTCGCGGAACGAACATCGCTGTCGTACGGCTTGGGGCCGATGGCTCAGTGGTGTTCATGCGAATAGGTGTCTTGGCTGCGAGCATGGTGGGTTCCGAAGGATAGCCCTGTCTTCCGTACAGTCAATTGCTTCAGTTGCAACTTCTGTACAGAGAGGGTGTTACATCGGCAAAAATTGCCGGACAAGCCCTGATATCGCTGATTATCAGACGTTAAACAGGAAGTGCGCCACATCTCCGTCATGCATGACGTAGCTCTTGCCTTCACTGCGCATGCGTCCGGCTTCGCGAATCAACTTCTCGTTGCCGTGCTTTTCAAGGTCTGCCACTGAGTAGATCTCGGCGCGAATGAAGCCGCGTTCAAAGTCGGTGTGAATGACGCCGGCGGCTTGCGGGGCAGTGGATCCCTTCAAGATCGTCCAGGCGCGAATTTCCTTGGGACCCGCAGTGAAGTAACTCTGCAGACCGAGCAGCTCATAGGCAGCGCGCGCCACGGAGTTCAGCGCGGGCTCGTTCATGCCAAGACCGGCAAGCATCTCGGTGCGATCGGCTTCGGTGAGTTCCGAAAGTTCGCTTTCAATCTTGGCGCACACCACCACCACGTTGCCGCCGTTTGCCTTTGCGTAGTCGCGCACTTTTTGCACCAGAGGTCCGGTTCCGTTGGGATCCTTCTCATCAACGTTGGCTACAAAGAGGACCGGCTTGGCGGTGATCATTCCTAAGGAACGCAGGATGCGGCGTTCCTCTTCCTCCAGTTCCAAGCTTCGGATCGGATTGGAGGTATCTAGGCAGGATTTGCACTTTTGCAGTACCGCGCCGCGGGCGATCGCTTCCTTGTCACCGCTGCGCGCCAGGCGCTGCGCCTTGTCCAATATGTTTTCTACCACCTGCATATCCGCCAGCATCAACTCGGTTTCGATGGTCCCGATATCGCGCAGCGGATCGACCGATCCTTCAACGTGGATGATGTCTGCGTCTTCAAAGCAGCGGACCACATGCAGGATGGCATCCACCTCGCGGATGTGGGTCAGGAACTTGTTGCCCAGGCCTTCGCCCTCGCTGGCTCCGCGGACGATGCCGGCGATGTCCACGAGGCGGATGATGGCCGGCAGGATCTTCTGGCTCTCAATGTGGTGGCGCAGGATGCCGAGCCGCTTGTCCGGCACGGTGATCACTCCGACGTTCGGTTCGATGGTGCAGAACGGATAGTTCGCAGCCTCGATTCCTGCCGCCGTGAGGGCGTTGAAAAGCGTGCTCTTTCCGACATTCGGTAGACCGACAATTCCTGCGTCCATAGGGGGGGGAATGGTACGCTCTGCGCGTCAAGATGTCCCGCCCGCGGGGACCCGCACGGCAGGACGCTGCGCGGATCGTGGAGCTCGCTCCACAACGCAGATTCACCACGGTCAGGACGACCAATGGCTTCAGAATCGGAATCGGATCGCCCATCGTCACTTCGCGGCACCTCCATGTTCGAGCGGAGGATGCTCATTGTTGGCATTGTCTTTGCCGTGGTACTTGGCGGCATGGCAGCGCGGCTCTTTAGTCTCACCGTGGTCATGGGAAGTCAGCAGCGCGCACTGGCGGACAGCCGGCTCGACCGCAGCACGCTGCTTCCAACCGTTCGTGGCTCGATCAAGGACCGCAAGGGTCGTGTACTGGCAGAGAGTGTTCCCAGTTACGACGTGGCGATTTTCTATCCCGCCATCAACGGCGCTTGGGTTGATACGCGAGCGATCGCTGCGGCAAAGAAAGCAGCTGGTCGCGCGGCGTGGAATCGCCTTGGACCCGCCGAGCGCGAAGAGCGCATTCAGGCGCAGCGACAGGGGCTTGCAGCGGAACTTGAGTCAGTGCTGAACGAAGTTGCAACCGCATGTCACATGACGCGCGACGAGTTGTCAGCGCAGATGGGTAACGTGCGCATGCACGTTGAGAAGAAGGCCAGCGCTGTGTGGGAGGCGCGGCTTGAAATTGACCGCGCCAAGTACGGCGAGGATGCCGAGGGGAAATTTGATGCGCAGCCAATCGCGGAGCAGAGCGAGGCGCATGTAGTGAAATCAGGCATTGAAACCGCCAGCGCTTTCGCACTGCGCAAGCTTGCAGACGCACATCCGGGGACTATTGAAGTTCAGGACAGTACGCGTCGTGTGTATCCGTGGGCGTCGAAACAGATCGAATTGGATCGGTCCAAGATGCCGCGACCTCTGCGAGGTGAAACACTGAGACTTGATGTCCAAGGTATTGCCGATCATGTGATCGGCGGTGTCCGCGATGAAGTGTGGCCTCAGGATCTTGCTCGTCGACCATTTCGCCCCGTTGGTTCCGCGGGCGATGTAGATGACTTAGGCGGCTACCGTCCTGGCCACGACACGGTTGGTAGTTACGGAATCGAGCGCACCTACGAGGATCTCCTCCGTGGCAAGCGCGGTCGCACGACGCAGCGCGTTGATACCAACGAGACAACGCGAACCGAGCCGGTGCTTGGATCAGACTTACAACTAACGCTCGACATTGAACTACAGGCCCGGGTACAGGCGCTGTTCATGCCGAAAGTAGGACTCGCGCTCGTGCAGCAGTGGCACTACGGATGGGACAAGGACGGTACGCCGAAGGAACTGCCATTTCCCAAGTTGGCGGAGCTCAATGGAGCCGCGGTGGTGCTCGATGTCGATTCTGGCGAGATTCTCTCAATGGTGTCATGGCCAACGGTCGCCGCGGGTGGGCACTTTAATGATGCGGAACGCACGGCGCGCGTTCCGTCAATGAATCGCGCCATTGAGGGTTCCTATGAGCCCGGCTCGATCATCAAGCCAATTGTGTACGTGAGCGCGGTACGCAGCGGAGTTTTTGGGGCCGATGACCAGATCGAGTGCAACGGACACTTTTTTGGTGAGGGCGATTCGTTCGGGCGCTGTTGGATTTATAGGAAGCAGTGGAACTACCAGACACACAGCAAAGCCATCGGCGGGCCATTGGATGTAGAAGCGGCCATCAGTCGCAGTTGCAACATTTACTTCTACACCATCGCGCAACGCATGGGTCTGCGCACGCTCACTGACTGGTATCACAACTTCGGACTGGGTCAGAAGTTGGATATCGGGATTGCGCGATGGGAGCCGCAACTAGACAAGGCGGGCAACAAAATCGGCGATCGACTGTCTGGTGAGAATCCTGGTGTGCTGCCATCGGTGCAGGCAATCGCCAAGATTGAATCAACGGGCGATCGCATCGTTCCAGTGATCGCCGGTATTGGTCAAGGTCCGATCTTGTGGACGCCCATGCAAGCAGCGAACGCCTACGCAACACTGGCGCGCGGCGGAGTCATTCGCGATGCGGAGTTGTTGCTCACCCCAATTCCGGGTCGTGCGGTACGTCGGGCTGGCGATTTGAAATTGAACCCGCATAGTTGCGATCGCGCATTTGAAGGGTTGCGGCAGGCAGTGGAGAAGCAGTACGGCTCTGGCCATCACGTGAGTTACCAAGATAAATCGGCAGAGGCGATCATCAATGCGCCTGGCGTGGTGGTGTGGGCTAAGACCGGCACAGCACAGGCTCGGGCCCTGAAGGTTGATGATGATGGCAACGGCACGATCGATCGCACGACCCCTGTGGATCACGCATGGTTTGTTGGTCTCGTTGGTGAAGCGCAGGAGCCCCGCCCGCGCTATGCGGTGGCGGTGCTGTTGGAGAACGGCGGATCGGGCGGAAAGTCTGCGGGCCCGATTGCCAATCAGGTGATTCACGCGTTGATTGCGGAGGGTTACTTGCAAGGGGATCCGCACTCGCGCCCCGCGCGTAAGCCCTTGCAACCAATCGTTGCTGATGATATTGAGCCAACCGGAGGCGCTGGATGAGCATCCTGGTCTCTAATTCGCTGGCGCGCGGATTGCGCCGTGAGCGCGCGGTTGACACGCGTACCGCGGACCGGCAGTGGCTGCATTGGGCGTGGTTGCCCGTGTTGGCTGGACTGGGACTGAGTTTGCTGGGCATCGCTGCTATTGACACTACTGAGCCATTGCTGGCGCAACGGCAGTTTGGATTTCTTATCGTTGGCATGCTTGCTGCGGCGTTCGTTGGTGCGCAACAATGGCGTTGGATGCGGCGTTGGGCGTGGCTGCTCTTTGCAGTGAACCTGGCGTTCTTGGTCCTGCTGTTGATTCCGTTTGTGCCGGACTCGATCGTGCGCCCACGCAACGGCGCGCGCCGTTGGATCAATCTTGGGGCGCTGGACTTTCAGCCCAGCGAATTGATTAAGCTCACCTGGGTGGTCGCCATGGCGGCGTGGATGCGCACCACCGCCAATGTGAAGCGCTTCAGTGGCATCATCGCCACCATCTTGGTGACGCTTGTTCCGGTGGCGCTGATCATCTTGCAGCCCGACCTTGACAGTGCACTGCTCTTCGCGCCGGTGCTCTTGGTGATGCTTCTGGCCGCCGGTGCGCGCGTGAAGTACTTGCTGATCATTGCGTGTATCGCAGTGGCGCTGGCGCCATGTAGCTATCCCCTCCTGAAGAAGCACCAGCGCGATCGCATTGACACGCTGATTGCGCAGGTTGTTGGCGACACCCGTCTCAACCACGGGAATGGGTTTCAGTCCAGCCGAGCGGTGACGCTTTCGGCAGCGGGCGGGATTGTTGGTTCTGGCAAGCAAGAGTCGCGCGCACTCATCCAGTACAACCGATTGCCCGAAGAGCACACGGACATGATCTTTGCGGTCATCGTCTGTCGCTGGGGCCTTCTGGGCGGCATGGCACTGTGGGCACTGGCAGCCGCCTACGCATTCGGCGCATTCATGGTGGGAGTGCGTGCGGGAACCATGTTTGGACGCTTGGTTGCGGTGGGGATCGGTGCTATGGTCTTCCTGCAATTGATGGTGAATACTGGCATGACCATCGGCGTGCTGCCGGTGTCTGGCATGACGCTTCCGTTTGTGAGTTACGGCGGCTCAAGCCTCGTGTGTCTGTGGATCACCACCAGTGTCCTGTTTGCGGTGGCGAGCCGGCGTTCCAGGGGCTTTGACCTCGACGCCTAAGATGCACCTGATAGACGCCTCGCATGTTGCACCCGAAACTTCATTCGCACCTGAACCCCATAAGTCTCGCCATTCATACTGAATCCACTCATTCACCTGCTTCTGATCTGCCTTCGTCGTCTCCGTTGCCGCCGCTGCCGCCGATTCCGGGAATCCCCGGCGCTGTCACGGAGGCGCTTGCCACCATGGGCATTGAACTGGAGCCTGGTGACGCAGAGCGGTTGCGCGCTTATCTGGAAGCGCTTCGATCAGCGAACGCTCGATTCAATCTCACCGCGATTGTTGAACCGGAAACCATGTGGGTGCGGCATATCCAAGACTGCCTGACGTTGGTGCCATTTCTTGCCAGCGCTGAAGCAAAGACGGTGATCGATGTTGGTTCTGGTGGCGGACTGCCAGGAATCCCGCTCGCCATTGTGATGCCTGAAGTGCAATTCACGTTGCTGGAGGCCACTGGCAAGAAGGCCGCATTCATCAAGGAAACCATTGCGGCGCTTGGTATTTCCAATGCGCGCATCTTGAATGATCGCGCTGAGACGGCGGGGCAGGATCACCATGATCACCGTGCCAAGTACGACGCGGTGGTGGCGCGTGCGGTTGGAAAGCTGAATGTATTGGTGGAACTGACTGTTCCATTCGCACGCGAGGCGGGATCGATCTTTCTGATCAAGGGCGACAAGGCTGCAGAAGAAGTAGAAGAGGCCAAGCCCGCGCTCCACAAGTTGCACACGCATGTTGTTGATTTGCACAAGACGGCTACCGGCACGGTAGTGGTCCTGGAGAAGACGCGCGCTACGCCGCGTAATTACCCGCGTCTGCCGGGCGAGCCAAAGCGAAGGCCATTGGGGTGACACTCTCCGTTGACATGTTGCTCTCGGATACCGGGGCAATCGCGCGGCGATTGTCCGGCTTTGAAGTGCGCCCCCAGCAAATTCTGATGGCCAGCGCGGTGGAGCGCGCGTTTGAAGAGCGACAGCGTCTCTTTGTGGAAGCAGGCACCGGGGTCGGCAAGAGCTTTGCGTATCTGATTCCTGCCATCCGGCGCATTGTGGAACGCGGCGAACGGGTAGTGGTGGCTACCAACACCATCAGTTTGCAGGAGCAGTTGATTGAGAAGGATATTCCGCTTCTCAATGCAGTGATTCCCGAAGAATTCAGTTCGGTACTGGTGAAGGGCCGGGGCAACTATGTCAGTCTGCGCCGCCTCAAACTCGCCAGTGAGCGCGAGGGGCGCCTCTTTGCGCATGATGAAGATCGCAATGACCTCCGTCGTGTTGAGAAGTGGGCGTACCACACCACGGACGGATCGTTGGCGACGCTTCCACAGTTACCACGCAGCGAAGTGTGGGACCAAGTGCAGAGCGACGCGCACAATTGCATGGGGCGGCGCTGTCCAACCTTTGACAAGTGTTTCTACCAAGCGGCGCGACGTCGTATGGAGAATGGGCAGTTGCTCATCACCAATCACGCGTTGTTCTTTGCTGACCTAGCCATGCGCGCCCGTGCGGGTGCTACGGGTGGAGTGCTCCCGAATTACCACCATGTGATTCTTGATGAAGCGCATGAGATTGAAGATGTTGCGGCAGAGAACTTTGGAATTCGGCTCTCGGAGAGTGGAGTTCGGCATCTCTTGCGGACGCTTTATCAAGTGAGCACTGGTCGTGGCTATCTGAGCGCGATGCGCTCCGATGACGCAGCGGAAACAGTTATTGAAGATGCCATTCGCTGCATTCGTGACTGCGAAAGCGCCGCGGATCGGCAGTTTGACGCGCTGTGGCGCTGGCATGAGGAATTTGCAGAGTCGTCTGGTCGTATGCGTAACAAGGATGCGGTACGGGATCACCTGAGCGGGCCAATGTTGCAACTGGCTGCAACACTGCGCATGTTGCGCGACCGCATTGCCAATGAGGCTGATCAGTTTGAGTTGAATTCCTACGCTGCGCGCGCTGAGGCGCACGCTACGGGTGCGCGTGATCTCTTGGCGCAGGCGCTGGCGGGGTGCGTGTACTGGGTGGAGATCGGCAAGAAGCGTCGCGGCGGTGAGCGCCCCAACATCACCGTGGTGTGTGCGGCGGTGGATGTCGGGCCCATTCTGCGCGAACATCTATTTGCGCAAGACAAGGGCGTGGTACTCACTAGCGCCACACTCGCGACCAGCCACGGCGACTTTCGACACGCCGCTATTCGCCTTGGGTGCGACGATCCACAGACGCTGGAACTTGGAAGTCCGTTTGACTACGGCCGCTTGGTCACGCTGATCATCGATCGCACCATGCCGGAGCCAAATCATCCGGATTATGAAGATGAATTGGCAGGGCGCGTTCTGAGCCACATCCGTGAGACGGACGGCGGTGCGTTTGTCCTGTTTACTAGCTTCCGAACACTGAATGCGGTCGCTGAGCGAATTGCCGATCGGCTTGTTGATGACAGCTTCCCCTTGCACATTCAAGGTATCGGTGTGCCACGTAATACATTGCTCGAACGTTTCCGCACCGATGAACGCAGCGTGCTCTTTGGTGTCGCTAGTTTCTGGCAGGGCGTTGACGTACGCGGTCGGGCGTTGCGTAATGTGATCATCACGCGGCTTCCGTTTGAGGTGCCAGATCGACCGATCGTTCAAGCGCGTCATGAACTGATTGAATCACGCGGCGGAAAGCCATTCTCCGAAGACTCACTTCCGCGCGCGGTGCTGCGCTTCAAGCAGGGATTCGGGCGGCTGGTTCGCAGTTCCACTGACGAGGGCAGGGTGGTGGTACTGGACCCACGCATCATCACCAAGCGTTACGGTCGAATGTTTCTGGATGCGTTGCCGGATGGGATTGTGGCTCAGGTTGTCGGGTGAATGTTCCGCGCTCGGAACGCCGATCAGTAGCGCATGTAGTTTATGAATGCGGCGCTGAAATGATCTTTCCAAGGATCACCACGGAGCGACGGACGCCATCCATGTTGCAGGCTTCAGGTAACCGTCCCCACTCTTCAAATCCACGTGATCGGGCGAGTCGAAGGCTGGCGTTATTGTGTTCAAAGCAGATCCCGATGACTCGGTCGATCTGACACGCGACTGCGCACGAAAGCAGTTCGTCAAGCATTGCGCTTCCGAGCCCGCTGCCGACTGCTGACGGTTCTACATAGACGCTGATTTCCGCAGTTGGTGCGTACCCAGCCCGGTCCTTAAAGTTGGTGAATGCGCCCCAAGCGACCACGCGCCCGGCGCGCTCGGTCACTAGCACTGGTCGCGTGTCATGATTGCGCTGCTCCCACCATGCCTCGCGCGCGACCATTGATTGGGGTACTAAGTCCGCGGTGGACATCCGCGCAGCAATTGATGCGTTGTAGATGGCAAGAATCTCTGGGAGATCGGCGCGGGTGGCAGGGCGTGTGGCGGAGTGCGTCATGAGTGTTGTTGTGCGAGCGGGGTGTGTAGTGACCCGACCTCCGACATGCGTACTATATTCGTATGAAACTCATTGGAATCGTATTGGCGTGCGCATGCTGGGCTCCGACGCCGCCGCCGGCGACTCAACCGCCGAATCGGACCACCGATGCGTCAAGCAGTGCCAGCGACAGCGCTAGTGCCAGTGCCAGCGTTTCCAAGCGAGAATGGACGGTGGACGGAGTGGTTCGCACCGCCCTGGTGTGTATTCCACCCGCGGCGAACCGAACTGCCGAGACTCCCCTGGTGTTCTGTTGGCATGGTCACGGCGGTAACGCAGTGCATTCGCGCGCAACCGCGGCATTTGAAGCCGCTTGGCCCGAAGCAATCGTGGTGTATCCGCAAGGATTGAAGACCGCGAGTCCACTTGTTGATCCGGAAGGCAAAAAGTCCGGCTGGCAAACCGCCGCAGGCAACAACGGCGACCGTGATATCAAGCTGTATGACGCCATGGTTGACTCATTGCGTACGGAGTACAAACTTGACGGACGACATACCTATTCTGCCGGACATTCAAACGGCGGGTTCTTCAGTTACTTGTTGTGGCAGACACGCGGGGCAACGCTCGCGGCCATCGGACCAGTGGCTGGCGCGTACCTGAAGCCGACCGCGGACATCAAACCGTTACCGGTGATTCACGTGGCGGGCAAGGATGACCCCATAGTGAAATTCTCGTGGCAGGAGCGAACATTCGTCAACGTCCGCGCTGCCAATGCGTGCACAAGTGATGGCAAGCCGTGGGCGACCGAGGGCGGTCTCACCGCAACGCTCTACGAATCGAGCAAGGGCGCGCCACTGGTGACCGTCATTCATGAAGGCGGTCACGAATATCCCAAGGGTTCGAGTGCGCTGATTACTCGGTTCTTCAAAGAGCATGCGCAGGCCGCGGTTGCGGCAACTGTTCCGAAGTAACGGCACGTGAGGGGGTGCCGGTCCGTTATGCGTGTTGGAGTGAATCAGACGCGGTGGGTGCTTGAGTGGTCGGGGTGCTGAGCGTGTCATCGGTGCCGTCAGTCCCACCGCTCCCACCGCTGCCACCGCTGCCACCGCTGCCATCAATGCCATTCGTATCGTCGAGCTCATCGGCGCCATTCGCCGGAGCCACCTTTCCGACCAGCCACATCGCCCGCTCGAAGAGTGCCAGCGTGTACTGCAGTCCTGGTCGAGCGCCGCGTGACGTTGTCGCTGCGATGTCTGCCCGCAGTTGTTCCATGAGGTCGCCGCGGTCGCCGACAATCATCAGCAGCATGGCAACATCGCCGGGTGCTCGACTGCGTTCGCACTCCACCAGTTGCGAGAGCACCAAGTGCAGCCCTTCCGTCATCGCAAACAGCAGCGCGTTGCCGTCGGACTCGCTCCCTGGCTCACTGTTCCGGCGTTCATCCAGTGATGCGCGGGCGAAGTGCGCGACCTCGGTGACTAATTGATCGACTGCGCGTTGCTTAATGTCCAACGCGAGCAGTTGCTCAGCATCTTGCCGATCAAGCCGCGTCTGCGAAAGTTCTCGGAGCGCATGATGGATCTCCGCGCCCAGTGACTTGCACGACTCCGCCATGTGATTGCATTCCGCCATGGTCCGTTCGCCATCAGAACGCACGCAGTCAAGAATGTCGGGAAGCCGCTCGACAATGCGCGCTTGCTCGCGCGCAATCATGTCCAAGAAACTGGTGGGATCGACACCCGCACCTTGATCGATGTACATCGGAGTTGCAAGATTCTGCGCGGCTGTCGGCGGGCTGAGTCGGTTCAGCCACTGTGTCCAACGGCTGCCGCACAGTTCGGCAATTCCAACGCAGAGCGATTGCTGCACCACGTACACGACCGCCAGCATGCGGCTTGAGTCTGAGGTGATGGTGTTGCGAATCAGATCCAGCAGGCTCGGCAGTCCCGTGAACTTTGTAGTGATCACTTCAAGCGCCAATATGGCGCCCGCAGCGGAGTTGATGATCGCTTGGAAGTACGCCAGTTGTCGGGGTAGGCCATGTGAACTGCGGCCCATCAGAAGCACCGTCGCACCGACACCCACACCGGCGCCGTGAACCATCATGGCAGCTTGGCTGTCAGTGAGGATGCCACTGTTGACGAACGTAACAACGATCACCACGATCGCTGATGTTGATTGGATCACCAAGCGCGATGCGATCCCGACCACGAAGCCGAATACAAGCGAGTCGCCCAAGGTCTGCGCGAATTGCCTAAACCAAGGCTCCTCAGGGATTCCCCCTGTGGCATCCTTCAGGAATTGCAGACCGAGCATCAGCAGACCCAGCATGAACAGACCACGCCACGCGGGAAGTAGGAATTCGCGGCCGGCACGGAAGGTTGCCAACAGGCCGCCGACGCCCAGGATCAGTGCGATGGCAGTACGAATATCGAATGATGCGATGAAGGGAAGAACCACCGTCCCCAGGTTGGCCCATGCAACCATCGTCAATGCTCGTCGGAGTGTCAGCAGGCGGCTCGATACAAAGCCTGTAACAATGAACGACGCCGCTGTAGAACTTTGCGCGAGCGCTCCGAGGATGAATCCCCACAGTGCTGCAAGTGCGCCCGTTGAGGTGAATCGCTCAATGCGCTGGCGGAGCGAGCGTCCGGCCATTGACTTGAGGGATTCCTTGACACCATCCAGACCATGAAAGAAGAAGGCCAGTCCCGCGAGGAAAATGGCGATCGCCGGAAATGTCGTCAAGTGCTCGGACGTGTTCAAGCGGGCGCCTTGGTTGACTCGGGTTGCACTTGGTACGGCGTGATCACCGCTCCCAACCCGGCAATCCGCAGCAACTGAATGATGGCAGGGCTGGCTCCAAAGTGATGAGCGCTTCCGCCATTCGCCTTGGCGAGTCCTGCCGATTGCACGAGCACACCAAGACCTGCTGACGCCATGAACACCAGTGCAGTGAGGTCAAAGACCACCCGCTTCGCACTTGGGTTCATGGAGGCACGGATAAGGGTGAGCGTCTCAGCAGCGTTCTTCGAATCGAGGCGGCCCGAAAGGACCACAACGACTCCATCAGGGATTGACTTGATCGGTTCGCTCATGTGTGCACGCATTCATCTCAAAGACTCCGAGAAGTTACTTGGCACTTTCGTGGTTTTATGATCGAGCACTGTCTTGATTCGGTTAAGAATGCGCCCGGTTGCCGCGACCGACCCGCCATGTTCCGATGACCCAGTTCCGAGGGAAAACTCACATTTTCAGTCATGAATTCAGCAATTTACGAGGATATTCCTCCCCTCGGTCATCCACGCCGTGGGTACATACCATGAGGGAATGGGCAACCCCACGCACCGTTCCTATATGTCGGCCGCCACTGCCTTTGCGATGCTGTGCCTAGCGGTTGGTCACGCCAGGGCACAAGTTTCTGGCGAGTACTCGATCGCTCCTGGGCTCACCCACCCTGACAACCTGCCGCCCGCACCCGATCAAGACAATGGTGAGACCTTCTGGCCGCAGGTCGCGGCAGTGAACGGCTCGGTCTACACCCTGTACACCCCGCAGTTTGAGTCCATTGTCGGTACGACAAGTACCGGTCGCGCGGCCTTCCGGATTGCAACGCCTGGCGCACAACGCACCTATGGAGCGATGTTCTTCAGCGCCACACTTGATAACGACCTTGCCGCTGGACTCATTCAGGTTTCCGGTATGCAAGTCACGCGCGTGCAGTTGGCCGGTAGTCAAGATTCCACGGCAACCACGGCGGTTCTGCAGCAGATGCTCGCCAGTGCAACGTTCACAGTCCAGCGTTCAGTCGTGCTCGAGAACATGCAAGTGACATCTTTGCAGGCGGACGCGGCGCCGATGGGAAACGCAGCGCCGGTCATTCGAGTCATTGATCATCCCGCGGTGTTGCTGCTCCTTGATGGTGCGCCAGTACTTCGTGATGTCGGATCGGGTATTGGCATTGCACAGAACACGCCATCGCTCTTGGCATTCGATTCCGCAAGTAACATCTGGTTCACGCGGGTTGGCGACAGCACATGGATGCATGCGTCCAGTTTCAGCGGGCCATTCACCAGTGGCGCGGCGCCCGCTGATTCGGTGGCAAGCGCCATCAATGCAGCATTGCCGCGCAGCACCAGCGCCGCGCAGTCGAGCGGGTCCAGCGCCTCCGCAGTGCAACCAGACGGGTCAAGCGCGGCTGCGCCTGGAAACTCAGCGCCCGCAGCGGGGCCTTCCAGTCAACTGCCTGAAATCGTGGTCAGTACCAGTCCGATTTGCATGGTGTCGATCAACGGTGCGCCCAATTTAGCGCAGGTCGCCGATGGTCTCTTTGCGATATCAAATGCAAACTGCGACCTCTTCACTGCTACCGCATCGAACACTTGGTATTTGCTTGCCTCGGGCCGTTGGTTCACGAGCGGTGATTTGATGAACGGTCCGTGGAGCTATGTCAAACCATCCGCGCTTCCGTCATCGTTCGCGGCGATCGACCCGAAGGGAACGTGGGGCAATGTGCTAGCGGCAGTACCAGGAACATCCGCTGCAAATGACGCGATCTACCAGCAGTCGGTTCCTCACGTTGCCACCCTCGATCGATCGAAGGCCAAGGCATCGCTCTCCACGATCCTTGGTGCGGCGCATTTCGTAGCGATTGATGGAACGAGTTTGAGTTGGGCAACCAACGCAAGTTCGCCACTGATTCTCTGTGAGGGCTCGTACTACCTGTGCCAAGATGCAGCGTGGTTCACTTCCGACGCTGCCACCGGACCGTGGGTGTTGTGCGATGCAGTGCCGCAGTTGATGTACGTGATGCCGCCGAGTTCGCCGGTCTACGGGGTGACTTTCGTTCGCGTCATGGGTTCGACTGCCGACACGGTGACCTTTGGATTCACGGCTGGCTATATGAATAGCTATGTGAATAACGGAATCGTTTCGTATGGAACGGGTTTCACAACCGCGGGCATGACGGCGCCGGGCGTTGCGGGGAATGATTACTTGGGTTACCCAGGCACCTATGGATCCTGGCCGAATTTTGGCTACGCCGGTTGGATGTATGAGACTGCGCCCGGTTGGGGCGAGTACGGATTGCAGTGCGCACCGACCTGGGCATGCAATGGTTGGTGGGGGCCAGGACGCTCCTTTGGACTCGACTATGCATTGGGCATGGGCTACGGCGGATCGTGGCACTGGGGCTATCACCCATGGGGTTGGCGCGGTACTGATGGATGGTGGATGAATCATTGGAGCGGCGCATATCGCCGCGCGTGGAGTGATGCGGCGCGCAGTTACAACCGCGCAGCGGCAGCGGGGGACATCAATCAGTTCTCGAAGGCGGCATCGTCGCGCGCGGGGGCCGGCGCGGGGACAGGTGCGGGCGCAGCAGTGGCGAACGGTGCGGCGGCCACATCTGCGAACACCGCAAACACAGGGCAGTGGCGACACGCGGGCGGCGTCACTGATGATGTGTCCGCGACCCGTGATGGTCAGGTCATGCAGCAGCGTGGAACGCAGAGCTTCGCGCGCGCTGACGGTGGGTGGAGCAGGGCATCGGGGAACGGTTCCGCGAACGCTGTCGCTGGAGTTTCAAACAACGCCGGCAACGCGGGCGCGATGGCGAACAACAATGGTGCTGCAGGTCAATTCCAAGAACGCGACGGGTCAACCGCAGCAACTTCTAATGCGCGATCGTCCACAATGGATGACTTCCGCCCGGATCCAAACCATAATTTCGACGGCAGCCCGCGCGGCGCGTTCGCGCGTGGTGAAACAAATTACGCTGATCGAAACGAAGGATTGCAGCCGGGAAACGCAGGTAGAAATTCATCGCAATACGCGCGCGGTGGAACGTGGAACGGCGGCGGTTGGGATCAACGCAATGGATCCACGAACGAAAATTCCACATGGTCCAACGGTCAGCGTGGCTACGGTGAACTGAGTGGATACACCGGTGCTCGTGGCATTGTTCGTTCCGATGAAGATTCGGGAAACGGTGGCTACTCAAATCCATCGGGATACCAGCGCTATGAGGATCGCGATGGTTACGCCAAGTACGAGCACGGCGGCGGTCCAGTCAGCGGGTACACCGGCGGCGGACAGACGCGCAACTACAGCATGTTCGGCTACGGCATGGTCGGCGGTCAGAATCCGCACTACACATGGATGGGCATGTGGCCAGGCAATGGCTACTACGGGGGCTACTACGGTGGTGGATATGGCGGTTACGGCGGCTACGGTCGTGGTGGTGGCGGCATGCGCATGGGCGTCGGGCGCGGTGGTGGTGGGCGGCGATGACCGGCTCTGTGCACGAATCGCAGATGCCTCTACGACTCGTGGATCTGTGACTCGATCGAGTATTGCAGCTGCTGGCCAACGCTGTCCTGCAGTTCGGCTGTATGTGCCCCGTACAACGCCATGCTGAAGTTTCCGAGCGACTGTCCGAAGTGCCCGTAGTGGCACGGGGCGCACCGCGTCCATGTGCCGTCGTCGATTGACCGTGGAATCGCGCCGAAACAGTTGCCCCAAGGAGCCGTACCATTGGCTCCCTCCATGTCTTCCGCCACGCTTCCTCGTCGTACGTTCGCCATCATCTCTCACCCGGATGCCGGCAAGACCACGCTTACGGAGAAACTGCTGCTCTATGGCGGAGCGCTGGAGTTAGCCGGCTCGATCACCGCGCGCAAGAACCAGCGTGCCACTACCAGTGACTGGATGGAACTGGAACGCCAGCGCGGCATCTCCATCTCCAGCACGGTGCTGCAGTTTGACTACGACAACTTTCGCATCAACCTTCTTGACACGCCGGGACACAATGACTTCAGTGAGGACACCTATCGCGTGCTCACGGCCGTTGATGCCGCGATCATGGTGATTGATGCCGGTAAGGGTATCGAGACGCAGACACGCAAGCTGTTTGAAGTGTGCCGTCGTCGCGGTGTGCCAATTTTCACCTTCATGAATAAGTGCGACCGCCCCACGCGCGAGCCGCTGCAGTTGCTTGATGACTTGGAGAAGGCGCTCGGCATTGCGCCGTTCCCGGTGAACTGGCCGCTTGGGAATGGACCAGAGTTCCGTGGCGTGTATGACCGTCTTGAGAAGCAGGTTCACCTATTCGAGCGCGCCGCGAAGAATGCGCAGGCCGCGCCCGTGAAGGTGATGGGGATTGACGATCCGTTCATCGTTCAGAAGATCGATGCGGATGTGTATGCCAAGGCGCGCGAGGAGATTGAGCTGCTTGGCAGCCTTGGTGATTCGTTTGACCAAGAGCGTGTGCAGCGAGGCGAAATCACGCCCGTGTACTTCGGAAGCGCCATGAATAACTTCGGCGTGCAGTTGTTGCTCGACGGTTTCTTAGCGCATTCGCAGGGACCCGGTCCGCGACGCTCCGGCGACCGGATGGTGATGCCTGAGGATCCTGCCTTCAGTGGCTTTGTGTTCAAGATTCAGGCGAATATGGATCCGCGCCACCGCGATCGCATTGCATTTGTGCGCGTGGTGAGTGGTGGATTCGAGCGAGAAATGACCGTCCTCCATGTGCAGAGCGGGCGCAAGATCAAGCTCAACAATGCGCAGCGTCTCTTTGGCCGCGACCGTGAAACGGTAGATGAAGGCCTTGCCGGTGACGTGGTTGGCATCGTCGGCCATGACTCGCTTGGTATCGGTGACACGCTCACCACGGATCGAAGCATTTGCTACAACGAGATGCCGTCGTTCGTGCCGGAGTGTTTCTCATACATTCACAATCCGAGCGCTGGCAATGCTAAGAAGTACGCGCTTGGTCTGAAGCAGTTGTTGCAAGAAGGCGTGGTGCGGCAGTACCACATGCTCAGCGGTCCGGGTGGCATGGTGCGGCGCCCCGTACTTGCTGCGGTTGGGCCGCTGCAGTTTGAGGTGCTGCAGTATCGAATGGAGAGCGAGTACAGCGCGGAATGCCGGTTGGAGCCGACGCGTTGGAAACTGGCGCGCTGGTGGAAGAGGGACGGGGCGCCGGCGGACTTCCATCCGGAGGTCTTTGCGGATGCAAGCCTCGCCGAAGACCACGAGGGTCGCCCGATGGTTCTCTTCTCTGACGAGTGGCCGATGCGCTACTTCACCCAGAAGAACCCAGGCGTGGAACTTGGGACCGCTCCGTTTACGGGGCGGTGATGTGCATTCAAAATCTGCTTGCGCTTTCGCCGAACTTCGGGCTGCGAAGCAAGGTCGTGGTACGTTGCCCGGTCGTAGCAATCCATGGCGGAAGATCAACCCGGGTAGTCAATTTTAGTTCTTTTATGATCTTTATTTGACTATTTAAGATCTTATAGTATCTTCATTTTATGAACAGTGAAACCACCTTGCTTCAGTTGGTATCCCGCCGTGAGTCGATCGGAATGCCGATCGCGATCCTTTCAGCGCGGAGCGGTGTCACGGAGCCAACCGTCAAGCGCATCCTGGGTGGTCGTGCGGCACAGGCATCATTCGCTCACGTGGCCGCCGTCGCGGAAGCGCTCGGCACGCCGATTGGCTTCGCTGCCGTCGACCCAGATCAGTTTCGCAGGGCGCAGGCGCGTACCAAGGCTGAGCAGATCGCGCGGATGGTGCAAGGCACCAGCGCGCTTGAGGGCCAGGCAGTCGATAGCGCGGACTATCAGCGGTTGATCGAACGAACCACGAATGATCTTCTTCGCGGGTCCAGAAAGCGTCTCTGGTCTGCATGATGATGTTCGGTCCGCTGCTTCCCGGTCAGACGGCGATCGATGACCTGTCTGGTCTGCGTTTAAGAAAGATCCGTACTGTTACCGAACTCAATGCCGCGGAGTCAGAAAATATCCGGCGAGCAATGGTGCGGTACTTGACTGCTCGCCCATCGCCGCGCCTTGCATCGTTCACATTTGAATGGCTGCTGAAGTTGCATGGGCAGATGTTTGGACGTGTGTGGACTTGGGCGGGAGTCACGCGTCGTCGTGATCTGAATATTGGTTCAGCGCCGCACATGATTGCGATTGAGTTGCACGGTTTGGTCGACGACCTTTCTGCATGGCATCAATCAACAATGCCAATAATTGAGCAGGCGGCACGGCTGCACCATGCGTCGGTCCGCATACACCCATTCCAGAACGGTAACGGGCGGTGGGCGCGACTGCTAGCGAACATCTGGCTGCGACGACATGGAGAGGCCCCCATTGAGTGGCCCGAAGCAACGATCGGATCCGTAAGCGCCATCCGCAATGAATATCTCATGGCTGTTCGTGAGGCGGACCGCGGGGAATATGGTCGATTGATTGCCATGCACGTTCGATTTACTGGCGAAGCGTCGGGCGCCTCTTGACGAACGGAAACAGATAGACGACCAATCCAACGCCGCGATCACGCCGCGATCGCGCCGCTGATATTTGATGCAGCATCTGGCACATTAGTCGTTGCGCCTGTCGAGGTGTGCTGCATTGCTTCTGCTACGGCGGCCTTTCGGGCAGCCTGCTCTAGGCGCGCCAGTTTTTTCTTGTATGCGGCGACACGCTTCGGGTCAAGAAGTGCGGCGAACATGTCCTCAAAGTGCTCGCCGTACGTACGCTTGTCAAGGCGCTCAATGCCACTGCTACGCATCCGCTCAACGATGGCGTTTGCAGCCTCCAGCGTGCGGACGCCGAAGGTGGTGGTCACCTTGGCAATGAGGCAGATCACGTCGTCATCGACGGTTCGGTCGGTGTGTCGAAAGAGTCGGCTGAGTCGTGCAACTTCGCCTCCTTCGTACTGTTTGGTGAAGTAGTGCCGTTCGACCCACCGCAGGTAGGTGGCGTGGGCGGGGTGGCTCTTTCGACCAGTCAAAATCACCGTAAAATCTGCGTATTTCAACGAGGCTTGCCGGGAGTTTTTCTGCCATTCCTCACGGGTCATCTCGCGCATCCACGATGACAAACTCGGTTCCTTGAGTCGCTCACGCCCGTTGACCGCACGTGCAAGGTCAGCGAAGGTCCCTTCGTGGGTGCAGTCGATACCGCTCATCAGGACTATCGCCCCGGCCGTCACATGACGGAGCACCGCGTGCAGTGCATCGCCGCTTCGGATCTGTACCAAATCGATGTAATGAATCGGTACGGCCATTTCTGCGGCGATGGTCGCGGCGATGACGCGCTTTGAACTATCTGCGCCACCAATGAGAAGCGTGTGCGGAAATCGCTTGCCAGTCTGCAGTGATTGCTCAACGATCGCCGAAAGTGCGCGACCGATGGCTGGGCATTCTCCAAGATGACTCAGGGTCGGCGCGACAAGATGCGTGTGATCGAGCATCGTTGCGTTGACTTTGGCGTGGGCGTTGGCGTTTGCGCGTGCGTGAGCGTTTCTTGACTCGTCCATGAGTCTCTCCTTCAGTGGTTGGTGCGCGAGCATGTCCTTCCGATGCGAGCGTGGAGCGTCCGCAGTCGGCCGGTGGTTTCGAGTTAGGCATTGCTCCGGAACACGCGAGCGGGGACGATGGTAATTCCTAGCGCCGCGCGCGCAAGTGAAATTGGCGCGGATCTTGACGGATCATCAGATTGTGCATGACCTGTCGTGGGGCGGCATGGTGAACTGTGTTCCGCATAGCATCGCAACCTTCGGTGTTGCAGCGCTTTGCAATACCGTCCGCCGGCAATGCGCCGGAATTCACTCCAACGGGGCACACTCCCGGAGGATCAATCGAAAGGCCACCGCATGAACTGGTACCTCGCCGTCCTCAAGAATTACGTCGGCTTCTCCGGTCGCGCTCGACGGATGGAGTACTGGATGTTCATGATCGTGAACTTCTTTGTGTATGCCGGTCTGCTAGTCATTGACCGCATGATGGGACACGCCATTGGTGAGTACGGACCGGGACCGTTGTGTGCGATCTACGGTTTGGCGGTGGCGCTGCCATGGCTGGCCGTCGTATTCCGCCGCTTACATGACACGGACCGCACCGGGCTTTGGATCTTCATCCATATGCTTCCGTTGCTCGGCTCCATCATCTTCTTCATCTTCATGGTGATGGACAGCACGCCCGGTACCAATCGCTTTGGCCCCAACCCGAAGTCTGCCAGCGCCTAAACGCTGACTGCTCTGCACTTACTTCGGAAACGCAATCCATACGTAGTAGTCGCCGCCTTGGCAGGGCGGTACTGGCGACGCCAGCATCTCCACGGTCCCATCTTCGAATGCGCGGTACGGACCGGCGACGGTCCATGCCATCACCTGGTCCATGCATGGAATCGAACCGCGGATGGTGAGGTTGGTGGCATTGGCAATCACTTGCTTTGGCAGTCGCGATTCGCGCCCGCTGGTGTCGAGACCCATGGCAACGCAGCGACCGGGATTGGGCGCGGCTGCGTTCCCTGCTGCAAGTAAAGCGCACGCGCCGCCCACGATGACAACTGAAGTAGCAAGTGATTTCCAGCCAAGACGCGACCCGGAAGTGTTGGTAGTCATGCAACGATCATCGGCAGGGCGGCTGTCGATTCATTGATATCGCCGTCAGGCACGCGCCCCTACGCGTTTCGGCGCCCGCGCCTACGCGTTTCGGCGCCCGCTCAACTCGGTCCCATCGTCACCCACCGAGTGCGCAGGCTTTCCGTGGCGATGGAAGGCGGCACGGCTGCCCATGTATCGCTCGTATCCGCGCCCGTCCTGGTCCGCGTGGCAACTCCAAGGCGTTCCAACTTGGCGAGCGCATCGTCCACTTCAAAGTCGACCGGTGCGCCGATCTTGGTGCTGAGCCATTGCTCAACTCGTTCATCGAGCGCTTGTTCAGTGCTTGGTCCGTGGGCCACCAGGAACGCGTATGCCAACACTGCCTCCTTGGCTTCTTCTTCGAACGCTTCGTCGAGCACGCGCAGGAACGCGCCGGACTCGCTATCGAGCGTTTGGAAATACAGCGTGCGTGAATGCGCATTCGCGTATTCGAGCCGTCGCTTCTGGTACTTGGTGTACGCGCCCATGGTGATGCCAAGCAGTGTGAACGACCCAGCGGCTACCAGTCCCCAACCGCCGGAGACAATTGGTTCGTCTTTCGAAAGTCCGGTGTAGAACTGGATAGCACTCCAAATGGCAGTGAGCGAGAACAGCACCTTCGAAGCTGCAAGTACAACGCTGATGGTGGCGGGAAGGAACACCACCGCTTGGTCGACGCGTCGCATCTTCACTTTGCAGTTGGGAAGCAGCATTTCCATATCCGGCACAGGGATGTTTCCAAAGAGCTTGAGGTTGAGCGCCCCATCACTTGTTGCAAGACTTGAGAACACAAAGACGCGCTCCAAGACATCAAACTCAACGCGCCGCTTGCGCATGCCAAAGAGTGACCGGACTGTTTCGGCACGCCGGTCTTTGCCACGTGCAAAGATATGCAGTGCAGCGAACGCCGCCATATCCACCTGGATCTTGACTGATGACAGCGCTTCGGAATCGAAGGCTTCTTGCAATTCGGCCCTAGAAATCTCCCGGTAATTGGCGCGACCGAGCAACTCATGCAGTGCCGTGACGAACGAGTCATAGGTGGGCGTGTTCGGCACCGCGCCAGCTGCAATCGTTGCAGCAAACGAAGACTTGAGCGTGTCTGCGCGCTCAGTGGACTCAAGGCGCAGCAGCGCGGTCAGGAGCCGTAGGGTGGAAGCGGTGGGTGTGCCGCCAACGGACGATTGTTCAGTGGCAAGCCACGCCGTCACGCGTTCGAGTGATGCGGGGATCGAATGATCGGTCGGCTTCAGGTGTGTCATCACCTGTGCAGCGTAATCGGGCGCTGCGAGGCGGGCAGCGTTCATTCAGCGGCATAATGACGGCGAAATTTGCAGCGGTGGGGGATATCGGTATCGCAGTTGTGACCACTCTTTCGTGCAGGTACCTTGCCTCAACCATGTCGCTTGGCGTAACCCCCACAACCCTGTTCATCGCCGTTGCAGGTGCTCTGGGTGTTGCCGTGCTGCCGGCTTGGAGCATGGACGCCGATCCGCCCGCTTCGGCCGCCGCGCCTGAGTCAGCACCGCCCGACCGAGTCGCCACTCCAGACTCCACGATGGATCGCTTTGATCGCTTGCAGTCAGAGGTTGAAGCGCTCCGTCGCAAGACCGATGAGCAAGAGAAGAAGATTGAGGAACTGAAGTCAGAGAACGGCGAGGTTTGGCTGACTGCGCAGCGCGCGCAACAGATTCGTGGCATTGTGACTGACGCGCTCAGTGACTCGGCCAATCGGTCTTCATTCCGAAAAGACGGTGCTATCGCGGGCTACGACAATGGGTTCTACCTCGCCAGCGCTGATGGAAACTATCGGATGAATATCGGTGGCCAGGTGCAGTCGCGATTCTCATATGCGTATGCGACTCGTAGTTCGTTGAATTCCGAACAGCGACAGGCTGGTGCGCAGAACGAAAGTGGCTTTGAGTTGCGGCGCGTGCGCATCAACTTCTTTGGTCATGTGTTTGATCCAAGTTGGACCTACCGCGTTCAGTTTGCTTCAGACCGCGATGGAGGGAATCTCAACAATCCCTTCAACCTGGAGGATGTATTCATTCAAAAAGCGCTGGGCGATGGGTTCTTCCTGCGCGCCGGGCAGTGGAAGAACTTTTTCAATTACGAAGAGAACACTTCGAGCCGCACGCAGCAATTTGCAGAGCGCTCATTGGTGAATCAGTACTACAACACCAAGTGGATTCAGGGCATTCTGCTTGGGTGGGAGTCCGAGAAGCTTCGCACGTACGCCTCGTACAACGATGGTGGTGCCAATCGAAATCTCGCTGCTATTCAGCCAAGTGGCGAAATTATAGATTGGGCATTCACTGGTCGCGCTGAATACAAACTTGACGGCGATTGGGGTCAGTTCAAAGATATGCAGGGTTGGCGTGGAAGTCCGTTTGCCGCGATGGTTGGCGTGGCGGTGAATTGGCAGCATGCGCCGGGAAACCCGCCGGACGGTCGCCCATCGATTGGCAATGGCCAGATTTCGCCAACCACGAATGACCAGCTGACGCTTCTCACATACACGGCTGACTTCAACCTGCGCGGCAACGGTTGGAGTATCTGGAGTGCGTTTCTTGGTAACTACCTCTATGACGGAGGCAATGCTGCTGTTGCGCAGGGGATCGAGGGCAGTCTGTCGTACGGTGCGGTGGTGCAGGGCGGGTTCTTCGTCGCAGATGCACTTGAACTGATCGCGCGCTATGAGTTCCTGCGCGTTAACTCCGGTCAGGCGGCTTCGGATGTGAATTCCGCGCTCAGTAGGCAAACCCTCAATCTTGCGACGGTGGGTTTCAAC
Source organism: Planctomycetota bacterium (assembly GCA_039796075.1). Taxonomy (GTDB): domain Bacteria; phylum Planctomycetota; class Phycisphaerae; order Phycisphaerales; family SM1A02; genus UBA966. Next base: position 36,448 of record JBDKKN010000170.1, on the reverse strand, counting down.
TACTACTTCAATAAGAACGATGTGAAGTTCACTCTTGATGCCGGGTGGGCCTTCGATTCCATTCAGTTCTCGAACGGACTCTTTGGAGAGCCGATTGCGGGCACCGACTGGCGTGGGACCGGTACCGGCACCGGTAACGGCGGCGTGGTGGTGCGTGCGCAGTTGCAGTTGTTGTTCTAGATACCACGGGCCATGCGAAATCCGGCAGTCTTGCGCGAGTAGTCCGAGGCTCGCGTGATCCGTGATGCACTGCGGCAGTTGTGCGCGTGGTTCGCCCATGAGCCGCCGCGCATCACAGTGGGAATGCCGGCTTCACCATCGGCGTTGGCGAGCGCAACGCGGGTTGCGGCAGCTTCGCACCATTCCCAGACGTTGCCGTGCATTTCATGAAATCCCCATGCGTTGGCGGGCATACTTCCGGCGGGCACGGTCTGGCGGCGATCCGGTCCATGTGGACCATCGCGATATGGGTGGCGACCGTTGTAATTCACGACGTCGGCATCGAGATATTTTGCGTGGCTGAACGGCGTGTCCGAGCCAGCGCGACACGCGTATTCCCATTCAACTTCGTGTGGAAATCGAAAGTTGGGTCCGCATGCGCGTGTAAATGCGCGGCAGTCATTGACGCTGACATTCTCAACCGGCAACCCTGCTCCGACATGAACGCTCGGATTGGAGCCGGTGACGTGTTCCCACTGTGACTGGGTCGTGACGGTCGCTGCAAGGTAGAACGGATGTTTGATGTTGCAAATGATGTGGGTTTCGTCGTCCTTGTGGCCCTCTTCATCGGAGGATGATCCGATGGTGCATGAGCCGGGTGGGCAGAGGAGGAACACGATTCCCGTATTGGGATCGCGCACTTTCCACGGTAGTTTCAGGGCGGCGATTGCTGCGAGCATCGGGGGCGGCATGGCAACGGAAGAGTCAGGGAGTTTGGCAAGCACGGAGACGCGCCAGCCGTGGACATTAACGAGTGATCGGTCCCGCCACCAAGTGCGGAGGGGTTGCAGGGTGATGATGGAGTGCGCGCGCGTGCGCAGGCGGGTATGCGTAGGGGCGCGCGTTGGCGCGTGCATACGCGTGTGATTGCTATCGGGGTTCGGCGGCGTAGTGGCTGGGCTCTGCCCGGCGACGTGCGTGTGGCGCGTTTCGCTGGTGTCTCTCGCGTTACTCATCGCATCTCCCGGAACGAGGCGCCCAATCGGACGGAACTTCGTGCCTAATCTACGCGGATCGGTGATGGTGGGTTGCAGTTCGCGGAGGAATTAATTCCGTGACGGCGCCGCAGCGCGGCGATGCGCGAGCGTGCCGCCGAGCCATGCCATGGGGATGTACGCGACTGCCAGGTCGAGCGCAATGAACCACGCGGGTGCCGGGATCATGAAACACATGGCGATGCCGAAGACGAGAAATACGCTGCCGACCACAAACGCAGGGGTCATGCGGCGCCGTGCTGAGAGCGCAACGGCGAGCGCCGCGCCGACGAGCGTGCCGAGTGCGTGCGCCAGGAAGGGTGGGGCAAAGTGCTGCGGTTTATAGAGGTGGATATTGGCGGCGATGCTGTCAGCGTCATTGACATTGACACCCGCCGGCGGTGGCACGATCGATGCGCCAGCGGTGATAACGGCCCCGTTCACCAGGCTGCCAATGATGATTCCGGCGAGGCAGGCGAGGATGTTGCGCAGGATGGGGGGCATGGGGTGATGCTATGTGGCGGTCGGGTTTGGCTGCGTGTATTTGAGTATTTCCAAGGGCATGGGGGGGCGATGAAGCAGTTGCTTCACCGTGGCGTCGTATGTTCACACTCGACCAATTGACCAAACGCCCGCTGGCGCCGCCTGCGGATTGCGGATGGGTCATCGATCAATAAGGAGACGCACATGTTGAAGCTCAGTCGATTGGCTTACCGAACGCTTGATAACGCCTTTGGCATCGCGGGAGCTTGTTTCGTCGGCCTGGCGATCACGCCGACAGCGAGCGCGGATGCGGTGTTTCGGATCTCTGACGGCCTCTATGTATGGAGTGGCCCCGGCGGAACTGGTATGGCGAACCAGCTGTCAGCGGGTAACTGGGTTGGTTCTGGCTGGGATTCGTTCCCTGGGGTGAGCCCGCCGTGGAATCCAGTAGTCCCAGTGAATCCGGGAACTACTGGAATTGCGGTGACATCAGGATCTTCATGGAGTTCCGGCGTGGGTGGGTCGGGCGCCGTGTCGATAGCCGTTCCACAGCCAGCAGCAGTACAGGTGGCTGTACCAGTGGTAGCGGTCGCCGCGCCAGTAACGGTGCACGTGCATGTCACGATCGCGGCACCGCCTCCGCCGCCAGCGCCGATGTATCTATCGGTGAATGGGGAGCCGGTGTTGGTGCCGGCGTCGTTGAGGTGATGTCACTGCGTGAGTGATTGCATAGAGGCGTCAGTCTCACACTGTTAGGAAAACAATCTTGCAAAAAATGATGCTTCGTGCTTGCATTCATCCCCCATTCCAGGTTACAATATGCGCTTCACCCCAAAGTACTGCAATGCCTAAACATTAGCCCTCGGGGGGCTTAAGCCTTGTCGCGTCCATATCTAAGGAGCTTGCCATGTCTCAGTCACTCGCCCGTCACATCTTGATGTCCGAAACTTCTGATGGTGCTCTCCTCTTGGCGCTCCCCGCGACCGCGGAGCGTATCGATTCGATTCATCGTGCCATTGACGCTGCTAGCACGTGGGGCGAATTCCGGGCCGCCCTCGCGCCGGCGGCGCGCATTGATGTGGACCAACTCTTTCTTGACCAAGAGGTCGAAGCTCCTGAAGATGACGAGGAATTTGACCCTTCAGAGCTGCCGCTCTATGAGGATGGAGGGTTCCCAGACTGGGTGGGTAAGACGATGCTGACGGAGGTGCCAGCTTCGGTCATCCGGTCGTGCGGCCGCGAGGAGAAGTCGATGCACGATGGTGAATTTGTTCGGTTTGAAGCCCAGCATCGGCAACGAATCCTTGATGCGCTTGCGGAACTCGGATGGACGGTCGAGGAGCGGTCGGATTTGTTACTTGGCGACTGAATTTCCGTGGTTTGACTGATCCAAATTAATAGCTGTTTGAAACGCATTTAATCCTTTAGAACTGGAGGAGTTATCTCATGCCCGCGAATACCCCATCCATCCACTTCGGTCTGCTTGCCGCACCCTCCCTCACGCACTTGCGGGAGGCGCCGGCGCTAGCGAGCACTCTTTCGCGAACCGTCGAGGAGTGCCAGCGTAGCGGTTGCCGCTTCCCGCACACCCTGCTTGTCGGGCCATCCGATAGTGGGAAGCGCGGTCTCGTGTCCACCATTGCAGCAGAGCTTGCGGTGCCGGTGATTGCCGTGGACGCCACCATCATTGGTAGTTCCGATGACCTTCATGCAGCGTTTCGGCGGGCGTTGGATGGCTCAATCGTGGTGATCAGTGGCATGGAGGGTGCTTTGCCGGCGATGTTGCGGGATATCGCTCGAGCGGCAGCACGTAATCGCCTCAGCGGGACGGGCGGTGCTCGCCCAACCTTCCCGGGCACTCCGGGTAACTGGGGCACGCCCAACTTCAAGGGTATGGCAGGTATCCCTGGCTTCCCCGGGATCGGTGGTTTCTCGACGGACGAACCAGATCCCCGCGCTCGGGCTTCGCGCCGTTACGAGGATTTCACAATCATCCTGACGTCACGGTCCCCTATCCCAGTTGACTCCGGCCACTGCAATTGGATTGAGCGCACTTTCTACCTCACACGCACCCAGGCAAGTGAAGCCGTTCGCCTCGAACGGGTACTCCAACGCGCCGGGCTCAATATTGATGCTGCAGGTGCTGCGTCGCTTGGTCGTTGCGTGTCGGACTTCGGTCTTCGAACGCTTACATGCGCATCCCTTGTCGCGGAGTGGATGCGTTCAAACGGCCTGACAACGGTCACGCACGACGTCATTGAGCCAGAGATCTCTCGAATTCTTGAGTGCAGTATCGACCCTGTACGGGCCGCGGAGATCTTTCGACAGCAGGCGACCGAACTGACGGCTGGGCGCGAGGAGTCAGCATCCGCGGTCGATCCACAACCAAACCAGCTCACCAGCAATCGCCAAGGAATCGCATGAATCCGATCGCACTTTCTGACTATTTGTCGGCCATCGTTAGCAATGACATTCGCATCAGCCTGATGATTTGGGGCGCTCCAGGTGTCGGCAAGTCCAGCATCGTCGCGCAGGCGGCGGCGCGGGCGGGTCTTGAGTTTGTCGACGTTCGTCTCAGTCAACTTGCACCGACCGACCTGCGCGGTCTACCGGTGCCGGAGCGATTTGAAGGCGGGGGCGGAATCTCTCGTTGGTATCCGCCAGAGTTCCTCCCGCAAGGCGGGACCGGCATTCTCTTCCTGGATGAGTTGAATATGGCCGCTCCTTCCATGCAGGGCGTAGCCCAGCAGTTGATCTTGGACCGCCGCGTTGGAAGTTACGTACTTCCAGATGGGTGGTTTGTGTGGGCCGCAGGTAATCGCAAAGAAGATCGAGCCTCGGTGTTCGACATGCCTGCGCCGCTTGCGAATCGATTCGTTCACCTTGAGGTCTCTGCTGACCTCGAAAGTTTCAAGGCACATGCCATTGAGCGTGGAATCTCCGAGCGTGTCATTGCGTTCCTTTCGTTCCGTGTGGATCTCCTGCACAAGATTGATCCAACTCGACCCGCATGGCCGTCGCCGCGCTCGTGGTTCATGGCGGATCAGTTGGTGAAGGCCGGATTGGCCGCAGATTCCGCACTGGGGCCAGCGGCGTGGGCGGAGTATCGAGCATTCCTGCAGGTGTACGACGCCGTGCCTGACCTTGAGGCGATCCTGCGCGGGCAGGGCGCATCCATTCCGGTACCAACTGAAGTGTCGGTGAAGTATGCGACAGTCATCGGTCTTGCGCTGCGGGCGCGTACTGGAGATGATGCTGTTAACGGATTTCGCTGGGTTGTTCGCACGATGAGCGCGGAGTGGACCCGCACATTCATGAAGGATCTGGTGCGGTCGATGCAGTCCAAGGGTCTGCAGGGTCCGCTCGCCATGGCACTCCGCGAAGAGCCAGCGTTCAAGGCTTTGCTCACGGACTTCAGCAGTCTGCAGGTCACTCGATGATGGCCGAAGTTGTAAGCCAGTCGCGCCGGATTTCAGCGAGCCAGGTTCGGTTAGCTGAGCGTTATCCGTTCTTTGCGGCGCTTCTCATGATGGCGCCGGTAGTGATTACCGACTCGGTGCTCACTGCTGCCACCGATGGACGGCAACTGCTCTTCAATTCGGAGTTCATTGAGCCACTCTCAGCCGATGAACTCGACGGACTCATCGTTCATGAGTTACTTCATTGTGCGCTACTTCACATCCCGCGCCGTGGCGAGCGTGAACCGCTCCTTTGGAACATTGCCGCAGATATTCATATCAACGGAATGATCCGCGAAATGCCCTTGCTGCAGTTGCCGGCCGGAAGCATCAATGAGCCGCGCCTCGCGCATTTATGCGTAGAGGAGATTTACATCCACATTGCAAAATCAAAGGCCGTCCGATCGCTTGGGTTGACGGACTTGATGCCAGGTGATTCCAACATCGACGCTGGTGCGTCAGGCGGTGGCGCCAGCGCAGGCGGCGTTGGTGCTGGCGCAGCCGGTGCGGATGTTGACATTGCCACTGCGGCAGAGGATTTGGGCGCCGAGGCACTTGGCGCATTCTGGGCGGATGCGATGCACCGAGCGATGGCGATCGCAGCCATGACTGGTAGAGGAACCATTCCGGCGTCAATCTTGCGGGCCGTACGTGAGACGCACTCGCCGCAACTCGATTGGCGGACTTCCCTCTGGCGGCACATGGTTCGAACACCCGACGATTTCAGCGGTTTCGATCGCCGACATGTTTGGCAGGGGCTCTACGTAGATGCTCTTGAGAACGAATCTCTTGATGTGGATGTCTGTATCGATACCAGCGGTTCGATCGACAACGTACAGCTCTCGCTCTTTCTTGCAGAGTTGCGTGGCATTGTTGGCGCCTACCCGAGCGTTCGTTGCCGACTGTACTACGCGGATGCGGCGTGTCATGGTCCGTTTGAGGTTGAGGCGAACGCAGACTTCGGCGTTGCCAAGGGTGGTGGAGGCACGGACTTCCAACCATTCTTCGAACAGACAGCACCGACGCAGTTCACCAACCATGCGGGTCACGATGAACCTCGTCTGGCGATCTACCTCACCGATGGTGAAGGAATCTTCCCAAGTGAAGCGCCCGACCGACCAGTTCTTTGGGTAGTGACGCCAGGTGGGGCCGATTCGGCGAAGTTCCCGTTTGGCACGGTCGTTCGAATGCGGGAGTGATGCGCTCGAGTTTCAGGCAGTCCCTTGTCGCGCATCGCGTCGTCGACCCAGTACATAGCCCACTTAGGACGAATTTATGCCAATCGATTTGGAAACGTGTTCTCAATCTACTACTCGCACTCTGTTCGCTGACTTGTCTGACACGCAGCGTGAGACACTGCGCATTGCACAGGATCCATCCACTGATGCAGAAGTGCTGTTGGCACTTGTAAGCGATGAACTTCTGGTTGCACGCGCCGTTGCGCGAAACATTTCGATCACGCCCGCGGTTGCGACTGCGCTTCTCGCCCGTCAAGACATGCGAACCAATCGAGCGCTTGCTGGAAATCCAGCAACGCCAGCTACTGTGCTTGCTGCAGTTGCGCACAAGCATCCCGCAGAGGTTCTTGCAAATCCGGCGTTTGATCTCGCGGTTCTGTGCGACCCAGGCTTCATTCTCGAACTTCCTGCAGGGGCGGCCGAATCAATCCTCGGGGTGCGGACGCTGCCTGCGGAAACATTACTGTGGTATGCGCAGCGTCTCGATGTGTTTGCGTCAAGGGGGATCACCGGCATTGCGGCCCTGATTTCTGTACACCCAAATGCGCCGCGTGCCGCACTCGACCTCTTGCAAAGTGAGCCGCTTTCGAGGCTCCATGTGGCGTCCCAGGCGGCGTACAAACGGCCGTGGATGGATGCTGTGATTCGCATCCTTCGTTCGCAGTCCCCGCTCCGCATGACTATGGGTGACACCCGCATCTTGGGCGCTTTGGCTTCGAATGGGTTGATTGATGGTCACGATCCACTGCTATCAGAACTCATCATTGCCACGAGCGAGGTTCACAGGCGACGCTACATCGGCTCACAACGAGACATGTGTGAAGCATTGCTTCGCAAGGTGTTGGAGCCGGAAGTTGTCATCAGTGCGAGACACATGAATGCGGCGATCACCGGTCGATCGGCAGAGAAGCGGTCAGTGATGTTGCGCGTGGCACGGAGGGATCACTGCGGCGAATTGGGAGCCAAAGAGGACGCTCTTGCGTTGGCGAGTTCCCGCGCTTTGCGGGATCGCACGCGTGCGTGTTTGGCGCTCGGCCTTCGGTTGAGTGAGAGTGCACTGAAGAAGCTGTCTGAGGATCGTTCATGGAAGGTACGCGCCGCAGTTGCTCACCGTCCGCAGTTGTCAGAGGTCGACGCGATCAAGTGTGCGGCTGATGTCGACGTACGGGTGCGGCGCGTGATAGCGATGGTCACCTCGCATCCTTCGGTGCTCGGACTGCTTTCGGGTGACATCGATGTAGACGTTCGACTGGCTGTTGCAGCAAACCCAGCTTGTCCTGCGAGTGTCGATGAATATCTCCGCAGTGTCTCGAACATTTCTCAATTCCTCGCGGCGGCATGGCGCCGAGGCGAAGCGAGTGATGGCGATGGGAAGTCTCTCTCGCGCCTGACCCGCAGCGGTCGATGGGGGACGGAAGAGGCAGCGATGTTGGCATTGCGTTCGTCGTACAACTCGCTTCCTCGATTTCTTCTACTTTCAAGTGCGCGGTGCCCAGTAGAAATCCTTGAAGATCACGCGGACTACTCTTCATGGTGGATTCGTCTGGCAGTGGCGCGCAACGGTCGTACTCCAGAAGCGGTGCTGATGAAGTTGCGCGATGAGGATTACAACTGGGTGATCCGTTCAGCTGCAAGCGAAGCACTTCTCGCGCGCCAAGTGGGAATCGTTGATGGTCTTGATTCTTCGGAGCCACTCGTGTTGGGCGAGCAACCGGATTCTCTTCTTCGGCGAATGCCGCTGGTGACATCGGCAATGTCGGAGTCGTACATGCCGGCCGCTTCGCGCCGCCGAATGGCGGAAGTTCGCCGCATGCTTGGCGCCGAGGAGTGGGAGCGCGTCGAGGTAGGACTGGCACTCGCCATGGGAGATCCGCACACGCGACGAATCATCATGTGTGGCATGATTCCAACCGCGCGCGGAATGACCGCATCCGTCCTATCCGAAGTGGCACGGCGCATCGATCGCAAGTGGCGCGGGAAGGCGCAGGATTGGTTGAAGGAGAGCGGAACTGCACAACGAATGGAGTCGGTACCATGTGTTTCTTGCGGTTAAAGGTTGCGTTTGCAAATCGGTTGTCGGGGATGCCGTGAATTTCACGGGCTGCATCGCGATCGTCGCGGACAGCAATTTCATTGTTTAAATTTCAGTGGAGGCTCATCATGTCAGTGATTTCAGGCAAGACCGTAGTGATGTCCGGGTTCGGGAAAGATGTCCGTGCTGAGTTGGAAGCTTTGTTCGCAGCCGCCGGCGCCATTGTCACACACAGTGTGTCGGGTAAGACGCAGATCTTGGTCACAGGGCCAAAGCCCGGGCCGGACAAGGTTGCCAAGGCGCAGTCCGCTGGCGCAGAAATTTGGGACGAAGCGACCGCGCGCGCTGCTTTAAAATGACGGTGCGATGTTGATGCCTCAGAGTGCGTACATGGGCAGGAAGTGAAGGGCGCGCGCCTCAGCTCACTACATCAATAATCGCCAACCCCAACCGTGCGCGTGTGCATGCCGTGTAGAACCGCGCAGCATTCATCATCGGTGTCTTGATGACAATGGAGTACGGGCGCTCGCAACCCTTGAATTTCTGCGCGGTAGCCATTTCGATAGCGTCATCGGGGAGTGCATCACCGTCTTCGATACGGGCGAGTCGGTAGCGACCAGCGACGCTCCATGGGTCGTGCTCGTTGCCTGTCCATTCGCCTGCCGGTCGGTGGAGCGGATGTTCGGCGTTGGAGGGAGTCACGGCCGCCTGCACCAGAATTTGATCGGGCGCAAACTGCAGGTCGTCAATGGCGTGAATGATGGCGTTGTGGATTGCCTTGCGGGCGTAACTACCAGCGACCTGCATCTCGGTGGGCTCGAATCCCTCAAGTGCATTTGGGTCGAGCAGTAGTTCCTGGTGTGGGAGGATTCCTTTTCGCCGAAGAAATTCGAACACGCGCACGGAGAGGCGCTGGTTCCGCAGCATGAGATCGGGCTTGCCGAAACGCTGGGCGAGGCGTATCGAAAGATCCGCAGCAGTCTCGGTTGGCTGGCCATCGGCAACTTCCAACGCCAGATTTCCAAAGAGCAACTGTGCGGGGTCATACAGGCACCAACGGACGCAGTCCCGCCCGGTCAGTGCTTCAATCGCTTCTAGCCATGCCTCGTTGAAGTCCTGCGCTTCGTCGATGATGAGCATCGTGGGGCGCTCGTTCGCCGCAAACGGGGCCTTCTGAGCGGCGCTTGTCAGGAGCCGCGGCGCCTGTTCGCGATAGAAGTCGGTGAGCCGGTCGCCTTGGTGTTGCGCTGCCGTCCATGGAATGCCAGCGCGTGCGCACTCGCGCTCGCAGAGCGCGCGGAAAGGCAGGGCAGTGAATCGTCCTTCGAAGCGTGAGGCCGGTCCGCTACTCACATGTTCTGCCAAGAGCTCATTGAAACATACATAGAGGACCCGTGCAGCGGGGCGTGACTCAAGTTCATGCATCGCTCGGAGGGTCGCGGCGTGAGTCTTCCCTGTGCCGGCGGCGCCTTCGATAAGGACCCTATCACGCCGTAGTTTGCTTCGGACGAACTCGTGGATCGGCGTGCAGCCTTCCATGGCCCGCTCGTCGGCATCGTCCAACCGAGCCACCTGTTTGCGCGCGGAGCGGTCTGCCGTGAAGGGCGGCATGATGCAATCATTAATCACTCTGCTGACGAGCGATGTCGTGCGGTCCGAGGTTCGTTTCGCGTGCGACTTGGCGACATAATCGAAGTGCCCCTCTAACCACACTTCAAACGCACTTGGCGTCGCCAGTTGCTCTCTGTAGGCCATAACGAACTTGTTCCAGTCAAGCGGCATGCCGCCCCGCGTGCTGTCAACGTCTGGCATAAGCACCGCATGGCTGTGCCAGAGCGGATTGCCCTTGAACAGCTGACCACCGAGTCTCGCTTCGAGGCGGCGCTTCAGGTTGTACTCGGCGGTGCGTGCCTGCTCCATCGGGTCTTCGGCGGGTTTCCAAACCCACTTAAGTCCTCTCGGCTGGCTCTTGTCGGGATTCCCGAGCTCGGTCGCGTCCGCGGGTGGGGTGTCACTCGACGAGTCCTCACCTTGTTTGGGTGGATCGGGAGCGGCCTTGCGCTGCCACTTGCCCTCGGACATGCGCAACTCACCACCCTTCACTTCGAGAACGGCGTATCCGCGCAGGCGATCGAATACAAGGAAGTCAAGCTCCCGCAACTGATCGACCGCCGTAGCTCCATCTTCAAGTTCGGTGCTTTCGGGCAGTGTCTGCTGGCGAACGTGGATGCCATAGAAGGCGATCCAGCGTCCCCCGGCAAGCGGACCGCCGAATGATTGCAAGAGGAGGTTGGCAATATAGGCCTCCGCGCGGTGGGGCCTTTGGCCGAGTCTGGGGTCGTGGGCGCCGAGTAGAAGCATGGGGGCTTAGGGCAGTGGCAGGCCGAGGTCAATCATTCGCATCATCGGATGGCCGGTTGGAATCGGCGGACTCTTGCAGCAACACCCACGATTCAGTCGTCTTCATGTCCATGCAAAGGGCGGCGCACAAACTATCGAGAGCGCTAGCGATTTCTGCGTGATCCGCAGGTCGTGCGCTGATTACGCGTGCAACAGATGCTTCTGCTCGTGCTCTGATTTCTTCGGCACCACAGCGGGTGAGGAGCAGCAAACTCTCTTGGGCTGGAATTTTTCCAACTACATGCGCCAATTCGGTTCGGGCATTAGCCGAAATCGCGGGCAGTTCACTCAAGACTAGAGTGGTCAGCCAGAGCACGGCTTGGCTCAGGCGCTCCGCTTGTGCGACACGCAAGGCGCCGCCCCCGAGCATCTCAAATCGGGTAGCGATTTCTTGATCCACTACGGAGATTGGAGTTCCACCATCGATGCCGATCACGCGTTTATAGGCATCGGAGTCGACAAATCGCTGCAGCGCCCAAACTCGAAAGGCGACGAAGGGGTGATCTTGATGGGCTTGCCACCCGTTATGCCGCGCGCTGATTTCCGATGCCTGCTCGGTCAGAGCCTCAACGAGTGCCCCAATGTCGCTATGAAGCATCGACGAGTTGAGGCTCGTATGGAGTTTCAATAGTGCGGTCACTGCGGCGTTGAAATCCCGGCAAGTTAGTAGACCAATACGGTCCGCAGAAATTTCGCACGCGCGCGATGACGAAACTGACATCAGATGGGCAAGCTCATTTCTCACAGATGATGTCTGTAAGTTATGCAGACCCATATGCCCAAGCTCGTGACCTATTATGAAGAGTAGCTCGCCTTCTTCGCATAGCGTGAAGAGTTCGCCATGAACTGTAAGGTAGTGCAGATCATCGGGCGCGACACTGCAGCACGAGGCGTTGAGCTCGCCCGAGCCTGAGCAGATGAACGTTTCCGGCGGATGTGGGAGCGAAAGACGGGCGGCGGACTTTGTCAAGAGCGCAGATGCGTTTGGTGTGATTCGCGGATCAACGCGAAGCGAATTTCCTAGGGAATGGCTCCGCTTGAGCTGCACGAATTCGCGGAGGTCCAGACGCTCTGAACTCGAAACTTGACTCTGAACATCCAGGCTGAAACGAACACTTTCACACCGAGTAATGAACTCGTGCCGCCCGGGATGCGGGCTGTCAGGGAGTTGTGGCGGTGGGCTCCATCTTGGAAGCCCCTCCGCGAAACGCTTCTTATCTTCGGGAAGTGGCTGAGTCATGCGGCACCAGATTCCTGCGCTAATTTACGCACCTTGTCGATGCCGCCCAGTTTCGCCACGAGCGCCTCCACCTCGGTTGGAACGGGAGTTTCAGTAGTCGCAGTACCAGCAAGCCGCAGGTTGATCTCTCCGCTCACTATGGCATGGTGTATGACTGGGTGATACTCGTCTACGAGATCAACCATCATTTGTAAAATCCGCTCAACCTGCTGCGCGGTCAGCGTTCCATCTTCCAGAGGAAGGTCGATCACTGCCCACAAATTTTCGGATTCGCTGTCGAATTCATAAGACAGTGCCTTGGTGATCCATGCCATTTGGAGCGTAGCTTCGAAGGCGGCGCCTTTGAACTTGCAGTCCTTTAACGAATAGATCTCTGGGCAGAGAAAGCGAATAAATGCACCGTCCTCGACTAGTTTGACTATGAGGTCGAGTTGGCTTTCGCCCTTGCTGTTTCGAAAGAGTTTCGTATGGAACCGGGCGCAGAACCACTCGTTAGCTGTATCAAATGAAAATTTGCAACCGGATTTCCGCAAGAGCGATTCAAGTTTTTGGTTGGAAAGTGGCATACTGATCTCAATTCTTTGGAGCCGTTTCGCCACGTGCCAGTGCGCGCAGTGCATCAATCCCGCCGACCTTTTCCACGAGCATACGAAGTTCGTCTTTGGAATCGGAAGGAATCGACTTGCCTTGGAGCGTCATATCGATGACGCCACTCTCCATAGCCACACGAATCACTGTGTCGTATTGGTCTATGACTTCGCACAGTACGCCGCACACACAGCTCAATTGGTTCTCAGTGACTGACGCGGACCCAAGAGGGAACTCAATTGTGGCGCGCACTTCGCCATCACTTGGATCGAACTCATACCCGACATATGGTGTTTCGTAGGCGATCATGGCCATAGCCTCAATCGCCGCGCCTTTGTGGGGACAGTTTGCGAGATTATAGATCCTTGGCGCAAAGGCATGGAAATAGGTGCCGTCCTCGTCAAGAGCGAGCAATAACGAAATCGACTTGCGGCCATCGCATTGATAATGCTTGCAATCCCAAGCTGCTTCAAGCAAGCTGCCCTCTTTGTCTAGCGAAAACTCGATGGATGCGCGCGTGGCGATGGCAGAAAGTTCGGAGATAGTCATCGGCATGATTGTTCGTCCTAAATATAGGTTGACTTATGGCTGGTTCGTCTTCGTTCGCTCAGCGAGTGATCGCAGTGCATCTAATCCCCCGACTTGTTTGACAAGGTCTTCGAGATCTCGCTTCGCGATAGCTGCCGAATTCAAACCGGCGCGAGAGCGATCGTACTGACCCGTTAACATTGCGTGCCGGACAACCGGATCCATTGTGTCAATGACATTGGTAAGCAATTGGAGCGAGCGGACAATCTGTTCTTTATTTACGGCCCCGTCCATAATCGGGAACTCCACAGTAGCGCGAACTTCACCGTCGGTTTTGTCATATTCGTAATTGACGGATTTGGTCGTGAATCCGATCGCGAGTAGCGCTTCTAGGACGACCCGTGTGTGTGGGCACCCCGCGAGGTTGTATACGTTGGGCGCTGCTATCAATACGCTTTCACCATCACTAGATACATGAACGGCAACATAGAGTGTTAGATCTCCATCTTTATCGCGATATGCATTGAGGCCTCCAGACCAACCCCAATGAAAGTTGTGCTCCTCATCAAACTTTAAGTGGAGCGGAAGGAGAATGTCTCCGATTTCTTTCGTCGTGGTAGCCATATATTTCTCGCGTTGTGGTTATCAGATATGCCCGGGATATTCACCCCGCGTTTAGCATAACGAAGTACCTATGGAAAGCGGCACTATTTGTCCATCAATTCGTTCTTTCGGTTGCACAAAGCTGCGAGGGACTCCGTCATGTCAGGCTTAGGTACTGATATTCCGTTTATATTTGCAGTGACAGGGCACCGTGATCCGGATCCGGGTTGCGTTGAATCCGCGCACGCGCAGTTCATCGCGCTGATCGAGAAGCTCTCGCAGAGGGCGCCTGCAACTGGCTTACTCATGCTGACTGGCCTCGCCGCGGGATTCGACCAGCTTGCCAGTGCTTGGGCGTTGGAGTGGTCAGCCGGTCAGCCGCCACTTTCAAGCGGCGGTGCTCGATTGCAATTGGGGGTTGTCATGCCATTTGCGCGCGAGTCCTATCTTTCTGATTTCAATGGCGACCCTGGTGCACTTCGGGAGTTCGAACGAATCGAGACACGTGCAGTGTTCGTCGGTTCGGTCGCGCCGTGGCAGAGTTCAGTGACGCAGGAGCGCCAGGATGAGCCGCGACAGTGTGGGTACGAGCGACTCGGTGCCGTCCTTGTCGAACGATGCCAATTGCTTGTGGCGTTCTGGGATGGCGTTGACAATGGTCTGCCTGGTGGTACGGCATGGGTCGTGGGCGCATGTCGGGCAAATGTTCCCACCGCGGCATCGGAGGATCGCGCTACCGGGCAATCACGGCGTCGGCATCTGCTTGCGGGTGATGATCCGAAAGCTGTTCACATTATTGAAGTGTCTCGGCAAAGCACACCAAATATTCGACATCCGGCGAAATACTCACGCGTAGCAGTGATACCCGTTGAAATTCAAACGTATTTAGACGAGCTCGAGGAACTCAATCGGCTAGTTGCAAGGTACACATCTGCTGAATCAAATGGTGCTCGTTCGCAAAGCCAAAGCGATCCATCACTCCGCTCAATTAAGCAGCGCTTTTCAGTGATTGACAGCGTTGCTGTTCACATGAAGAGCAAGTTTGTTGTGCATGTGTTTCTTTTGACGTCCGTAACCGTCGTGGCCGTGTGTAGTTTTCAGTGGTTTGGCACACACGATCATCAATATTGGGCCGCTTTTATCTACTTAGTACTGATGATAGGAGCGCTCATATGGCATCACCTCATTAGAAATGTTGGCCGCGTCGAGTGGGCCTTCGTTCATACCCGGGCGATCGCCGAGGCAATGCGGGTGCAGATTTCCTGGTCCGCTTCTGGTATTGATGATCTAGTCACTGACCATTACATGGCTAGAAGAGCCCGCGACACACGAACACTGCGGAGTTTTGTCAATGCGGCAACGATCGAACTCATTGCCAGCACTTCAGGCGGAAGCGTCCGGGGTTTAGACGAAACTAGTGGTCATGTTTGGTTGCGTGATCAAATCAGTTTCATGCGAAGAAAACTTGATTCGCCATTGCCACCAAGGTCACTAGGGTTAAGGCTGTACGGGTGGGGTACATGGTGCTTTCGCAAGTTACTGAAGTCGTACTGGGTTGTTGTTCTAGTGATTTCGGTCATGCTCGCTTGGTCATCGCGTGGTCGCGTGGAAATTTTGGAGGTAAAGGGTCCTCCCGCGGAATTGATGTCGGTTTCTACGGCCGCTGTTGCTGATTCGCATAACGAGACGACGGAGAATTGGCTTCCATTCGGAGTGTTTATCGTGGGTTCGCTGCTCTTCCTCAAGGTGGGGGTGGAGTATCACGATGGAGCGGTGTTGAGTGAAGACGATCTCGAACAGTATGAACGATTGCTGCCTGTGTTTGAGCGTGCGCAAGCATTACTTGACCGTGGTCACGGGACGGAGCGGGTATTGCGTGCTGTTGGTAAGGAGGCACTTGACGAACACGCCGAGTGGTATGTCCGTCACATGGACAGCCTCCGACCCCCAAATGTGGGTTAAGAAGGGCGAAGCATTGTTTGGGATGATTTAATCTAGATGATCTCGCCTGAGATTCCTGGTATGGAGTTCGACGTGCTGATCAACAATATTCATCCTGGCCGCACCGTCCGCGTATTCATCTCCTCCACGTTCCGCGACTTTGGCGTGGAGCGAGACCTGCTCATGAAGCGGGTGTTTCCTGAACTGCGTCGCCGCGCGCGGGATCGTTTCGTCCAAGTGATTGGCGTGGACTTGCGGTGGGGAGTAACAGAAGAGGATTCGCAGCAAGGTGAAACGCTTCCCATCTGCCTGCGCGAAATCGATCGGTCGCGGCCGTACTTCATCGGTCTCCTCGGAGAGCGTTACGGATGGACCCCCAGTGCGGGTCAGTACCCGGAGCTCCTTCTAGCGCAGCAGCCATGGCTTGCAGCCCACGCGGGTGGAACGAGCGTCACCGAGCTTGAAGTGCTGCACGGGGTACTCAACAACCCCGAGATGGCCGGTCGGGCGTTCTTCTACTTTCGCGACGCTGCGTGGAGCGATACCAAAGGACCCGAATTCCGCAGCGAGGGCACTGAAGATCAAGCGAAGCTGGCGCGCCTAAAGGATGGAATCCGCGCGAGCGCTTTTCCGGTGGTCGATTACGCAACTCCAGAGGCAGTTGCCGACCGCATCACCGACGACCTGTGGACGCTGATCGACCAGCAGTATCCCGAGGACGCTGTGCCCGACGAGATTGAGCGTGAGCGCCGCAGCCACGAGGCCTATGCGGCAGAGCGACGCCGACTTTATGTTGGCCAGGACGAGACACTCGCTCGACTCCTTGCGCGCCTTGAAGATGCAAGCGATGAGCCAGGCGAGGACGGCTCACGCACGCGGATCACGCTGGTGACCGGCGAATCTGGTACCGGTAAGAGCGCCCTCTTGGCGAACACACTGAACGCATACCGCGAAGCGCATCCAAACGATGTGGTCATCGAGCACTACATCGGAAGCACCTCGGATGCTTCGGACCCGGTGAAACTCATGCGGCGCGTAGCCGAGGAGATCCAGCGCCTGACCGGCTCGACCACCGACATCGAGACGGATGCGGAGAAGCTCGTCGAGCAGTTTGTGACATGGATCGCCGATGCTTCGTATTGGGCAAAGCGGCAAGGGGTGCGTTTCGTACTTGTATTGGATGCGCTTGATAAGCTCGAAAGCCGTGCAAACATGCGCTGGCTTCCGCGCAACATCTTGCCACATGTACGGATAGTGGTTTCGAGCTTAGAAGGCGAAGCGCGTGATGCGCTTGCGAATCGTGGCATTGTTGAACTTGAGGCGGCACGCTTTAGCGCGGACATCGCGCGACGCTATGTGACGGAGACGCTGGCGCACCGCGGGCGAAAGTTGCCCGGGTACGAACTAGACCGCATCATTGCGCATCCGAAGTCAACGCTGCCGCTCTTTCTGAAGACGCTTGTTGAGGAACTTTCGGTGTTTGGCTCGTATGAGGGACTGCCTACGCGCATTAGCGAGTGTCTTGCGGCCTGCGAGCCGGACGATCTGTTTGAAATCATCTTCGCGCGACTCGAGGAGGACTTTGGGCGCGACGTAGTGCAGAAGCCGCTGGAGGCGATCGCGGCAAGTTCCGACGGGATGAGTGACGACGAGTTGCTGTGCTTTACAGGGCTCGCGCCCCTCGCATTGGCGCGCTTGAAACTTGCGCTCGACGACACACTGTATGAGGCTGGTGGATTGATTCGAATGTCGCATGCGTACGCACAGAAGGGCGTGCAGGACAGGTACACGGCGACCGAAGAGGCGCGCCGATCGATTCATCGGGAGCTTGGTCTGTGGTGGGAAGTGCAGGAGCCCGGCGCTCGCATGGCGTGGGAAATGGATTACCAACTGTTCAAAGCAGAAGCCTGGGATGATCTGTGCCGGTGCCTTGTTGCACCGCGCACGGGAATGGCGGCAGTGCGTCACCTGTCGTTCAACAGTTGGTTCGCATCATGGCGATCAATTGCTGCAAGCCGCGGTGGCGACAGTGTTACGAGTCGGATCACTGATGAGCTTGGCGGTGCGTGGCAGGAGTGGCGAGAGCGGCTTGATGAATCGCATGATTCGGTATCCGCTCTTCGTGCGATGACGTCGTTCCTGTGGAAATCAAGTTGTGTTGGTGATTTTTCGTTTGCCGTTTGCGTCGAAGCACTTGCGATCACTCGTGGCGTGGCGGCGAAGTTCGTAACACACGAAAGCCGACGTGACTTGAGTCTCGCACTAGATGGAATGGCCGATATCGAGTGGGTGCGTGGTGATATTTTGGGTGCACTCGCCTGCTACGAGGAGGGGCTCCAGATCCGCTGCGCCCTCATGTCTGAACTCGGCACAGTCGAGAGCCGCTGTGACTTTAGTTTTGCATTGACGCAGGTTGCTGGTGTCAAAGAAGAGCGTGGTGACCTTGATGGGGCATTAGCCTTCTACGAGGAGGGGCTGCAGATTCGTCGTGCGCTCATGGCCGAGTGTCCAATGCCGTTGAACTGCTGCAACGTGATGGTTTCACTGAATAAGGTGGCCGGACTCGCACAGGTGCGGGGCGACCTATCCGGGGCACTCGTCCGGTACGGGGAGGGACTGGCGATTTCCCGCGCCCTCATGGTTGAGTTGGGAACGCCCGAAAGCCGCCGCGATGTGAGTCTTTCCCTAGGCGGCATCGCTCGAGTCGAACAGGAACTTAACGATCTCGACGGCGCGCTGGTGTGCTACAGGGAGATATTGGAAATTGCCCGCGCTTTAATGGTTGAACTGGGAACACCTCAGAGCCACCATGATTTGAGCGTCGCTGTCAGCAATGTTGCCGGTATTGAAGAGGTACGCGGCGATCTTTCTAGTGCACTCGTTGGGTATGAGGAGGGACTGGAAATCGCCCGGGCGCTCATGTCGGAGCTGGGAACACACGATAGTTGTCGCAGTGTGCTTGTGTCATTGAATCAAGTCGGGCGTATTGAGCAGGCGCGCGGTGATCTTTCTGGCGCACTCGTGCGCTACGAGGAGGGGCTGGAGATTGCCCGCATCGTCATGGCTGGGCGCGACACGCCGCAGAGTCGCCGCGACGTCAGCCTCTCGTTGGGATTGGTTGCCGATGTTAGATTTGAGCACGGCGATATTGACGGTGCGCTCGCGTGCTATGAGGCAGGGCTAGAGCATGCCCGCGCACTCATGTCTCAGCTCCGGACGCCCGTGAGCCGCTCCGATGTTCAGGGATTTCTTGGACGAGTCGCCCGTGTAGAAGCGGCGCGCGGCAATCTTTCATCCTCATATGCGCGCTACGGTGAAGTCTTGCAGATTGCTCGCGCCCTCATGGTGGACTTCGGAACACCCGAGAGTCGCCGCCATGTGAGTGTCGCATTGAATGACATCGGCGGTATCGAAGAAGCGTGCGGAGATTTTTCCAGCGCATACGCTCACTACGACGAGGGACTAACAATTGCTCGCGCCCTCATGGCTGAGTTAAGGACACCTGAGACCCGACGGGACGTGAGTGTTTCGTTGAGGAGAATGGGGGGAATCGAGGAGGCGCGCGGCGACCTTGATGGCGCGTTTGGCCGGTATGTCGAGTGTCTTCAGATCGACCGCGCGCTTGTGACGGAGTTTGGGACACCCCAGACCCGACGGGATGTGGGGATCTCGTTAGGTAGATTAGGGCGCGTCGAACAGGCGCGTGGGGACATTGACAGCGCACTCGCCCACTACGAGGAGGGATTGATGTTGTTCCGCGCGCTCATGGCTGAGCGCAGCACTCCAGAGATCCGCCGCGACGTCAGCCTCTCACTGGAGTTGATCGCCGACATCGAAATGTGGCACGGCGATGTCGATGGCGCACTCGCCCACTATCAGGAAGGGCTTCAGATCCGCCAATCCCTCATGACTGAACTCGGAACACCTGCGAGCCGCCGAGACGTGAGCGTCTCTTTGAGTAAGGTCGCAGGTGTCAATCAGGTACGTGGCGAACTTGATAGCGCGCTTGTCGGATACGAGAAGTGCCTTCAGATGGCTCGTGCGCTCATGGCTGAGTTTGGAACGCCCGAGTCCCGCCGAGACGTCAGTATCCATTTGAACAAGGTCGCCGATATCGAACAGGTGCGCGGCGACCTCCATAGCGCATCTGCGCGTTATAAGGAAAGCATTGGCATTGCCCGCACTCTCCTGACCGAAGCCGCAATACCCAAGAGCCGCCTGCTGGTGATTTTCTTAGTGACGAAAGTCGCTACTATCGAAGAGGCTCGCGGCTATTTTGATAGCGCACTCCCTCACTACGAAGAGGCACTTGATTTCTTTAGCGCTGCGATGACTGAAGCCGGAACAACCGACGCTCGCAGTTCCTTTCTCTGGACAGCACAACAAACAGCGACCTGCCTTCTTGCCATGAACCGGTCCACCGCAGCGCACGACTTGCTCCAATCAGTCGAAGCTATAGCCATTGCATTAGAGTCAGACGCTCGTGATGACGGTAACGTCCTGGATACCGTTGCCGCCTACTGGGAACGACGAGCCGAGGCTGCTTCACATACTGACCCACAAGAGGTCAACACCTGCGCTGCGCGCGCTGCATCAATCCGCGCACTCATCGCGCGTGGGATAGGCGAGTGACGCCATGGGTGCTTTGCCGGCGCGTTTCAGCAACACGAGTTTCAATCCCCGTTACCACGGATACTGTTGTTTGCAATCGGGGTCATCCACACCATTGCTGGAATACCAACATACACCAGCGCCGCGTTCTTGACCGTCAGCCCAACCGCCTCAAGTGCTGCTATGTACGCGCCGAGTTGTTGTGCGTACACCTGTCCGTCGGGCATAGAAGGGGCATTGGCAATCGATTTGCCCCATCCTCCCTTAAAATCGATGACGCTTACTGAACCGTCGATGTGTCGAAGCAGCAAATCGATCCGACCAACAAGTACCTCTTCGCCCAGTCGGACGATCAGTGGATACTCAAACTGCAGTTGAGTGCCCGGAGCGTCAAGCAGCGCTCGCAGTGGCGGCATTTGAGAGGCGTTCTTAGTTACAAGCCGAAGCCCGTCAGCTAAGCCATCAATCTGCGCCAACTTCGGCCACGAACGCGTGAGGTATTGCTGTGCGTTAACTTCAGTGGGCTCGCCTTGTAAGCCCCACGATTCCATCCAGCCGTGCACGATGTCACCTTGAGTGCTGCCGTCGAATGCGACCCCGCCTCCCGGCAACGCCGACGGGCGTTGTGACCCAGTGAACACATTTGCTGATTGAAGAAACTCTTCGGAAAGTGCGTGCGCACGCTGGTCCGAACCGCTATAGGACGACGGTGCCGCCAATCGGCGCGTAACTGGTTTCTCGGTCGTGACCTGCATCGGCTGAAAGCCGATCGTTGGAACACGCTTCCGCAGGTTGCCGGCTGGCAGCCTAGTACGCTCGGCATAGTCAGCGCTTCCTGGTCGAAGCACAGTCATAACTTCTTGCCGCTGCGAATGCTGATTGCTGACGTTAACAGTCATTTTCAGCAATGTTCGATCGATAGCAGTGCTCTTTGAGCTCGCTCCTCGATCAACAATCCCGATGGTCAATGTCTTGCTCGCCCGGGTGATAGCCACATACACGAGCCGCGCGCTCTCCATGCGATTCTCTATGCGGTCCAACTCTTTCCCCAGTGCACTCAAGGGGTCGGGCTCAGGGCTGATTCCGCCCGTTGGGTCGGTTTGCACCGAAATGAGGGTAAATCCGCAAACCCGAAGGTCGTTGACAGGCGGGCGCTCTCCTCCACCTCGTGAACGGTCGAGTCGTGGCACGCACACATGGTCGAACTCAAGTCCCTTTGCCTGGAACACGGTAGTTACTTGAACCGTGCGTCCACTCCGACGAAACTGTCGTCCAGGAAGTTCCCCATCGTCCGATGCGCCTGCAAGCATGTCACGGACGCCCTGCGGATCGATCTGATCAGACTCATACTGCGCAATTGCGTCAATCACGGCATCAAGGTCTGCCACGCCCTCAAGACTCTCCGGACCGGCGGCGTAGATCGTGCGCCAATGCATGCTTGTGACGATCGCTTCAATGATGGAGGCGGTTGGCTCCCGTCCGATCCGACTATGCGCGGCGCGAAGCACAGGAAGCGCGCTTTCGAGACCGTGACGATCCGAGTCGATAAGTTGTGACAGAAGTTCTGAGGCGCGCGAGGTGCCAAGCAAAGCGCCGAACGGAAGTAGACCCGGTAGTGCCTTGTCGGTTAGCCCGACCGATGGATGCTTGAGGACACCCATCCAGGCAATGTCATTACTTTGATCAAGGAGCGCGCATAAGAGTAAGTGGATGTCGCGTGCCGCCCTCGTCTCGAGCAAAGCAGACGCTCCGATGAGTTCGGCATCCACATTATGGCGGTCGAGTTCTGACACGGCCGCCCGTGCATCTGCCCATGTCATGGTCAACACGGCCGCGGACTCTGCGCACGTCTGAGTAGTTCCACGTTGCCAATCAGCGCCAAGCTGGTGTGCAAAGGAGGCAATCGTGCGTGCGGCGGGGTGGTCCTCCGCGCTACCGATGATAATGGTCACAGGTGGCTGAGTTTGATCTTCGGCGCCTGATTGTTGTTCATATGCCTGGACGCTATCGATTGGATCAAAAGATGTCGGTTGATCAGCGATCATCAACTGCACGACGTCTCGCTGAAATGCCACAAGCTTTGGAGTGGATCTGTAGTTAAAGCCTAGATGCGCTAGGTCATTCTGGTCTGCTCGGTCGAGAAGCGAAGCCCAGCCATTACTGTCAGCGCCACGGAACCGATAAATTGACTGCCGCCCATCGCCTACAAACAATGTGCTCAGCGTGGGCTGCCTGATCTGCCGGAGTGCCTCGTAGAACGCCAACTGATCTGGGTTGGTGTCTTGCACTTCATCGACTAAGAGAGCTTGAAAGCGATGTTCCAACGATGCTGGTCCCTCACCCCGTGTGACTTTGTTGCACAGTGCTGTCCCTGCACGAATGAGTTCAGTATGCGTACCGACGCCTGCTGATGCCATGGCACGGAGTGCGTGGGTTCGGGCGATCCGAGAAATGGCCCAGGCACTGCACCGAATCTTGTCGGCCATCGCACGTGCTTGCGTTGGCCATTGCTCACTCGGCCCTAGGAACTTCGCACAGCCCTTGGTTCCTCCGCTATTTGTGAGCCGAACATTCGCGGCGCTTTCAAACTGCTGCGCCTTGCCATTTGGCGACGTGCCGTTCGAATTCAATTGGGGGTCAAGTTCTTGCATCCCCAGCGGTTGGTGTTTATGGCCTTTGGCAATTGCATCACAAGGAAGTTGAGCAAGGTTGGCCACCGAAGTAACCGCGTGAGCTAACGACATGGATGAAAGAAGGGTCGATCGATGCACAGGTGCTGTGTCGAGAGCGCTTCGTGCCGCATCTTCGTAGTACTCGTCGCCGGAATCAACAACGCGGAAGGGGCCATCGATGAATACGCACTCGCCGCCCGGCAGCTCATAGGCGGCGTGTAACAGGTGCTCCTGCAGTAGGCGCTGCACAAAGCTGTCAACCGTAGTAACGGGTGCAAACGGGAGGCGATCGAGTGCATTGATTGCACTATCGGCGGACAGCAGCGGCACGTCACTTCGGGCCTTGAACCCATCATCGTGCTTTGAGTCGTAAGGACAACCTTTGTTATGACAATATTGATGTAGTACAGCGCTAACACGCTCGACTAACTCAGCGGCGGCTCGTCGCGTAAATGTTATGGCGACAATTTGATCGACGGTATGTCCGCGTCTAAGTTCGTGGATGTAGCGATTGACAATGGTTGTGGTCTTGCCGGATCCTGCGGGCGCGGAAACGAACATACGGAGATGCGTGTCAATCACTGAATTTCCTTCCCTTCCATGTCAGCCTCGACGAGGCGAGGTCGTCCGCGGTGTCGGCATACATGTTTAAAGTCGCAGTATGCCCCGCGGGAAACTATGAGCGGGCATGCGCTTGGGTGAGGCTGCAGTCGGAAGTCTCCATGTTGGGTCGCGGGCTCAAGAACCGCGCTGAGGCGTTCGGTGAATTGGGTAAGCGATAGCAGCGCGTTGTCACTGCTCAGATTGATGATTGATTCATAGGCTCCGTCAACCTGTTTGACACTATCGATGATCAGTCGGCGAACGACCGAGTCAGGTGGGACGCCGTCAATGTGCCCGGATTCTGCAGCGAGTGCGTATAGCGGCAGTTGCGGCTTCAACAGAGTTTCGAACGCGTCTTCTGCACGGAGAACTGCACTTCCAGTTTTGAAGTCGATGATCTCGAGGCTTCCGTCTGCACATTTCACCACTGCATCCGCCGTCCCACGCAGGCGGATTCGACCAGCTGAGCTGATATTGATCAACACGCCAGCCCCACTTCCGATAGATGCCTCGATGGCGATCACATGTCGATCACCCTTTGGCGATAGATGCGGTATCCAGTGCATTTTTGCATATTGCAAGAGTGATTGCACGGCGCCCAGACGCTCGGCCGCAGACTCCAGTTGGTCCAGCGCCTGGTCTAGCAGGGCAGGGTCTGATTTGACGGGCTTCAACTCTTGGAGTTTTCGGTGCGTAAGTAGTCGAAACTCTTCAGTCACTGAAACGGGAATAGCCAAGGGCTGCTCTACATCGATCACCGCCGAAACGATCGACTGGCCGATCCGAGTGGCTGCCGCCGCCGTGGTCTGTGCCGGCAACAATTCATAGCCGATCACGTTCCGATGATCGGCATTGGTGACTCCGACCGCCTTACACATGGCTTTCGCCCGAGCTCGTTCGGCCTCCTCGTGCGTTCGAATTCTGGTGTTGGCAAACTGTGACCAATGTTGTTGCCATCGTTGTGCGATTTCTTCGACTCCAGGCATCGAATCGACCGCGGACCCTGGTGACTCTCTTTGCGCCGCTTGGACGAGTGCAGTCGGGAATGCTTGCGCAGCATTGTCGGCGAAGTGAGCGCGTTCTGATTGTCCTTCTGCTTCTGTACCAACGGCAAGTACGAAAGCCATGTGCTTCCCATCAATAGTATGGCTGAGGGCTTTGGCGATAGCCGCGTGTGCGGCGGTGCCGAGTTCGTCCGAACCGAGATCCTCACCACGAATTTCGCGTTCATCAATTTTCAGAATTTGACTCGCCCACCCTCGGTACAGGCAGCCTGTAAAGCTTTCAACGCGCGACGGTGAAAATGTAAACCCATTTGGAATGCCAGGGGTGGATTCATCCGCCGGAGTTGGTTGCTTTCCAATCGCACCAAGGTAGGGTCGAACGCGCTCCGGTCTATCTTCGTGCGATAGCCATGCGGCAAGGGATGAGTGACGGGGGTCCGGGAGCGTCGGCTCGTTAGCCATCATGCTGACCTTGCCGCTGCGAATCCACTCGGCGTCAATCTGGGCGTCAAAGCGGGTGCACTCGGATGTCACAAGGGTTCGCTCTTGCATCCACGGAGCGCACTCTGGAAGTTGCACATCGAGGCCATGATTTTTGATCTCGTGTGACTTAGCAGTACCGCACAGGTTCTGTGGCGAGACGACCCGCTTCCCATCGGCGCCATGGCTGGTGACGACATAGACAACGTGGCTTGCACGGGCCGTGGCTTGGTACAGCAATGATTGGCGCTCAGCGACGATCTGCTGAGGTGTTGCGAGGCCAAGGGCGGTACGGATCGACTCGGATTCGATGATCGGATCGTCAAGTGGCGGCGCTGCGATTCCCTTGCTATGGAGGTCGAGGCAAACAAGGAGGTCCGATGTTTGAAGGTCGTAATCTTCGTAGCGGAGCACATGCACCGCGTGTGGAAGGATGGCGGCATCTGCCTCGCCTGCGACGCAGCGATCAATGGCATTAAATGACGCCGCTGCGCCGATTTCACTTAGTGCTCTAACAATGTTTGCGGTCGCGTGGTCCGTGATATGCGCTCCCAGTTCCCGAAACATGGATGCCATAGCAGCAAGAGTTCCCGTTGCGGCATGCTTTGCGACACAAGCAATGCGTTCAGCCAATACGGAAGCAGCTTCGGCGCGCTCTTGAGCTACATTTCGATCGTCTTTTGAGTCCGATGTGTACTTTTCATATTGATTTTCTAGTAGTTTTGACGTGGTGTCTGCTGCTTCGCGCCATTCTCCGACAGTCGCAGCCGAGCGCCGCGCCGCGTTAAGGATCTCGTGAACCTGCCTGTCGGAGATCTCCGAAGTGCATGTGACCGGAGCGGTCCGCCCATCGGTCGGCGTTCCGCGTCCGAGCAACGGCGAAGTCAACCACATTTCCAACTGAGAACGATTCACCGCGCACAGCCCGTGTGATGCGAAGACGGGAACGAAACTGCGGGCTAGTGCGGTGAAACCATGACTTGTTAGAAGCGTGGATCGTGCCGACGACGAAGTAACCCCGTTGCGAAGAAGCGCGGATCGGACGCGTTGTTCTGTGTCAGGATGTTGCACAAGAATTAGGACGCGCGGCGCTGATTCGCGATTCTTTAAGACGTGTTCGACCGCTACCCGAGCCTCAGCGTGGACGTCGGATACGTCGAAACGCTGCGGCGGAGGCGACGGAACCCGCGGTTGGTTCCACTGGCTATCGTCTGCAAGCGACGTCCAGCGGTCGAGTGGGATGCCACTGAGAATTCGTCGGACAACGTTGTCTACCTGACCACAATGGGTGAATTTTTGTTCCGGGTCAAAGCCGCATAGGTAGACCAAGTCCGCGTGATTGTTGAGATTGCCTTGAAGGGACACTGCCGCCGCTATGTCGTCGGCATCGAACCATCCAGCGTCCATGAGTTGGCAGATGGGATCGGAAGGCGGATGGGCGACATATTCTTCACCGAGGCTCTTTAACAGTTGCATGTTCGTGGTGTGCTGCCTCAGCACCGCTCGAAGTTGGGGTCGATCCTGAAGTGAAGCGCACCAAGGATGCCCGTCGGGCAGAGGTCCCTCCGATGTCGGGGCGTCGATGTCTTTGGCTGATCGAATCGCCTGAATCATGCCCGCTAGGGTCGTGATCTCCAGCCCGAGGCATCCGCGATACTTTTCCGTCAGTAGGGCGATGAGCGAGCGTCGGGTTGCCGCGGTTCGGCAAATCACTCGCCCTCTGGCATTGGAGCCAGCGGCAAACGCGTCTCCTAGGCGATCGATGATAGAAGTTGTTGCCAAGGAAACCCCGTTATAGTCAGTACGCTTTGCTCAGGCATGCCGGATACGCCACGCGTTCCACGATACCTGAATAGATGATGGAAACTGAATCCACCGGACGAACCACGAGATGGGCAACGATATATTTATCAGTTACGGTCGGGAGGACGCTTCAGAAGTGGCCGAGTGGCTTTCTAGGAGCCTGAAGGCGCGGGGTTTCAGTGTGTGGTTGGATAGGGAGCAACTAGCAGATGCAGGTGGCGCGGAATGGGAACGGCAGATTGAGCAGGCGATTCGTAAGGTTCCCATCGTCATAGCTCTATTGAGCCCGCGCGCGGTTCGCCCCAATGGGGAGTGCCGAAACGAGATCAGCCTCGCACGGGATTTAGATTGTCGCATTGTGCCCGTTATGGTCAAGCAGTGCGAACGACCGTTACGAATCCATGCGCTGCAATTCATAGACCTAGAGGAATTCGCTCGAATGCCTGACGGGCTTCGGGTACAGCAACTCGATCGGATCGTTGCCGCAATTGAGAAGGGCGTTCCCGAGGAGCCGGCCCTCGTTGACGCTCGAAAGTTGTTGCCAAAGCTCGACTTTGAATGGATGTTCAGTCGTCACGCGAGTTTTGTTGGTCGTGAGTGGCTGTTCGACAAGTTCGACAGTTGGATGCGTGATGACGGTGATCCGGTGTTGTTTGTTGTTGGTCAGCCTGGAGTCGGGAAGAGCGCCGCGCTCTCTACTTGGGTTCAAACTCGTATGGACATTGGTGCTATTCACTTTTGTCGCTCCGATCGTTCAGACCTACGAAATCCCGGGATATTCGTCGGTTCGATCGTCCGACAGTTACTGAGTATTGAACGGGAGTTACCGGGATACCTTCACACCGTTATGGCTGAGTCGCGGGATCTGATGGGCATCGAAATCGACCCAAGTCGTGCGAGCGCGCTCTTCGACCGACTCGTACTCGATCCACTGCGATCGCTGCGCGGTGGACGCCGCTGGGTACTTACTGTGGATGCCCTTGATGAGGGCGGACCTGGCATCCAGCAACTGTTGGCAGGTGCTCGCGATTCGCTTCCTAGTAACTTCCGACTGTTAGTTTCATCGCGTCCGGACCCTGGTGTATTGGGATTGTTTCCTACCCGTACTGAGATTGATGCCCAAGGCTCCGAAAATCTATCCGACCTCAGTGCACTTGTTTCGGACCGTATTGGGCGGAGCAAGCGGCTTGTGGAAAAATCGGAACGCGCGAAAGAGGCGCTTGCGGCGCGTGTCGTCACAAACTCGGGCGGTCTATTTGCGCACGCAATTCTTGCATTGGAGCACTTTGAGGCTGGTCGCGCGTCGGAGCAAGATCTTGCAGACAAGTACTTTGGTGATGATGGTCAGTATCTTCGATATTTCAAGAAGCAATTTGCGACCTTAGATGACTACGAGCCAGTGGCAGCGTGCCTTGCTGTCATTGCCGCATGCCCAGAGCCCGTCTCCGATGCTCATATTGCCGCGATGCTTGATCGAACAGTGCGATCCGTATCGGTCGCACTGAACAGGCTGGGCTCCATGATGCCGGTGGTGCAAGGGCGGCGAGTGGCATATCACAAGTCATTTATGGACTGGATTTTGTGTCGTTCGGGGGGCGATCACGACTTTGTTGTGACCGTGCAGGATGGTTTGCAAGCCATGCAGCGTTGGGCGAAGCGGGTTGATTCACTCGAGGCTTTGGAATTGGAGGGCGATAGCCTGAGTAGCGCAAACGAGCCACTCCAGGCGGAAGCGGCCTATAGGGCCGCATTCACAATCGTTCAGGATGTCGCCACACATGTCAGATTACGGATCGCCCGCAAGTGGGCCGCAGTAGCTGCCGCCGATCCGAATCGTGAGGTAGGGTCGAAGCGCGCTTCAATCGCGCTTCGCGAGGCGCTTCGACTACCGGGCCTAGGGGATCGTGAGCGGTACGGGTTGCTCGACGCCCTTTCGGGCGTAAACGGGTTACTCACAAATTCAGTATTCGTTCGCGGTTATGACTGTTCGAACCGTGTTTCCTTCGCAATTCAACGACTTCCATCGACCCGAGAGCGTGAGCGTCTTGTCGGCGTGTATGCACAAAGTCGCGCTCGTTTCACAAAGTTAGTGCGTCACGCATTTAGTGGGGAAGATCTGCGTGGAAGCCTCATGGACCCAATTGACGCGCACGTGCACACAATTGAACGCATCAAGACGCTCGTGAAGGATGGAGGGGGGGCGATATTCGACGGCGTACTGATCAGTGATGGGCTGTGTGCATCGATCGATGTATTGCGAGTGACGGAGACTGGAATCATCGATGTTTTCGGGATTGTCCCGCGCATCGTACGTCGTGAGTCCTCATCTCCTGCTGAAATGGACGCAAGCGATGTCCGATCGTCCAAGTGGGATGATCGGATTTCAGCCCGTAAATTTAATTTTATGTTGCCTTCCGGTAACGGAATTCGCTCGGCGTGGGAACACGACATGGTCGATCTTGCATATCGAACTTTAGTCACAAGATACGCAGTGGCGGCTGCGGGCATCAGTGAAGTTTCCGTGAGATCATCGCTTATTACTATTGATGGAACTGCTCAGACTGGTATATCTGATGGCCTTGGCAATCTTCCAATTGATGACGAACAAGCAGTTGCCAGAGGTCGGGTTACATCAACAGATGTGAAGTGGGTCAAGGAGCCATCGCCAGGGTGGGCATCGGCGTTAATCGCTGTGGTCGATGTTGATGAGTGCGTGGAAGAAGTTTTCAGCGAATTTTCTCTTGAGCCGATGATGGCGAAAGTGGCACAAGTTGTTCGCGGTACTTTGCCGGAACCGAGTGCCGAGAAGCGCAGTTGGAGATGTCGCTCGTGTGAATTTCGGCTTCGATCAGGGTCGGTCGTAAGTGGGTTCGAGCGATGCTGGGGAGCGGGCGCGCCATCGGCGGCAAATCTATTGTCGCTCTATCGGGGGTCAGGCTATGGCGGTAGATCTTCCAATTGGCTGCCTGAGACTGTTGACCAGCATCGTGGCAGTGCTCCGCTGACCATCGGGGGTCTAGCAGTCGAGCAGACATCGAACGGCGCGTCGATATTGTCGTTCATGCGAAATCTCCAGATTTTGGCAGAAAAAACTGGCGAGCCACAGTTTGGTCAGGGTTTTCCGGGATTTGGGCAATCAGAAATCGGTCGTGAGGCGAAAGTAGGCGCGGTGCACTTCTTGAGTATCGAAGCCGTACAGCCGGTCATTCCTCTATCGGGAATGCGCGCAGCGAATGCCATACCCATGTGCTTCAGTTGCCACTCGTTGTCCTCAAGTGGTAGCGCGCCCGAGCAAGGGGCGGTGCGTCATCGATCATGGATTTTTCCGATCGGAGGCTCAAACGAAGCAGACGTCAGTGAAGATCTGTTGTTTGTGGATCAACTCCTCCGCGCGGTTGGTACTGACGACAGCCGGGTATTTGTCTGGGGTTCCTATCTCACTAGTATTTTGCGAACAATTTGTACGCGCATCGCTGCGAACCAAAATGCTGAAACCTCTCGCGACGATGAACGGAATTTATTCATCAACTCACTGTGCCAATCGCGTGAACCTGAACCAAGGGAAATCAGTGGCCCAATGACGGCAATCAGATTCTTCGACCTTATGAGTGTTGCGAGGCTACCGGGAACGGGATTCATGTTGCCGGGGCAGGGTGGATCTTTCGCGATGAGCCGAGTACTGCGGTCCGTCGTTGCGGAAGACGCCTCATGGGAGCGGCTGTCAACCTTGATGGGCGAGGAGATGCGTGATGCCCGCGGGGTGAGTCGAGATCCATTTGAGTTAATTCCTAGAGTTCCTACAGTCGGGGTTGGCTTTAGAAAGTCATCAGAACAGAGCGTCATCGCCAGCCCTAATGGTGGCAAACATACGAGCGCAGCAGAAGATAAATCAGAGTCTGTGCTGGATGAATCTGATCTCGAGGATGGTTCGGAGAACCAGGACATGGGACGGGTGTTCGAATACTTGCGATTCCCCGACGTTGCCAAGGCCTCATCGGTTGATGTAAATGCAGTATCAAACGCGGTTCTCACGCGGTGCAAACTAAAGTCAGCTGCGGTCTTGACGGTCTGGGACTGGATGAATCGACATGGACGATCGGGCGAGTGATAGTGTGATGTTTGAGATTAGGAGTCCAAGTCAAATTAGGTGATGCCTATTTGTGCGGCGGCTCTGGTGATCAAGGCTAGGATGTGGAAGTTCAGTTCAACACGTGAATCCGAGGAGTTGTAGTCATGCATGAAATCATTTGCCCCCACTGCCGCAAAGCATTTAAAATTGACGAGGCCGGGTACGCGGACATTGTGAAGCAGGTTCGGGACGACGAGTTTGCACAGCAGTTGCGCGATAGGCTTGAGTTGGCCGAACAAGAAAAAAAGACTGCCATTGCGCTCGCTCAAACACAGGCTGATCTCGAATTGCAGCGTGTCGCCGCATTGAAGGACACCGAGATCCAGGGATTGAAGTCGACGCTCGAAAACGGCGAGGTGGCGAAACAACTCGCTGTAAACGAAGCCCTGAGTGCACTGGAAAAAGACCGGAACGACCTCGCCAACAAACTGGATCAGGCGAATAATGACAAGGAGTCCGCAGGCAAATTGGCCAATGCAAAGCTTGACAACGAACGACAGAGGATCGAGGCTGAAAAGGATAAGGAGATCGCTAAACTGACGTTGACGCTGTCAGGCATTGAGGACAAGCAGAGACTCGCTGAGACGGTTCTCAAGAACAGTCACGAGAAGGATATCAAGGTCCTCAATGACGAGGTCAAACGGATCCAGGACATGAAGGCACGCCTATCAACCAAAATGATTGGCGAAACCCTCGAGCAGCATTGTGAAGCCGAGTTCGGGAGTATTCGTGCTACGGCCTTTCCAGAGGCAGTCTTCACGAAAGACAACGATATACGCACTGGAAGTAAAGGCGATTACATCTTCCGCGATCGGAAGGCTGGCATAGAGATTGTCTCAATCATGTTCGAAATGAAGAACGAGAGTGATTACACCGAGTCGAAGAAACGGAATGAGGATTTTCTGAAGGAACTTGATAAGGATCGCATCGAGAAGGGATGCGAGTACGCGATATTAGTTTCTCTTTTGGAGCGGGATAGTGCACTCTATGACACTGGTATTGTCGACGTGTCTCACCTTTACCCAAAGATGTACGTGATTCGACCGCAATTTTTCATTCCAATCATCACCCTCCTTCGGAATGCAGCAATGAACGCGCTCGAGTTCAAATCGGAGCTCGCCCTCGTCAGGGCGCAAAGCATCGACATTACGAACTTTGAAACTGAACTCGAGACGGTCAGGGCGGGGTTCGCTATGAATCGCGAGCGGGCGGCTACGCACTTTAAAAAGGCGATCGCCGAGATCGACAAGTCGATTGAACACCTAGAGAAGACAAGGGAAGCACTGACTGGCACCGATAACAATTTGCGTCTCATGAACAACAAAGTTCAGAGTTTGACAATCAGGAAGTTGACTAAAAACAGCCCAACCATTGCAGCGAAGTTCGCCGAGACTTCACGTGATCGACCGTTAGAAGATTTGGACCCACTGACGCTGCCGAGCGACGATGCTTGATGAAATTTGAATATGCGGTCGTTCAGCGGTTGTTGCACTTGACGTCGCGATGGCTGCGAGCGAGAGCTGTGTCGGTCACATATTCCGGCGGGCGCGCGGGGAGTAATCTACTCAGTGGCCCTGCGGCAAGCAACAGACGATGGGCGGATCTGAGTTACTACCGCCTCCCACAAATCTCCATCAACAACCCCGAAAACCGATCAATCGCCTCTCCGTGATCTGCCAGTTTCCCGTCCGCGATCTCACCACGGACCTGTGCCACCACCTTCTCTAGCCCTGCTGGATCATTGAATGTTGCAACATCCAACATCATGTTGAGCGTGAGACACATCTCCATCCTGGCACTCTGGTGTTTCACCAGATAGTTGCCATCGATGCAGTAGCCGCTCGGAACTTTGTGGACGCCGTAGTGGCGAACCACCTCATTGGATTCGTCGTAGATTTTTGCAAGGAATCGGTCTTCGTCGACTGGCTGAAACTCAATTCGCGCAATCTTGTCTGGAAGCACCAGGCTCGCGCCAGCAAAGGGACTCGGACCACCAAATCGCTCAGCGGCATCGCGCCTGAATGGAATGATTGCGTCTTCAATGACGGCTTGCGCACGCAGAGATCGCGCTTCGGACGTATCGCCGTCCACGCAACGCAGTAGGCGACCGATGGCAGTTGGATCCTCCGGGAATCGATTCATGTCCGCTTCAATTTCCTGCGCCGTTGCGTACGGTGTCGGTTGCTTGTTCGGAAGCGTATCCAGCCATGTTTCAAAGGCGGCTCGTTTCGCTTGCAACTTCGCCTCGGTATCGGCTCGTCGTGCGTCAATGGGTCCACGGTCCGGCACTGGCGGAATCGGGCCAATCGCCGCGAGTGTTGCCGGGATCGGCTTGATCCCTGCTTCGCGGAGTTTTTTCAGGGAGATGATTGAGAGGTCCCCTTCGTCGAGCGCCGCGTCAACTCGGTTCTCGCCAGTATCGAGCGCCGCTCTAAAGACATTCCACTCTGCACCACGCCAGCGCTCGGGGATCGACGATGCGATGGTGTGCTCGGATGATTCCCCTTGCTCGACGGCGTCAACGCCAAGCAGCGTTGTCTCGAGGAACAACCAGCATTGATCCTCGCCTGTTCCCTGGTAGTGGACGGCGATCAATGCATGCCCGGTCATGACCGCGATATGCACGTCAAAGCCCAGCGCTTGCAGCACTCCAGCAAACGCAGCGGTTGCGTCCGCACAGTTTGCGCCACTATCGGAAATGCTCTCGTGAAACTGGCGCATTCGCTGTGAGCGATCTTCGTCAGTGCCCCGAGAGATCGAGATGTATCCCAGGTCGCGGGCACGGAATGCGCTCCACACGGCGAAGACTTGGCGAACAGTGTCCATATCGCTGGTGTCTTCGGTACAGCCGAGAGAATCGACGATTCGGAGGCGCCCAGCCTCAGCGATGATGTCTTTGACCCATGGATGCAGTTCGTTGGCGTACAGCGCAAGCGGAAATCCCGCCGGAAGGCTCTTGTCCGCCATCGTCACTGGCTGAATGCGAAGCGAGAGATCGACGTCGTCCTTCGCGCCATCGACTTCAACGTGCATATGGAGCGTGACATCCGTGGGCTGCTCGAGTTTCACCAATCCAGGAATGTCCCACGCCGCTTGTGGGAAGAGGTCGATGATCCCCGATGCGTCCACGACCTTGGTGATACTTCCTGGGGTACGCGTTAGGTTGTCAACGGTGAACGATGTTGTGACCTCTGTTCCCTCGGCAGCCCAGACGCGAATGGCGCCAGCAGGTGGATGATTACCCACACCATCTGCGCCTTTGAGCCATCGTCGATAAATGGTTCGACCCAGTGCATGGTTGTGGCCGTCGGTGAGCTGTCGCCCGAACGCCTCGCGACCGTCTTGATCCCAGCGTAAGAACTTGCGAAGAAAGTCGCTGGCTCCTACAAGGGTTGAGGCGTAGGCGTCTCCTGACTCCCACGGCGCCCATTTGACGGTGGCGGCACTATCTTCGGCGTCTTTCACATTGAGTGTGTGGGTTGGGGCTGCAGGGCCTTTGTCAGCCTCTGGCCAGACCACCATCCCTGATGCCACGGCGCGCCGCATCACGCCATCAATGGCGTCGACATCATCCACCATCTGTTCCAATGCGGAGCGAAGGAGGGCGGAGTCGCTGTTCTCCGCTGGTAGGGGAATGCGTAAGTGAAGTGCGACGGTGCCATCAGAATTGTCCAACTGAAACGACGACATCGTATGAAGCCGCAATTCTGCGCCGAGTAGTACGGAGCGAGCGGCTGCAGGATGGGCGCAGTGTTCGAATGAATAAATCGATGTGGACATCATTTCCAGCCACTGTTGTCCGGCATAGACAGAAGTAGTGACGTAGATCGGAAGTTCTTGGTCGCCCGCGTAGTCGCGGTAGATTGATGTTTTGAACAGCAGTTGGAGCGCTTTGCCGTCATCGCCGAGCGGTTGAAAGGGGATACCCTCCGCCTCAAGCAGTTTCGTTACTGGCAAGAGTTTCGCACAGGGCGGGGTAGCCAGCGCAGCGGTGCTGATCATGAGCGACGCGCATGCCACCATCGCGGTCATGTGGCGTGCAGAACCGGCAATGATCGAAAGCACCAGAAGTTCAGATTTCATGAGTTGAATTCCCGCTCGGAAGTGTTCACATGGGCTGCGAAGTACTTGATTGATAGTACTTCCCGGAGGGTGAAGCATCTACTTCACTGGTGATCATTATTGTTCGTGTGTGATCGAAATTCAGTCTGGCACGAATGTCACTCTTGAGTCAAGTCTTCTTCCCGCGCCCTGCATCCTTGCTGCGCGCGAGTTCCTGCGCAAGCATCTCGACCATGCGTTCCAAGCGCGCCAAGCGATCGGGTTCCGGTTCAACCTGTGCCTTTGTCGTTTCCGACGGCATCGAGGCGCGGGCGATCGATCGACGGGGCGATGCCAGCCAGGATGGAAGGCCGCGCGAATCGGTGGATTCCTGTGCAGATCCGGGGTCGATGTCTCGGCGAGCGCTGTCGTCTTCGCTTGCGCGTACGTCGTTTGCCCGCTCTTCGCGCAAAGGTGCGCGCATATGCAACGTCATTGGCGACATGGGCGGCGAGAATCTGACTGGCGTCCGTTGCGCCGATCGCATCGATACGGTTCCGCCGCGCTCTTCCAACCATATTCGCCAGGCATGTTGGTCAAATTCGTATCGCCGCGGCGGGCGACCAATGCGGTCTGCTTCGGATGGATCGCGGGACGTTCGCACCTCTCGCAGCACCCCACGGTGCACGAATTCCTGCGAGCGCCGGCGAAAGCTGCTGTTCGACTCCATGGCATCGGGCTCAAGGCCCAGCGTCGCCGCAATCGCGTTTTGCAGTTCGTTGAATGTAAAGCTCTCGGGCAAGAGCGCGATGACCGCTGGCAGTCCGTCAGTCGGGTTCTGCGTGAGCTGATCGCCGCTCAGTGCACTCAGGCGAAGGTCATCACCCAAGATGCGTTGTGCAAATGGATCAGTGGTGAGCTCGGCGCGCATGGAGGACATGACATGCCGGCCGAAGGATCGATCGCCCAGTTCGCGACCGAGTCGCTCGAGACCGTACGCAAGATCTTGATCCGCCTCTTGACGGGAGGACTTGCGGTACAGAACTCTTTCGCTCTCGCTGCCATCCGTGATGGAATCGGTTCCGCTACTTCGCGCAGCGGCCCAGACCGGCATAGCCACGCGATTGCCCCCCATGAGGCGGGGGAGCAGGGGATGCACGCGCGAGGTGAGGTGCAGCTCTGGCAACTCTTGGGCGATCAACTCCGCAATCCATGCCGCGGGATCCGAACTGTTCTGTGTGGCGCGCATGGCGGCTATCGAGTTCACCGGGATCGCACGCGTGGCCGCGAGCCGAAGTTGGCACGAGCGGTCGGAGAGCGTGAAGATGACGGGAACAATCAGTGGTTCGAAGTTCGGCATTCCCATGTCGGGGGGTCCTCAAGTCGTTGATCGGCAAGCGC
>JBDKKN010000169.1:0-7729 GCA_039796075.1 Planctomycetota bacterium | reverse complement strand
AAGTGCAGAACTGTGGCTACACTTCTGAGATGACTATTGCTACTTCCCCGGTTCTTGCGGCGTTCGGGCTCCCTGGCGGAGCGGAGATGATCATCATTCTGGTGATCGGCCTCCTGCTCTTCGGCAGCCGCCTGCCGTCCGTGGGCCGAAACATCGGTAAATCCATCACCGAGTTCAAGAAGGGCATGAAGGAAGCCGGCGAAGAGTTGTCCAAGGACGATTCCCAGCCAGCCACCACCCCGCGCCAGCTGACCGAAGACCAGATGGAACGCGCCACGCAGGAAGCTGTGCGCCGCGTCAAGGCTGAGCAGGCCGCGCAGACGAAGTAATTGGGGCTGGAGCTGGAGCG
Organism: Planctomycetota bacterium; assembly: GCA_039796075.1. Taxonomy (GTDB): domain Bacteria; phylum Planctomycetota; class Phycisphaerae; order Phycisphaerales; family SM1A02; genus UBA966. The sequence continues at coordinate 7,380 of JBDKKN010000169.1, read as the reverse complement.
AGGGCTGGCGCTGGGCGCGGTTCCGGCGCCATTTGCACCGCCGCCTTGCCGAGCGCGTCACCAATCAACAAGTAACTCTCCCCACTCCCGAACCAATGATGGCCGTGGCCGGGGTTTGGGCATTCCTTTGCGTCGCGGAGGAATTGTCGCGTGGGGACGAAGCTGGTTCCGGTTGCCACTTCCTTATGTAGGCAGCCGTCGCGCTGCCCGTGACGGAGGACCTCGTTGTCCATGTTGCCGGTTTCGCCGACGACAAAGGCGAGTTTCGGATTTCCAAACTCCGCGCGCATATCGGTGATGAGGTGCACAAGATTGCCTTCGTACTCGGCGGCAGCCTTTTCATCGCAGCCATCGTTCCAACCTTGGAACCAGATGACACCATCGAGGCGCGGCGTGTAGCCAGCAAGCGCGGGGAACTGCGTGGAGATGGCCGCCACCGCAGCGCGGTACTCGGCGATCATCTGCTTGTAATACGGACCGACCGCGCCGCCTGAACTTGGTGGACGAAAGTCCTTCGCCAAACTCTTGCCGCCCCACGCTGTCTTGATGAGGAGCACTGGCTCCGCGAATGCATTGCCGAGCGCACGACCAATGCCAAGCTCTGGCCCAATGTGATGCTTGTCTTCATAGACCGCAAAGCCCACCGAAAGTGGACCGGCTTTCTGCGAGCCCTGCTCCGTGAGGTACGAAACGAACACATCATCGCGCACAAACCACGAGCCATCCGCCGCGCGGAGATCGCCCCACGCTGCCTTGTTAGCAGGGTTGTCCACGAATGTGGCAAGCGTGCCGCGACCGCCGTTGTAATCACGCGCATCGTTCAGATCAACAACGCCGTGACCTTCCATATTGGATTGACCGGCCAGGAGATAAACGCGGAGGAGTTTGGTGGGACTTGAAGCAGCAGGTGCGGGCGATACGGGCGGCGCCATTCCAGCAGCGAGGGCGGCACAGAGCATGGTGGCCGCGGCAAGAGTTGCAAGCGCAGCGCGGGCATGACTACGAGCAATACGGAATAAGAGAGGCATCATATTTGCAGGGTATGCGGCGAGCGGCAAGCGCGAGGGGACGCCCGCGCCCAAACGGCTCATGGCTGCGGATGCGCGAGATGCTCGCACCAAGTCAATGAAAGAGAGGCGGTCACCAGTTGCAACTGGTGACCGCCTCTTGAGAATCATTGTCAGAATCGTCTACTTCAGTGGCTCTTGAGCCACATTTCAACATCCGTGGCGTTGAGCCAGCCATCCTTGTTCAAATCTGCAACAACCAATCCTGACAGCCCGCGCCGAACAAGGTCCGCCACAGAAATTTCATCCACAGGACCTTGCGGACCTGTAAACGAATTACCGCAGCCAGTCTCGCCCAACAAACCATAATTGGCCAAGATGATGTTGCCATCAACTGAATTGATTACGCCGTCACCATTCAAATCGGCAAATGGATTGTTCGCAATGAAGGCGCCCCAATCCAAGACATCAATCACTTCGTCGTCGATCAGGTCGCCGGCAACGAGTGCTGATGTTGAAGACCAAATCAGACCCGCATCCGTGATCGACGCCACTTTACGAAGTGATCTGCCCTGCTCTTCAACAGCAACGCAGTCATAGTTGTCAATTGCCATATTCGTGAGGGAGAATGTGCTCGCCCCGTAGAGCAGTGTCACTGCCTGTGATGGCTTGAGGGTGTAACCCTGCGCCCCGTGAATATTGAGTGTTAGAGTGCGCGCCGAACTTGCCGCGTACCCGCTGCTATTTGTATAGGACACCGCGAACGTGATGGTATTGAACGGCGCAACAGTGACGGTGGTAGGCGCTGACGCGGTATTTCCGCACGGGTCGGTGGCCCGCCAAGTCACGGTGGTCGTCCCCACTGGGTACAGGGCGTTCATCGCCGCTCCGTCGCTGCGTGTTCCGGTGACCACCAGCCCTGGGGTGCATGTGTCGGTCACTGTCGGAGGCGTGAGCGTCACCCGAGCGAAACTTCCAAGCCCGGCTTCTGCTTGAACTGCGACATTGGCCGGTACGTTCACGAGTACCGGCACCCCATCATCCACGGAGAACACGCTCGAAGCAATGAGTGTTGGTAGCACCGTCCCACCGGTTCCGTTGGCAAATTCGGTTGGAAGCGTGCCGCTCGGGAAGAATTCAATAGCTGTTCCAGCACCCGAACACGATGCGCTCGCGGTAGTGAAATTCAACCGCGCAACGACGGCGGAGTTTACGGTGACAGGCGCTGATCCCTGCGTCAAAGATACAAGTATCAACGCAGTTCCAGCCGTCTGATTGATGACGTGGACTTGATTGAACGGCGCATCGCCGGAAGTGATTGATACGAGCGACATCTTCGAAGGGGTCCATGTCAAATTGATCTGCCCCGCAAGAATTGGGGTGACCACGCCACTCAAAGTTGCACTTACATTGACGGACGCCCCAACAAGGCTGCAAGGTGAGCCATTCGTCGTCAGCGCGAGCACTGGTACTGCTGCTGTGTAAGTAAACAGATCCGGTGCGCTGAATGTTCCCGATGGTGTTGTCACTGCAACAGCCTTTGCGCCAGATGTCGCCGAGAATGGAGTCACAGCGGTGACTTGCGTTGCAGATGTCACGGCAATGTTCGTTGCTGCAACTCCGCCAATGGTGACGCTGGTGGTTCCTGTGAGGTTTGATCCCACAATAGTGATGGGCGTTCCGCCGAATTGAGATCCGAAATTTGGCGAAACAGAAGTAATGACGGGCGCAGGACTGGCATCTTGCATCGCCAAGCGGTCAATACCCCATTTACTGGCACTGCCGGCAATTCGGACTGATCGAGTGCTCACGTCCAACGCCTGCGTAAATACCGACCAGACGTAGTACGGATTGTTCGACGAGTTTGCGGTGAGATTGAACGTGGCTGTAGGTGTCCCAGTTCCATCAGCGGTCGCGAACGCGCGCACGGTCATTGCGACGGTCGATGTGTAGTAGAACGAAATCTGGTTGGTGGAGAAATTCTCAATCCCAACGAGAATTTCGCCATTGGGCGCGTAGACAATCCCCGCATCGGGTTGGCCAGACCCGTTGTATGTGTTCAATACCTCCGCGCCAGTAAATGCAATGCCGATATTGGTTTGTGCGACGCCGCAGGAACTCGTACCACCCGCGTAGGCACGATTCACCGTGCAATACTGAGCGAAGCCACTGAAATTACAGACACGCAAGATGTCGGGCGTAGTTTCTGTCTTGGGCGGAATGCCTTGATCATCCTTCGTCTTAGTCTCAGTGGTTTGACCATTCGGCTGCCACCCTCTGAGGTCAGCAATACCTCGTGGAGCTGGAGGCGCAGCCATCACAGCGCCACTGGTCATTAGTAAAGCAACCCACGCAATGCCTGTATTCAACTTGTACATGTTGTCCCCGATAGTTGGAAGTCAAAACGACTCGGTCTGTGATTGAACGAACCGGAAGTTTAGCCGACTGCTGCATTTACGAAAAATACGACGTGCATCACGTCTGCGACTTCTGCCGAGAACTGCTGCCGCTGTCGCCGTCGAGCGCGCACTGTCCACACGTGTTATCACGTTGCGAATCATTCTTTGCGATGCTGCTATAATCCCTCTCCTTGGGCGCTTAGCTCAGCTGGCTAGAGCGCACGGATCACACCCGTGAGGTCACTGGTTCGAGTCCAGTATCGCCCATTGATGTCTCAAGCATGTACCCGCAAGGGTCTGCACCGAGATGCACAACCCTGCCTTTCCCCGGGCCCCGCAGCATTTGCTGAGGGTTGTTGCATGGTGGTGCGGGTACGTGCTGCGTCGTGAACTGCGTTGTCGATCAAGCGTCCAGGGGCTTCGAGCGGAGCATCATGAGCGGCGAGTGCGACGGCCCAAGGTTCGACATGTGATCGCCTCGACTGGATCACATGCCGTCAATGCCAGATCAGCTCCGTCGCCGGCGTGGGGAGAATCCTGCGACACCGACGAGCGCGATGGCGCCAGGGGCGGGAATGAAGCTGCTGTAGCCCTGACTGACCACGCCGGTCACGCCGTCTGTGATGGACGCAGCACCGATCCAGCCGCCCAAGAAGGTGTTGATGTTCGTCGGCATGCTGCCCGAGGCGATCACTAGGTGCGCACACCAGATTCCGAAGTTCGCATCGGCCGAGCCGGCCGTGCCACCGACCACGCCCTGGCCAGCGGTGGCCACCGAGTCAAAGCGGGTGTAGCCGACGTTGTTCGTCGCCAGTTCCATCGCGTCGTTGTCAAACGACGTCGGGTCGGCCGTGTACCAGCCGACGTTCGCCGGGATGCGGGTGGCAGGGGGCGAGCCTGGGCTACCCGGCTGCGGGTTCGTGCCCCTCCAACTAGTGCCGGTCCAGTTCGAGTCGCCGTAGGTGTTGATTGACGCAAAGTACTCGCCGGCGTACGCAGCACCGGAGAAACAGCCAGCGGTCATGTAGCTGTCGACCGAGCTGCGGGTGAGGTTGAAGTTGGGGTCGGGGCTCCAGGTCTTGCCGTAGTAGCCGGTGCCCTGGACGTAGGTGGCCGAGCTATTGACGTTGAAGGTGTTGAGGAACTTGTCGCTCGAGTTCGAGACGGCGCAGAAGACATCAACGAAGACGTTGGCACCGACCTGCTTGGCGTAGGCGACGAACCCCGTGAACCCCGCATCCGCCGAAACGACAAGCGATGCGGCACCCACCACGGCGATAGCGACAGAGTTCATGCGCTGGATCCATTCCCGCCCTTTGGGCGAGCCTCGTGATTTGAGCGTGACCCAGGATGCTGACGGCCATCACACCGTCTAGCGGGCACGCTCGCCGGAAAAATGCCGCGGATTACCACGATGTCAAGAAATTTACACGCCGAGGAGGGGAGATTCGCAGGCCCCTGCCACGGAGGCAACTGTGGCACGCGTATCGGTGTGTGATCCTTCACCTGGTTGTGAACCTTCGCCTGGTTGTGAACCTCCACCCGGCTGACCAAATACGCTATTTCCCCTGGCAAGTCCAGCAATCCCTGCGAGCGGTATCCGCCGTTGGCGGTGTGAATGGCTGCGAGTCGCTCAGGAAGTTGCTTTGTCCACTTGTCGATCCCTGCGTCGAACCTCGGCTGATTCTTGCGGTGTTGTTCTTCCAGCCAGCCAAATCCATCCCGCGCTACAACGAAAGTTGGACCTTCAAAGCTCTTTTTCGCAGCCGCTTGGTTGACTGCGTTCATCAGCGCTGCGATTTGTGGAATCCAGATTGAGCGATACTTCGTTGCGGAGTCCAAGTAGTCAAAAAACGCTCGAACCACTTTCAGTCGGTCTGATCCCTTGAGGGCATTGGTCAGAGCCGTCAGCCTTGCTGCTTCTTCATCTCCATGGACTCGCTGGTCCAACTGCCACTTATGAATCGCTTCAACGACGGTATTTTCGATGGCCATAGGCGAGATCCTAGAAGGCGAGAGATATAGTCAATTAATCCGGTAAATCCAAGAACGTGACGATGCCCGTCTTCACGTCATACATGGCGCCGACCATGATGATCTCGCCAGCATCCAGCATCGACTGAAGCGTGGAACTACCGGCTTTGATCGTGCGCATCACGTTCCGAACGTTCAGTTCCGCCACGCGGTCAACAAACACCGCGTTGTGTGAGGTGCGGTCTGCCGCGATGGTGGTCTCCAGGCGGACCGCTTCGCGCAGGGGTTCAAGAAGATATGGCAGGTTTTCCAGTCCCACTGCGGCGACTGTGGGCGCATCGGCGGTGGCAAGATCGCAGGCAACCTTGACGGCACCGCATCCCGTGTGACCCAGCACCAACACTAACTTGGCTCCGGCCACCTTACAAGCGAACTCCATGCTCGCCATCGCCTTGCGGGATGGAACGTTTCCTGCAAGGCGGCAACTGAATACATCACCAATTCCTTGGTCGAACAACATTTCGACCGGAGCGCGGGAATCGATACAGCTGAGTACGACCGCTATTGGGTGCTGACCAGTGCTGGTGGCATCGATCTGCCGCGCCAGGTCACGGTGTAGGCGCTGTCCGGATCTGAAACGCTGATTGCCAGCACGCAGAAGTTCTAAGGCGCGCTGCGGAGTGAGCGAAGCCTGTATATCGCGGGTGGTTACATCGACGTATTGGATGCGGTCGGGCAGCTTGTATCGATCCTGAAAGCCGACCAAACTCACACTGATTCCCCGCGCCGGTCCAGCCTCGTCGCGGAAGGAGCGAATCAATCCGAGAATGTCTGGATCGATGTAATCACAGGTGCGCGCGTCCAGCACCACTCGCTCGCCAGGCTTGATTGACTCCATCGCGTCACGAATAGCCGCGCGATTGAGAAAGGTGACTTGGTCCGCCAACTCAATGCGATTGACCGTTCCACTGGCATGATTTTCACGGCTGATGCTCATGCCGCGGCGCAGGCTGCTGTGCAGAAGGAACAGGACGCTGGTGCCAAGACCGATCAATACACCGATGAGAAGATCGGTAAACACAATGGCGACCACGGTGGCGATGAAGGGCAAGAACTGTGCTCGACCATCACGCCACATTTGTCGGAAGAGCTCCGGGCTCGCTAGCTTGAAGCCCGTCACTACCAGGATGGCGGCGAGCGCCGACAGTGGAATCCGATTGATCACCGTGGGAAGGAGAAATACACACCCTGCTAGCAAGACTCCGTGAGTGATCGTCGCCAAGCGCGTCCGAGCACCAGCGGCAGCGTTCACGGAACTACGCACGATCACCGAGGTGATCGGCATCGCGCCAACGAAACCCGCCAAGAGATTGCCTGCACCCTGCGCGAACAATTCACGATTGGGCGGAGCGATACGCCGCTGTGGATCTAGTTTGTCGGTGGCCTCAAGGTTGAGGAGTGTCTCTAGGCTGGAAACAATCGCGAGCGTTGCCGCGGCTATGTAAATCTTTGGGTTACCGATCTGCGTGAAGTCCGGGAGCCGGAAAATGCTGTCCCACCCTTGCCCCTCCGTCCCTAAGACTGGCACTGAAACCAAGTGCGAATCTCCGATCGCCCAGGACGATCCGGTCATGCGGAGCGCCTCACTTATAGCCACACCAAGAAGTACAGCAGCGAGCGGCGCAGGGAACAGGGACTTCTTGAGGCGACTCCTATTCCAGAAGAGGAGCAATGCGACGCACAGCAAACCGATCAGTGCGGAGCCAAGAACGAAACTGTTCAGCACATCTGCGATTTCCGTCAACGTATTCCGCCCGTCGGCCTGTACGAACGACATATCGCCTTCGTAGTCCGCGTCATGACCAAGAAGATGCGGGACCTGCTTCAAGATGAGAATGACGCCGATAGCCGCCAAGAGACCCTTGATGACGTTGTTTGGTAGGTAGTTCGCCACGGCACCTGCACGGAGCATGCCAAAGACAATCTGCAGGACTCCGCTG
>JBDKKN010000168.1:0-12642 GCA_039796075.1 Planctomycetota bacterium | reverse complement strand
GGTAAGCGGCGTGTGAAACTGAGAAGTCCGGCAGTTGGACGTACGCCCCGTGGGTGCCAACCGGACGAACAGTTTCGCCCGAGGCTAAGCGGAACCTTGTGGAGCGCAGCCGTCCGCGTCCGAGGGTCCCGCGCGCAACTCCCCGCTACGCTTTCGTCCCATGTCTGAGCCCCGCGAAATCCTTGTGCGTGCCCCTGCCAAGCTCAACTTGGCGCTCTCCGTCGGTGCACCCGGTGCAGATCGCATGCACCCCATCGCTAGTTGGATGGTCACCACCGACTTTGCAGATGACCTGCACCTTCGCCGTCTTGATGCAGGCCGCGACTCGCTCTATGCCATCATCTGGGCCCCCGATGCGCCGCGAACTTCGCTCATCGATTGGCCCATCCAGACCGACCTCGCCGTCCGCGCGCACTTGGAACTTGAACGCCATGTCGGCCGAAAGCTCCCGCTGCGAATGAAACTTGAAAAGCGAATTCCCGTCGGCGGTGGTCTCGGTGGTGGCTCAAGCAATGCTGCAGCCATGCTGCGCGGCGTGAACGAACTCTTCGAACTCGGCCTTGACAACGCAACACTCGCTGAGATCGCTCGCGGCCTCGGGAGCGATGTGCCGTTCTTGGTGCGCGGGGGTAGTGCCATCGTGGAAGGCCTCGGCGAACGACTTGAACATCACGACCAACTTCCTGACATCCACGCCGTGCTGGTGTTCCCGGCAATCGCTTGCCCAACCGGCCCCGTGTACGGAAAGTTTGACACGCTCCGCCCAGACGCCGCGCTGCAGACACACCGCGTCCGTGCGCTCGCCGCCATGGATTCCCTCACGCATGATGCGCCCTTCAATGACCTGGCCGCAGCCGCCATCGCCGCTGCACCCGCTCTCGAAGACGAGATCGCAGAAGTGCAAGAGGCCGCCGCCCGCACCGTCCATGTCAGCGGTAGCGGCAGCACGTTGTTTGTTCTTTGCGCTGGACGATTGGAAGCCGACCTGATCGCCGAACTGGTGCGAGCACGAGCGGGCCTTCCCGCCATCGCGGTCACTGTCCGCGGACACTGAAGTCCGCCGTTCGCCGCGCCACAAACGTCGCGACCAATAAGTTTCATGACGCCGGGGAGGGCTACCATGCTCGGCTTACTTGCTTCGGAAACATTCGACATGACCACGAGCACTACCAGCACCGGCCATCCCCCCGCATCCACGTTTGTTCCCGCCGTCATTGATGGCAGCAAATGGTCTGCGCTTGAACCGTTGTACTCGCAACTAGTGGGCCGCACCATTCATGATTGCTCCGCGCTGGAGCGTCTGCTCTTGGACCGCAGCGAACTCGATGCCGCTGCTGAAGAATCGGCCGCCAATCTCTACATCCAGATGACGCGTCACACCGACGACGAACTCGCGCGCAAGCGCTACCTGGATTTTGTTGAGAACGTTGAACCGGAACTCAAGAAGATCGGCTTCGCCCTCGATCGCAAGATCGCTGAATGCCCCTTCGCCCAACAACTCGACCAACAACGCTACAGCGTGCTCCTCCGCAGCCTGCGTCGCTCGGTTGAGATGTTCTGCGAAGTGAACATTCCGATTGAGACTGAAGTCACCAAGCTTGACCAGCAGTACAGCGAGATCAACGGCGCCATGACCGTCCACTTTGACGGCGCAGAACGCACGCTTCCACAGATGGCGCGCTACCTAGAAGAGACCGATCGCCCCCGCCGACAGGCAAGCTGGGAAGCCGTCTCCGCCCGCCGCCTCAACGACGTCGATCGCATCAATGACATCTTTGACCACATGCTGGCACACCGTCATCAGATGGCGCTGAACGGCGGATACTCAAACTTCCGAGACTTCCAACACGCTCGCCTGCAACGCTTTGATTACACGCCCGCCGACTGCGCAACCTTCCACGAAGGCGCAGAAAAAGTGTGCGTTCCACTGCTGCGCAAGCTCAACACTGAACGCGCAAAAGTCCTAGGAATTTCCGCCCTGAAGCCGTGGGACATCAAGGTTGATCTGCACGGCCGCGCGCCGCTCAAGCCCTTTGAAGGCGCAGAAGAACTTGTCGATCGTTCCAGCGCCATCTTCCATCGCATGGACCCTGAACTCGGGACCATGTTTGACAGCATGCGCCGCGGCGATTGCCTGGATCTTGAAAGCCGCAAGGGCAAAGCCCCAGGCGGTTACCAATACCAGCGGCAGCGCACCCGATCACCATTCATCTTCATGAACGCCGCCGGACTGCACCGCGACGTCATCACCATGGTGCACGAAGCTGGCCACGCATTCCACAGCCTGCTGGCTGCGCACGACCCATTGGTTGCCTATCGAAGCAGCCCGATGGAGTTTGCAGAAGTTGCCAGCATGAGCATGGAATTGCTCACCTTCCCCTACCTGGAAGAGTTCTACTCCTCAGACGACGCAATGCGTGCGCGACGTGATCACCTTGAGTCGCTCAGCACCATGCTCCCGTGGATCGCAACCATCGATGCGTTCCAGCACTGGGTCTATCTGAACCCCACGCACACGCGCAAAGATCGCGAGCAGTATTGGCTGCACCTCAATGACCGCTTTGGATCCGCCATCGACTGGACGGGTCATGAGAACTCGCTGCAGACCATGTGGCACCGCCAACTGCATATCTTTGGTCTGCCCTTCTACTACATCGAGTACGGCATTGCGCAACTCGGCGCACTGCAGATGTGGATGCAGGCAAAGCGGAACCCAAGCGATGCGCTCGGCAACTACAAGAAGGGCTTGGCCCTCGGCTCAAGTCAACCGCTCCCTGCCTTGTTCAAGGCAGCCGGCCTGAAGTTTGCCTTTGGCCCAGAAACCATGGGTGAATTGATGCACGAAGTGGGCGAAACCATCGCTGCTTCGCCCGCATAATCACTGGCATGATCATTGCCATTCACCGTTCGGTCACACTCTGATTCGTCACTCGCTACATATACGGTCTCCCCCATGAAGAATGTTCTCGTACTCGGCGCTGGAAAAATTGGTCGTATGGTTGCAAGTCTTCTTCATGGCTCCGGCGACTACCAAGTCCGAGTGATGGACTCGCATGAGAATTCCATCGCCGAGACATTGGCATTGGCTCCGGGTGCCCAAGGCATGCACGGCCGCTTCGATGACACCGCCGCCGTTGATAAGGCGCTCGCCGGACAGTGGGCCGTGGTGAGTTGTGCGCCGTTCTTCTGCAACCCAATGATCGCCGAGCACGCCAAGGCTGCTGGCGTTCACTACCTTGACCTGACCGAGGACGTAGCCGTCACCAAGAAAGTCATGGAGCTTGCCAAGGGAGCCAAGACCGCTTTCATTCCACAATGTGGACTTGCACCCGGCTTCATCACTATTGCCGCCAATCATGTCATTCAAGGCATGGGTGTGATGCATGAAGTGAAGATGCGCGTCGGCGCGCTGCCGGAGTTCCCATCCAACGCACTGAAGTACAACCTCACGTGGTCCACTGACGGTCTCATCAATGAGTACATCCAGCCATGCGAGGCTGTTGTTGACGGCCACGTCACCGTCGTTCCTGCGCTCGAAGGGCTCGAACACATGATGATTGACGGCATTGAGTTTGAAGCCTTCAACACTTCCGGCGGACTGGGAACCTTTGCGTCCACGCTAGAGGGCAAGGTGAAGCACCTGTCCTACAAGACCATGCGTTACCCCGGCCATAACGCCATTCTCAAGCTGCTCTTGTGGGACCTGGGATTCCGCGAGCATCGCGAGGAACTGAAGGCCGTATTCGAACGCGCCCTGCCCACCACCGCACAGGACATCGTGGCGATCTTCGTGAGTGCCACTGGCGATATTGGCGGTCGGCACACCGAACGCACCTACGCAAAGATCGTTCGACACAAAGAAATCGGCGGCCATCATTGGACTGCCATTCAGATCACCACTGCATGCGGCATCACCGCCGTGCTTGATCTGCTGCGCGAAGGCAAACTTCCGTCACACGGATTTGTACGCAACGAAGACGTAGCGTTCAGCGACTTCATCGCCAATCGCTTCGGCAAGCACTACGGGTAATGTGCTGAGCGGGCGTTCGCCGCAAGCGCGAGCGTCAGTCCTTGTCTTTGCCGCTCTTCTTCTGCTTGGGAGCATCCTTGCCACGTCCTTCGCCACCCATGTTGGGACGGCGATCAGGACCGCCACGCATGCCATCATCACGCGGGCCGGGCCCACCCATCATTGGACCAGGTTGCGGGCCGGGGCCACTCTGCATGTTGCCACCCATCATCGGGCCGCCCATGATCTCAACGCGGCGGATCTCTTCACGACGGCCTTCGCGGCCTTCGCCACCATCGCGGTCGTGACCATTACCCTTGCCAATCGCAACGCCAATCAAGAAGATCAGCACACCCAGCGAGATAAACAGCCACAAGCGAATTCGGCGAACAGTCTTCTCCAACTTCTTGATACGACTTTCGCAGGGGCAGCAGCAAGAGGTGGATGTGGAAGAAGCGGCAGTGGTAGAAGCGGCAGTGTCAGTCATAGAAGTGACTCCTTATGACATCAGTTTGCCACAAATTCCAGAATCGGGACAAGTCTCTCAACGCAAAGACCCGCCCCTCCAGACACCGCCCACGACAGAGACCGCCCGAATCATCAATGCGAGCGCTCGAACACCGCTATTTCCGGAAGCAGGACCGTTGGCGCACATGCGCCGCATCCCCGGAATTCACTGCCCCGAGCCACGCCGCACCGTGATCACCACCACCTCGGGCGCGCAATGCACCCGCAGTGGAAACCACGCACCCGCGCCCACGCTCACAAAGAGCGCGCATCCATTGCGCTGGTAAAGACCCGCGCTCAATCGATGCGCAAACGAAACATTCGCGCGCGGCTTGCCCTTCCACGCCACCTGTCCGCCGTGCGTGTGTCCACTCAGTGTCAGTGGAATGCCAAGGCGCGCGGCAGCATGAAATGCCTTCGGGTTGTGCGCCAACAACAGATGCGGCGTCTGCGGCAACTCCGCCACGCGCTGGTCAAGCGCTCGCACCGTACTTGCCCAATCAACACCGCCAACCAACAGCGGATCACTGGCATCGCCCACCGGCACCACCGCGCCATGCAACACCTGCAAGCCGCGCATGGAAGCCATGGCCGCAAGCATGTGCCCATCATCAAGATGATCGTGATTTCCAAGCACCAAGAACCGCCCGAGCGGCGCCTCCATTGATCCCATGGCGGACAATAATTCCTCCGCGCCCATGTGATGCAAATCTAAATCCACCACATCACCCGTGCACGCCACCATGTCAGGCTTCAGGCATGCCACGCGTTCCACGGCATCCAGTGCTTGCCCGACGTGCATCAATTCACCAAGATGAAAGTCCGTCAAGTGCGCAATCCGCACTCCGTCATACGCCTGCGGCCACTGCGGAATACATACCTCCACCGTGCGCACCTCAATCGGCTGTGCACGATGGCGCCGCCCCAGCAACCCCAAGGTGAGACGGTCTGCCGTCTTCGTGAGGACAATGTGCCGGATCTTGGCGCGCAGAAATAGTTTGCTCCGCGCCATGCTTCCTCCTCAGAAGCGAACTGAAACGCCACCAAATAGCCCGCGCAAGCCAGCATCCACCGTGGATGGACCATCCTGCATGTCGAAGTCAAACAGGCGGTACCCAAACTCCACGCCAATGTTCTCATTGATCATGAATGCAATGCCAGCGCGCAATAGCCACATGATGTCTGCATCCGGGATCGATGGACCCACGCCAGCATTGGCGTAGATACGTAAGTCCTGCACGAGCGGCACTCGACCGTCGCAGCCGATCTGCACGTCAATTCCCGCACCTCCATAGATGCATCCAACGGTGCGATCAAAACTTGATGAACTGGGAACGGTGACATTCTCCACCGTCTGGTCGTAATGAAACAGCAGCGCTCCACCAAGCAATAAAAACTGCGGGTCAAAGAGCGGACGTCCGTTAGCACCAAACGCCTTGGATGCCGCGTCGCGGTTGTCGCCCTCATCACTCCACGCCCACGGCTCATCAGCACTGGGGCGGTACACCACGTACCCCACTTCGGCCCCTGCCATCCACGCGCTGTAGCTGCCCTTGATCTGATCGCCCACCGAAATGTTGGTATCGCCGAAGGTCCCGCCCTTGACGGCGTTCTCATTGCCTGAAGTGGACGCTGAGAATCCCATGCCTCCAAACCGCCAGCGCCCGATGGTCACGGCAAACTCGCCAGCAACCCCAGCGCTGTTGCCTTCCACCGCCAAGTCATCATTCAAATCGAACGATGTGCCGCCGCTGCCAACTTGCGCCGTGCCGGTGAGCCTGGGGACCCACACGCCCACATCCGCCGTCACGGCCGGTGCTTCCGCCACGCCAAGAATCCGAGCGGCCGATGAGTCGGGGGGAATCGCGCCCGGCGCCGATGCCGCAGATGAAGCCGAGGAAGGCAATGAAGCCGATGAAGCCGATGAAGCCGATGGCGCCAATGACGCCGATGAAGGCACTGCCGCTGAACTCCCCGTTGAAGAAACAGCCACGGCAGCCTGCATCATCAACCAACCTGCGACAATGAAAGTCACCATGACGGAAGCCTACCCATCAAGCCCCCCACCGCCACCGCCCAAGCCTCGGCGTCCGCCCGGGGCGGTCGATCTGGGGCGTGGCACGTGGATTCGTCCGCAAGACATGGAGTGGAGCTTCACCACCGCCCGTGGCCCGGGTGGTCAGCACGTCAACAAGGCCAGCACCGCCGCCATTCTCCGCGTCCGCGCAGTGGACATTGGCGGTCTTGACGATGCCGCCCTGGAACGCCTGCGCGCCATCGCCATCAGTGTGCTGGTGGGTGATGGCGAACTGCTGTACCGCTGCGACCTGCACCGCAGCCAGCTGCAGAACAAAGATGCCTGCGAAGGCCGGCTCCGCACCATGGTTTCCCAGGCGGCGGTCCGTCCGAAAGTCCGCAAGAAGACAAAGCCCACATGGGGAAGCGTCCAGCGTCGACTGGAAGGCAAGAAGAAGGACGGCCAGCGCAAACAGGGCCGACGCTGGCGCGACGACAACTAAAAAAGACGTGGCCCCCGGACGAATCCGGGGGCCACGCAGAACTCACTTTATCACCCCACCCAGCGGGGTGCGTTCACATCAGACCGGGCATGGTCCCCATGAACCGAGCATCAGACCAAGGTCAGCACCGTTCACGATGCCGTCATTGTTGAGGTCGGCTGAGCAGCCTGGGCAAACACCCCATGAGCCGAGCAGCAGACCAAGGTCAGCACCGTTGACAACGCCGTCGTTGTTCAAATCAGCCGGGCACGCCGGAGCCGTTGGGGGCGCGATAAGAACATTGAACGGACCAGTTGCAGTTGCGTCATAGCCACCAACCGCGATGTACACGGGCTGGCCAGCGCTGACGTTCACTGTCACCGTACTTGTGTAAGGGGCGGCACCTGCTGTGCATCCGTCGTCATCGCACCCAAGGGTGGTGGCCACATCACCGCACGTCGTCATCACTGCCAAGCGGCAGTCAACCGTGGCACCCGTATCAGCGCAATTGCTGACAGTCATCGCTCCTGAAGCAGTCGGAGTGAACTTGATGAACTGAGCCTTAGCGATGTTCTGAGATCCAGCCGTGAAGTTGCAGTAGGTCTGCATATTCAGGTCTGGGAACAGAGCATTCGTGGTGACCAGGTTGTTACCCGCAACGCCCTGAATCAAGAACGCAGGGTCGCATGGACTTGGCGGGGGGGTTACAGCGATCGAGATATTGCCGGAACCCGAGGCGCCTTCGTAGCCACCAAGTCGAACAAGGTAGAAGCGACCTTGAACAATCCCAGACACTGCCAACTCTGAGGTGAAGATTGGATCTGAGCAGTCCTCATTGCAGCCAATGAAGTAATCAGGCAGCAATTGTGGGTCGAATGCAGCCAGACTTGTACCAATGTCATAGGCAGCGATCTTCGAGTCAAAGTCACCCGATCCACCAGCAGTACTGCCGTTGCAGTTCGACGCGATGAGAGTGCCACTGGTAGCCGCTTGGAAGCGGTACCAAACGTCCTTGTGAACCTGCACGTCATTGTTCCCCGAGCCGCACAATGGCTCTGGAGGTCCATCGGTGGTTGCAGTCGTTGTGTTGTAAGCAACGAGCGCAGGCAGAGTAACTACGGTCGGAGAAGTTGCGCAATTGTTTGAAGGTGTCCCTGGGCTGGTGCAGGCGTACACAAACAGATCGCACGCTGGGATTGCAAGATTAACGCAATCTTGGTTCCAAGCCACTGCGCAGCAGTCTGGGCTCAGATTGCAAACGGTCTCGCAGCAAGAGCTGATATTGCAACCACCGGACGCATGCGCTACATCGCAGTCGCCTGCCGTCGCAGTGCACTGCGGATAGGCCGGAACCGCAGCCGCGATTGACAGCGAATCCATGTACGCCTGGGTGCTCACAGTTCCACCACCACGGGTATTGACAATGTCAAATTCATCTGCCGTGTAGTTCACGGTTGAGGTTTGAACAACATCGGCCCACTCGGAGGCGCCGACCTTAATCGCTGGCATTCCACTCGAACGGTTCCAGCGGACACTCACTTGCGTGTAACCCGTTTCTGCTACTGTCAAGGGTGTTGTAAAATTGATGAGGTAGTTGCCAGCAGTGGTTACGCCCAGTTGACCAACATCGAGCCACTGCACCATAAACACTTGGCGGTCGTAGGCTCGAACTTGGAAGCCGCAGCACGCCTTGAAACTGGTGTTAGCTCCGGTTGGGTCAACGACATAAAGAACCATACCGTGGCGAGCGGGTACGTTTGTGGTGCCAGAGACCGCTGGGGTTGGCGCAGTGACCCACGCCGAGAACTCGATGGAACTTGCGCCGCTGGTCTGTGCCGCCCTGATCGCAGTAATAATTGGACCGTTTACACCAGCTTCTGGGTAATCAGTCGTCTGGAAGGCAAAGCGACCTGAAGTGGTGGCGTCGATACCACTCACTGAACTAAAGAAACCGTTGCCAGCCTGTGCGCCGGGACCACCGGAGGACACGATGGACATCTGTGGAACAGCGACGATGGCTGCTGCCTGCGCGGTCGTCCAGCTCTGTTGCAAGTTGATGGTGCCCACCGTGTATGGAGGCGAGTCAAACCCGCAGGAGTAAATTTCGGTTTGAGCCATCGCCGGACACGCGAACGTGAGCGCTGTCGCGGCGCAAGCTGTGAAGAAGGTGTTTCTCATGATTCGTTGCTTCCTTGTAAATATGAACGGGACGTCAATGCCTTGAAATGCGGGGACGGTGATAAGCCAGGCACTGTGGACTTGTCACCGACACTGAGTGAAATAAATGCAATCCTGACACAGTCATAAACGTAATCGAACCCGTCTCCCCGTCATGGGAAACGAGAACTTTGACAGACTCGTCTATAATGGCGTCATCCGTGAGGAACACAACCTGTGATTCCCGGAAAAAAGCAGAAATTTCGGGCTTGTTATCTGCCAGTCAAATCCGTACGTCGCCCGATCCCTTGACAATCTCGCCGATAACTATGGCGGTTTCCCCCATCCGCGCCAACTTGGTGCATACGGCATCAGCGAAAGCTGGTCGAACGATCAGCGTGTAGCCAATCCCCATATTGAAGACGCGGTACATCTCGTCTTGCGCCACATTTCCGTGTTCGCGCAGGAACGGGAAGATGGGGTTTGGGGTCCAAGCGGCAGGGTCCAGCACGGCGTCTACCTTTGGACCAAGCGCTCGGCACAGGTTTCCAGGCAGTCCGCCACCGGTAATGTGCGCCATCCCGCTGACGACCTTCTTCTTGCGGTACCCGGACAAGAGTTTGATGATTGGCTTGGCGTAAATCCGGGTTGGCTCAAGTAGAACCTTCCAGAGCGGATCCGGACCAAGTTCCGGGTAGATCCGGTCAAGGTCAAGCCCGGCGTCCTTGATGATGCGCCGCACCAGTGAGAAGCCGTTGGCATGCACGCCTGAGGAGCGGAGGCCGATGACCACGTCGCCCTTCTTCACTCTGGCCGCGTCAACCACGCGCTCCAATTCCACTACGCCCACGCAGAAACCAGCGATATCAAAGTCTCCGGGCTTATAGATGTCCGGCATCTCCGCGCATTCGCCGCCAATGAGCGCACATCCAGCGATTTCACAACCCTTGGCAACGCCTTCGATCATCTTGGCGGTTGCCTCGGGATCAAGCTTGGAAAGCCCCAAGTAATCAAGGAAAAACAGCGGCTCGGCGCCCTGAACGATGAGGTCATTGACGTTCATCGCCACGCAGTCGATACCAACCGTGTCGTAGATCTTGCGCTCTGCGGCAAGGAGCACCTTGGTGCCAACGCCGTCGGTGCAGCCAACCAACACCGGGTCACGGTAGTTGTTCTTGAACAGTTTCTGGTTGTAATCAAGCCGGAACATGCCCGCAAACGCGCCGTGTTGACCCATCACGCGCGGCCCATGCGTGCGCTTCAGGAGACCCTTGATGCGATCGACTACCTCATCACCAGCGTCGATATCGACGCCCGAATCTTTGTAGGTAAGAGGCGTTCGAGTGACTGCGGGTGCCGGGGCTGTGACGACATCAGACATAAACGCCATACTACAACGCAGCGGCTGGCGGTTTCACAAACGGTATGAGGAGCAATCCGGGGATTCCTGCCAGCATGGCTACCACTAAGAATCCCGGGTAATCGAGCGCCTCTGCCACGGCGCCGCTCATGCCCCCTGCCACCGCATTGCCAGCAGCCATCAGCGCGGTCAGCAACGCGTACTGCGTGGCGGTGTAGCGACGATCGCAGATGGACATGAGGAATGCCACAAATCCGCTCGTCACCATTCCAATGACTATGTTCTCCAGCGCGATGGCGGGCATGAGCGCCCACACGGGTGGCGCAACTGCCGGTGTGGCATGCACGGTTGCGCCGTAGGCAATGGCAAGTGCCAAGAACCCAGCAATGCTTAACGAATGCGCAAGGCCAAATATCCACAAGCAGCGGATGATGCCCAAGCGCGCCACCATCCAACCACCCGCCGCGGCGCCGACGATGGTCATGGCGAATCCGAATGCTTGGCGCACCCAACCGATCGACTCTGCGGAATAGGCGAGTCCCTTCATGAGGAGCGGCGTGGTGATGTTGGTGGCAAGTTGGTCTGGCAACTTGAAGAGCAAGACGAAGGCGGCCAAAAATAACACGCGAACGCCCCATGCTGCGTAGAAACGCGCGACTGGCTGCACCAGCGATTCGGTGAGCGTTGGTCGTGTACCGCTCGCCAGTTCGGGTTCACGCGCACTGAGTGTTGCCACCACGCCAAGCCCCATGGCAAGTGCTGCGCCGAGTGTTGCGAAGCGCCAGGTGATGGTCTCCGCCACCAGCAGTACCCCGGCACCTAAGACCACGAATGCAATGCGGTAGCCAGATACGAACGTGCTTGCACCGGCGCCCAGTTCCGTGGGCGCAAGCGATTCGGTGCGGAACGCGTCGGCCACAATGTCCTGCGTGGCGGAGAAGAACGCGGCAGCACACAACAGTGCAAAGAAGATTCGGTTGTGCAGTGTGGCGGCGGCGAATTCGTCGGGAGTCCATTCAATACCAGGCGCGGGGTCGGTGGGTACCGGCCCCCAGAGCGAGAGTGCGACGAGCGCCAACAGGGCGAGCGATTGTGACACCACCAACCAACCGCGGCGACGGCCGAGGCGCCCGAACAGCGGTAGCGACGTGCCATCAACAATCGGGGCCCACAGAAACTTCAGCGCGTACGGCAACGTGCAGAATCCCAGCGCGCCGATAGCGGTGACGCTCCAACCAGTGCTGGATGTCCATGCCTGCGTCACCGTGGTGACCAAGACGTTTGGCACTCCGCCTGCAAACCCCAGGGCCAATAGCACCAACATCGTCCGGCTTCCATAAAGCGCGGCGAATGACGAGCGAGAAGTTGTTGCAGTGGAGGGCCGATCCGTGGCCATAGCCGAAGGTTACCGATGCCCGCCACCGCCAAGTGGCAAAACGACAGGACCCCGACCGTGAGGCCGGGGTCCTGGATCAATCATGCAGGTCGTGCTGACTTATGAGCGACGACGGCGTCCACCGATCAAGCCAGCGACTCCGAGGAGAGCCATGGCGCCTGGAGCTGGCACAAGGGTGCCGTTCACGTCCACCATAAAGCGGCTGGGCGAGGCTCCCGGCGGGGTGCCGAAGGCGAAGAAGGCGGCGAACACACCGCTACCGGCATTGTTGTAGATGCCGAAGGCGTTGAGAGACGAGCCCGTGGTGGGGGCGTTCGTGACGCGCCAGCCGTTGGCAGTACTCGCAGCATTCGCACCCGTGAACTCGACACCGATCCAGAACCCACCCAAGCCCGCGTTGGAGACGGTTTCCAGGTTCAGAGTGACACCCGATACCGCGCCCGTGTTAACGAGCTGAGTGACGCTAGCAGCGCCAGCGCCGAGGGAAGCGGAGGAATAGATCTCGTAATTGGCGCCTCGGCCGAAGTTGACGCCATCGAAGGTCATTTCGGCGGCATAGATCTTGATGCCAACATCAACCAACGCACCGGACGATACGAGGCGGCGAATGCCGACGATCGCGCTGTCGACCGCGAGCTGGGTTTGAGCTGCGGTGCCGTCAATCGATGTGAAGCAGTTCATATAAGTAATTGCAGCAGCGCCAGCATTAAAGCGG
>JBDKKN010000167.1:0-2532 GCA_039796075.1 Planctomycetota bacterium | reverse complement strand
TGTTGCCAGCAAAGACCGCCGGGCAACGGGTTGGGTCTGCGTGAAATTCCGGGTTGAGAAGTCCGCGCGGAATCACCAACTCCACTGGCTCCAGAAATCCCTCGTTGAGTGGCGCGCGGTGTTCATCAAGCGCTTCGTCCATTCCCGCCAAGACACGCAAGGCGTACAGGACTGCACTACGAACAACGGCAATCGGCGCGTTGAGATTTCCGGAGTGAACACTTCCGGAACCGGTGAAATCAATGCGCAATCCGTTGGGGGCGCGATCAATTCGAACGCAGATTGGCGTTCCATCATCCAGGAGTTCCGTGCGCGCAAGCCCGGTAGTGGGAACGCGCTCGGCCACGGAGCGAGTGCGGGTGGCACTCCGCGCCAGCAATGCGTCGATGGCCGCAGTCAGCGCGTCGCTACCGATCGCACGTGCTAGTCCGGCGAACGCAGTGGCACCTGCGTCAAGTGCGGCGATGGCAGCGCGCACATCGTCACAATTGAGATCAGGATCGCGCGAAGGGTAGGGCGCGTTTGCCAACGCATGGCGTAGTGCAGCTTCATCAAGAGCGCCACCAAGCGCCACGCGCATGGGAGGAAACACCACGCCTTCTTCAGCAAGCGTGCGCGCGTCCGGCGGCATGGAACCCGGGCGAATTCCACCAATTTCTGCATGGTGTGCCCGAGCCGCCACGTAAGCAATGCGCCGACCAGCGTCGTCATGGACCGCACGCACCACGGTGATATCCGGAAGGTGCGAGCCCCCAAACGCGGGATGGTTGGTGAGAAGCACTTCGCCCGGCTCAATAGCGCGCAATGCAGCAATCGAGCGCACGCACGCTCCGAGCGCACCCAGGTGAACCGGAACGTTGGGGGCGTTCGCGCACAGTCTGCCGTCGGCAGTGAGAATTCCACAGGAAAAATCCAGGCGATCCTTGATGTTGACGCTGCGGGCACTGCGTGAAAGGATCGCCGCCATCCATGAGGCGATCGCCGTACACCGCGCGGCCACCACGTCCACTGGAAGCACGGTGACGTTCGCCACGGCGGCTGTACGGACGATGTTCAGGACACCCGATGCTTCCATCGATGCTTGCCATCCTTTGTCAATGACGATCGTTGCACCGGGTTCCACAATGAGAGCGGGCCCGTCGACGATCACGCCCGGGAGCAATCGCTCCTCAACAGTGACGCCCGCGCCGTCCTCTGTCAAGACGGTGCGGACTGCATCGTCCATCACGCCGATCGGCGGCACTACTGCCACCACTGCACGCACCTCTTCAACCTCCGGATCCGCACTTCCAGGGTCGCGGCCAAACATAGCGCGGAATCGATCAATAAACCGCGCGCGAATGTCTGCTGCGGTGAACTCGCCGCCGTCAATGGGTAGTTCCACGTCAATCGCTCCCGCCTGACCAGGCGACCGAACCACGGCAGTCGCCCGTGTGAGACATGCTGCATTTCCAGCATCCTTTAGACCACGGTGCGCCGTAGCGGTCACCTCCTGCAGGGCGGCGCGCAGCGCGTGGCCGTCGCCAAGTGCCGCTCGGAATGGAACCGTGGCGATCGCTTGACGCGGCGCCGTGAGTGCGCCCTCACCACTGACAAATCCGGCGTGCGGCAACACCACCACGTTGGCAATGCCAAGCGCTTCAGCAACTGCGCAGCCGTGTTGACCACCAGCGCCACCGAAGACAGCAAGGGTGAAGGCGCGGGGATCGTGGCCTTGCACTTCCGTCACGGCGCGCACTGCACTGGCCATGTGCTCATTTGCTAGCGCAAGAAATTCGCGCAACATGATGGTTCGATCGCGCCCACTGCTCATCGCCTCTCGGTCAGCAGCTTGCTCGGCCGCTGCACGGTGTAATGGGAGCGAAGCCATGTGTTCCGGCAGTCGACCCAAGAGCAGATTGACATCAGTCACCGTAAGTGGTCCACCACGACCGTAACACGCCGGACCAGGTTGGGCACCTGCACTCTCTGGGCCAACAAAGAGCCCATCAACCGTGGCTCGGCAGATGGATCCGCCGCCTGCTGCCACGCTGTGCACATCAATGGCAGTACTGGCAATGGTGATGCCCGATACTGTGGATGTTCCACGCATGGCAATGCCTGATCGATCCACACGCGCAACATCGGTACTGGTGCCACCCATATCAAAGGTGATTGCTTGCTCCACTCCCGCCAAGGCAAGCGCAGTGCGCGCCGCGGCGCATCCCATCGCTGGTCCACTGAGAAGGCTGTCTTTCGGGCGATAATTCGCAATATCTGACACGCCGCCTGCGCTGCTAGCGGCGTACATCTGTGCCCGCGGAAGCGCCGCTGCGATCCGTGCAAACAGGCCGTGCACCGCGCTACTGAGTGCGGCATCAACCGCGGCTGTCTGCCCGCGTGCTAACAGTATGGGAATACTGGCAACCGTAGAGCCCGTCGCAATGCGTTCGAACCCTTCCTCCTGCAAGATGCTGGCTACTTGCAGTTCATCGTGCGGCGCGCGTGGCGCATGCAGTAGCGCGACCGCTGCATGGCGAAATCCAGCAGCCC
>JBDKKN010000166.1:0-3592 GCA_039796075.1 Planctomycetota bacterium | reverse complement strand
CTTCCGCTTACGCACGCGAGCCGCGTTGCACTAAGACTGCAAGCACGATCACAGCGCCCTTGACTGCACCTTGCCAATAGGGGCTCACGCCGGAAATGGTCAGGATGTTGGTGATCATTCCTAAGATCAGTACACCCGCAACGGTGCCCCAAATGCGCCCAAATCCGCCGCGCAGGCTGGTTCCGCCGATCACCACAGCGGCAATGGCATCGAGTTCGCTACCGAGGCCTAACTGCGCTGTTGATACGGAGTTCATGCGCGAACTTTGCACCAATCCAGCAACGCCAGCAAGCGCTCCCATCAATGCGTAAACCCGAAAGCGGATCCACGCAACCGGGACGCCCGCATACCGCGCCGCGGTTTCGTTGGCGCCCACTGCAACAAGTTGTCGGCCAAAGCGAGCGCGTGAAAGAAACCATTGCGCGGCAATTGCCACAACAAAGAAGATCACCGTGCTCCACGAAAGAGTCAGCGCCTTTCCTGCGCTGTTCTGTGCAAATGGGATCGGAATACCACCGCGCCCAAGTGCGCTGAACATGGTTGGACTCTGTGACCGAATCTCTCCAGCCTCCGCAATGGCCAAGGCAATGGAACGGAATGCCGCCAGCCCACCAAGTGTGGCGATGAACGGCGCGATCCGACCAAAGACAATGAGCACACCGTTCAACGCGCCGGCAGCAGTACCTGCAAGGATCGTGACCAATGCTCCGGAAACAACTGCGCTTGGTTCGCTCCAACCAGCTTCGATAAGCGCGTTCATGGCAGTAGTGCCAACAGCAGCGGCAAGCACCACCATGCTGCCAACTGAGAGATCAATTCCTGCGGAAACAATGACCAGCGTCATGCCAACAGCAAGGATGCCAACCGCAGCATTCTGATTGAGCAGGTTGCGAAAGTTCTCAATGCTGAGGAAGTCCCCGCCCTGTTTGAATGCGCTCACTGCAAAGAGCAGCACAAACGCCACCAGCACCCCCCAGTGTTCAAGAAAGCGTTGTACGCGCACAGCCGTTCCAGTGTGTGATTTACTCATGAGTTTCCTGTCTTTCCGCACGCAGCCCGGAAGCGATTCGAACGATGCGCTCCTCGCAGCCGGACTCTGCCAGTTGCTCGCGCGTGACCTCACCAGCCACACTTCCATTGCGCATCACTAGGACGCGATGTGCCAGTCCAATCAGCTCTGGTAGTTCGGAACTGATGACAATGCACGCCAATCCCTCTTGTGCGAGCGCCGCAATGATTCGGTAAATCTCCGCCTTGGCGCCGATGTCGACGCCGCGGGTTGGCTCATCAATGATCAGCACGTTGGGGCGCGTTTCCAACCAGCGCGCCAGTGCAAACTTCTGTTGGTTTCCACCGGAAAGTGAGGAGATGGGCAGACCCGGACGTGCGCAGCGGATCGCAAGTTCATTGATCCATCGCGCCACCACGGAACGCTCCGCGACCGCATCAATGCGCGCGCCGCCGAATTGTGAAAACGCATCCAGCGATGGCAGCGTCATATTGGCAATACTTGAGAGCGAAACATGGAGCCCACGACCCTTGCGGTCTTCGCTGACGTAGGTCACGCCGTGGCGCATGGCGGCACGCGGATCTTTGAATGTGCGTTCATCGCCAGCCACGCGAATCTTTCCGACCGGGCGGCGCAGGCCGACGATCGCTTCCGCAGTTTCGGTGCGCCCGCTGCCAACCAGGCCAGCGATGCCGACGATTTCACCGGGGAACACACGCACTGATACGTCGCGCGATCGATCTGCTGCACCAAACTCAATTAGTTCAATGGCTGGAATTTCGCCCGGTTTCGCGCCTCCCTTGGGTGGATAGATCGACCCAAGCTCGCGACCAACCATTGCCTGTGCCAACGCATCTTCGGTGGCCACGGTGCCATCTTCCGCTTGCAATACTCCCGAAGTATTGCGCTCGAATCGTGCCACCAGTCGCCCATCGCGGAGAACGCTTACGCGATCCGCTACCTCCACCACTTCATCAAGGTGATGAGAGATGAAGAGCACTGCACGTCCCTCGTCACGCAGGCGGCGCAACAGTTCCAGGAGTTTGCTGGCCTCATGTTCGCCAAGGACAGCAGTCGGCTCATCAAGAATCAACACTTGCGCTTCACTGGCAAGGCACTTGGCAATCTCCACATACTGGCAGTCGGCAATGGCGAGTTCACTCACTGCGCGGTCAAGGTCCATTTCTGCGCCGAGCATCGCCAGCAGCGCTCGGGCGCGCTCGCGTTGTTGCGGCCGATCCACAGCAATTCCTGCAAGAAATGTTGGTTCGCGTCCCAGCAACACATTCTCCGCAACGCTCAGTGTTGCAACCAGATTGAGTTCTTGATGCACCATGGAGATGCCCGCGCGAATGGCGGCGCGCGGGCCGCGCAGCGTGGTTGTCTCGCCGTTGCGGAGTAGTTCCCCTGCATTCGGCGTGAGCGCTCCGGAGAGCACTTTCATCAGCGTGCTCTTACCAGCGCCGTTTTCGCCAACAATGGCGTGGATTTCGCCAGCCATGAAGTCCACGGTGACGTTATCAAGGGCGCGTACGCCGGGATACTCCACGGTGACACCGCGCACCCCCATGCGCGGCAGTGTGGCATGTGCAGCCGCGCCGATTTCCTTGACGCTCGGCAACTCCATTACGCCTTCTTGAGAAAGCACGTCTTGAGAACAAACGTGCCCTTGCCATCGCGTACTTCGACTTCTTCGGCGTTGGATGTCAGGCGAATGTTCTTGTAGGTAGCGCCGCGCTTGATCGTTGTGTTCGCGCCCTTCACCTTCAGGTCCTTGATCAGAACAACCGCGTCGCCCTCGCCGAGTAGGGTTCCGTTGCTGTCTTTGACAATCACAGCCCATTCATCGGTTTCGTCGGTCATGGTGTTGGTGTCCTCAAGTTCAATGGTGCTATTTCACGCGCTACTACCGTCAGAATGTGTATCCAAACGCTTCAATCTCGCGGGCGTGCCACTGCGCAACCAGCGCCTGGCTTTGCGGCGAATACAGGGCGCGGTAGTCCCCACCATCCTTGCGGTCGCTGGAGTTGCGGTGCGCCAACTGCACCTTGCCTTGGGCACCGATTCGTTTGAGCACTTCTTCAAATCCCTCGGAAAGCGCCTCGTATTTGATCATGTAGTCAAAGCACGGCTTGCCATCAATGGAGTAAATGCCCCAGTTATCCAAGCGCGAGTGATGCATGGCGCGCCATAGCGGGGAGCACATATCGCGGTCGAAATTACTGAGGTCCTTCACGCCGCGCTTCTTGTGCCGGTGCGAGTACAGCGATATCTGTCGGTCCCAAGGGTTGCGTTCGATGGAGAACTTGAAGTAGTCGCGGAACTTCTCCTCGCCGAGCACGGAGCGAACTTGGCGAGCGTTGGCGTGGAACCACAAACCAAAGGCGTTTGGAAAGTATCGGCGCAAGGTGCCGCGGTGGCCGCGCACAACATCGTCACGCTCTGGCGCGCCAGCGGCCAATTCCGCCACGCTGATACCGCACAATTCGCGCAAGGCATGCAACACCGATGTACTACCGGTTTTCTCCGTGCGTAGAAATATAAATCGATACTTGTGGGAGATCAGCATGGCGCGCAGCAAGA
>JBDKKN010000165.1:0-66868 GCA_039796075.1 Planctomycetota bacterium | reverse complement strand
TCCATCAGTTATGCCTCTGCGCGCCGTTGATGGGCGGGCTCATTCGGTTTCAAGCACGCTGTTGTCGAGCACACCGATTTGCAGGAAAGTCCATGCAAATCCGCGGTCGCACAAGAAGCAGAAGATTGCGATGACCAGCATCGTGAAGATCACGACGCCGGTTGAATTGACTACCTCGCGACGGGTCGACCAATTGACCTTCTTCATCTCGCCTTCAGTGGCGATCAGAAAGTCAACGGTGCGCGGGTTGCGCCCCAAGGCCCAGAAGATGCCTGAGCCTGCAGCGCCCAAGAACAGCAGTGCCAATGCGGCAGCCACGTACTTGGTGGTGCCCACGGCGCCAGTGCCGACCTTGGACCACATCCAAAATGTGCCTTGAGCGAGTAGTAGACCGGCGGCGGAGGCGGAGACCATCCGCGTCCAGTACCCCTGCCCACTCTTGTAGATGGCTTCTGATGCCATGGTTGCTTCCTTCCGTTACGGAACACGCCGGGAGTGACTTGAACACTCAACCTGCGGATTTGGAATCCGCTGCTCTGCCAATTGAGCTACCGGCGTATGTGTCGTTTGCGCGGTGTGATTACTTGCGCTTGATCTTGTGCAGCGTGTGCTTACGCAGACGCGGGCTGTATTTCATGAAGCCGGCCTTCACCTTCTCAGAGATGCCACCCTTAACGCGGATCTCGGTCCGGTAGTTCAGGTCGCCAGTCTCTGTGCATTGAAGCCAGACATATTCACGGTCAGTTGCTCGCTTAGCCATCGTTCATTCCTCGTTTCTGGGCTTCTTTCGAAGCCGCTCACGCTCTTCCGAAGCCCGCCGCAAGTGTTGCATGCAACTTCATGCGGCGGGCTCGGAGAGCGAATCAGTCAAATCCAATCAATCCAGTCGTCTTTTATGTCAGACGAGGATCTTCGTAACGACGCCCGAACCCACGGTGCGGCCGCCTTCGCGAACTGCGAAGCGCACACCTTCGGTCATTGCGACGCCCTTGTCACCAAGGTCAACGGTCATGGTGACGTTGTCGCCAGGCATGCACATCTCAACGCCTTGGAGGTCAGCGATCTGACCGGTGATGTCCGTGGTACGGAAGTAGAACTGCGGCTTGTAGCCCTTGAAGAACGGAGTCTTGCGACCACCTTCCTTCTCGGTGAGCACGTAGACCTGCGCGTCGAACTTGGTGTGCGGCTTGATCGAACCGGGCTTGCACAGCACCTGTCCGCGCTCGATGTCCGTCTTCTCGACGCCACGGAGCAAGCAGCCGACGTTGTCGCCTGCGATGCCCTGGTCGAGGGTCTTCTGGAACATCTCGACGCCGGTGACGACGGACTTGGCCGACGGACGCAGTCCGACGATCTCGATTTCGTCGCCAACCTTAACGATGCCACGCTCAATACGACCCGTTGCAACGGTTCCGCGGCCCTTGATGCTGAAGACGTCTTCAACGCTCATGAGGAACGGCTTGTCGATTTCGCGCTGCGGCTCTGGGATGTAGCTATCGATAGCTTCCATGAGCTTGGTGATGCACTCAGCTGCTGCTGGGTCCTTCGGGTTGGTGAGCGCCGGGAAGGCTGCACCACGAACCACCGGCGTGTCATCGCCAGGGAAGCCGTACTTGGTGAGCAGTTCACGAACTTCGATCTCGATGAGGTCGAGCAGTTCTGGATCGTCAACCAGGTCAACCTTGTTCAGGAAGACAACGATCTTCGGCACGCCGACCTGGCCGGCGAGGAGGATGTGCTCGCGCGTCTGCGGCATCGGGCCGTCGGAAGCGGAGACAACCAGGATCGCGCCGTCCATCTGCGCAGCACCGGTGATCATGTTCTTCACATAATCGGCGTGGCCTGGGCAGTCAACGTGTGCGTAGTGGCGGTTTTCGGTCTCGTACTCAACGTGCGAGGTGGCGATGGTGACGATCTTGGTTGGATCGCGACGGCCTTCCGACTCAGATGCCTTCGCGACCTGGTCGTAAGCGACCGGAGCGCAGAGACCCTTAGCAGACTGAACAGCCGTGATAGCTGCGGTCAGCGTCGTCTTGCCGTGGTCGACGTGGCCGATGGTGCCGACGTTGACGTGCGGCTTGGTGCGGTTGAATAGTGCCTTAGCCATGACTGTGATTACTCCGAGAAGAAGGTGTGTGCGCGCGGAGCGCCTGAGATGCTGGCCGCGCGATCTGGACGAGGGTGACAGGAGCGGCCGCGCCCGTCGTACCCAAAGCCGCCGAAGGGATTTGAACCCTCGACCTCACCCTTACCAAGGGTGTGCTCTACCACTGAGCTACGGTGGCTGACGATGACAACGCCGCCCGGGATACGAGCGGCGAGTCAAGAATCCTACCGGAATTGGTCGGGCAGTCAAGTGAGTTGGCTGAGCAGGCGCACCGAATTCAGCGACCCGGAGTGACGGCCATGGTGCCACCCCAACCCCCTGCTAGGGCTGTCCAATAAAGACTGCTTAGTTCCGCTGATCGAGCCGCTCAACGCGCATCTGTCGGTTGTTCACCAGGTCCGCAGCGTCGATCCACTTGGATGAATTGGTGACGTGCGCGTCCAAGAACAACATGCAACATGCGTCACCGACGTATCGGAATTCCACCTCGCACTCGGCGTTCCCTGGGGTCCACGCGTTCGGCGCCGTGGTGGGAAGCGGAATGGTCTCACCAGCGCGACTGTCGACCGCGTAGATCGACATACCCGGATAGCGAATCATGGCGTTCGTGTACCAGTTGCTGACGTTGGTGCTGGTGTTGGGACGCGCGTCGAAGAAATCATTCGCGGCGAAGTAGCCGGGCTGGCCCTTCTCGCGAATACCCGCGCCGTTACCGAACGGGCGCGCGATCTCTGCTGGGTCAGCGGAAAGCGGCTTGAGCATCTCCACCTTCGAACGGAAGGGGTTGGACTCCACCATGTCCGGATTGGTGTACGCCCAGTAGTCGGGCGAGTCGTAGCGATAGTCCCAGGTGGGGCTTGGCGCGTCGCTGGCATTTGGAAGCAGCGGACCAAACTTGCCGACCGTCCAGAGAATGTCGGTCCAGGAGCCTTTAAACAGTTGCCCGATATTTGGGTTGGCGCCGGCGGGCGACGAACTTCGCACCTGCGTCTTGGCAAACGGGCCGCTGTAGTCAAATTGGCTGGGAACGATGTAATCGCGGCTATCAAGCGAGTACATGGTCATCAGTGAACCGATGGTGCGCAGGTTGCTCTGACTGGTCACCAATTGCGCGTTGCGCTTCACAATTCCAAGCGCGGGTAGCAAGATGCCGATGAGTGCGGCGATGATCGCAACGACCACCATGATCTCCACCAGTGTCACACCGCGGCTGAGTTGCCGGGTGCGTGTTGATGAAAGCGCGCGGGTGACGTTGCACTGAAGTGCCGATGATTGCTGCATGCTGATGCCTCGTGCGGAATCTGCGGTGGTGGTGATGGCCAGTGTCATGGTGACTGCACAAACCTATACGGAGCAACGCGGTGAATCTGTTGCTGAGATTCCCACGCGTTCATTCTGCGCAGGAATTTCCTGTCTAAAGGGCCCAGCAATGCGTGTGGTTTTTAGCTCAATGCCATCGTCATCAAGAATTCTGCATTGGACTTGGTCTTGGCGACGCGGCTGCGGAGGAGTTCCATGGCTTCCACCGTATTCATGTCACTGACCACTTTGCGCAGGCGCACGATCAGGTCGTGTTCCTTCTTGTCCATCAGCAATTCCTCGCGGCGCGTACCACTGGCGGCGATATTGATGGCTGGATAGATGCGCTTCTCCATGAGCTTGCGGTCCAGGTGCAGTTCGGCGTTGCCGGTGCCCTTGAATTCTTCAAAGATCACTTCATCAGCGCGCGAGCCGGTATCCACCAGCGCGGTGCCAAGAATGGTGAGCGAGCCACCGTTCTCGATGTTTCGTGCGCTACCAAAGAACTTCTTCGG
The DNA here is from genome assembly GCA_039796075.1 of Planctomycetota bacterium. GTDB lineage: Bacteria > Planctomycetota > Phycisphaerae > Phycisphaerales > SM1A02 > UBA966. The sequence continues at coordinate 62,947 of JBDKKN010000165.1, read as the reverse complement.
CTTGATGAGTGCTGCGTTGTCCACGCCGCCCGAGCCGATCTTGCCGGAGCCAGGCATGGCGTTGTTGTAACCGCGCGCAAGACGCGTGATGCTGTCGAGCAAGATCACCACATGGTCGCCGAACTCCACCATGCGGCGGGCTTTTTCAGAGACCATCTCGGCCACTTGAATGTGCCGTGATGCTTCTTCATCAAAGGTGCTGGCAACCACTTCAGCTTTACCCTTGGTGTTGCGACGGAAGTCGGTGACTTCTTCGGGGCGTTCATCAACCAGCAGCACGATCACATGAACGTCGGGGTGATTGGTGGTGATTGCGTTAGCAATCTGCTGCAAGATGACGGTCTTACCGGTACGCGGCGGAGCAACGATCAATGCGCGCTGACCGAAGCCGAGCGGCGTGACCATCTCAATGACGCGCGTTTCAATGCGTGTTGGCTCGGAGAGAATCTCCAAGTGAATACGCTTATTTGGGTGCAGCGGAGTGAGGTTCTCAAAGACTGGCAGGTCATGCACGGTCTTCGGGTCACGGCCGTTCACGCTCTCCACGCGCAAGAGCGCGAAGTAGGTTTCCTCGTCCTTTGGAGGGCGAATCACGCCATTGATGACGTGGCCCTTTCGCAGACCAAAGCGACGAATTTGGCTTGGCGAAACATAGACGTCGTCGGGTGATGGCTGGTAGCTGTATTCAGCGCTGCGGAGGAATCCGTAGCCGTCGTGCAGAATTTCCAGGGTGCCCTCGGCAAGCATGAGCCCTTGCTTTTGAGCGCGGGCGCGCAGCACTTCAAAGACAAGTTGCTGGCGAGGAAGCGCGAGTTGTTCTTCAAGCCCTTCCTTCTTGGCGAGCTTGACGAGGTCATCGCCGCTCATCTTCTGCAGCGCGGAGAGGCTGAGGGTGTCCTTCTTGGCTACCTCAAACTTGCCTTTCCATTCTTTTTCGAACTCGGCAAGTTCTAAGTCAAGCTGCTCATCGGTGGGCACGATGCCATTTGATTGGTCGTAAGCGTGATGATTGTGATGATTGCCACCACCGTGATGATGTCGGCCACCGCCGCCACCACCTCCGCCGCCGCCGCCTCCACCACCAGGACCACCGGGACCACCTTTACGACGACGACGCTTGCTCATGTTCATGTGCTCCGAATCAATTCTGATCTGAATCTAGTCTTGAGTCCGGCGAGCGCCACAAGGGGCGCGTGCTGGGGATGCGGCGGAATGCCGCGGTGAAAGTAAATGTGGCGGTGAGAGTTGACCCCGAAATGGAGTGCGCTCGATTGGGGCGTTGAAGTGTTCGTCAGGCTGGCGAGCGAGCCGGAGGACAAACTTCGTCGAGCACCGCGCACACCTGCGCGCGCAACGAGGCGGGGTCGCCATCGTTGTGGATGACATGATGCGCGGAAGCGCGCTTCCGGTCAAGTGGCCACTGGGCGGCCTCCCGGCGGGCGAGGTCGGCCGGAGACCAGCCGCGGTTGGCGTGGACGCGGGCGAGGCGTGTTTCCAGCGGGGAATCGACGAAAATCACGGAAGAGCACTGCGCGTCCAGCCCCACCTCAAAGAGGAGGGGGGCGTCGATGACGAGGGCCCGGGTGCCGGGAGGCGCGGCGGCGAAGAGTTCAGACCGGCGTTTGGCGATCCAGGGGTGGAGGAGTGCTTCGAGGCGCGCGCGCTCGGCTGGGGAGTCGAAGACGATGGCGGCGATGGCCCGACGATCGACGGGCGCGGGTGTGCCGTTGACTTCAGCGTGGCAGCCATGGCAATCGCGAACGCGGTCGCCCCACCAGGTGAGGAGTTGGCGACGGATGACGGCGTCGTTGTACGCGTGGTGCGCGAGGTCATCGCTGTCGGCGACGACGCAGTGCAGGGAAGCGAGAATGCGCGCGACGGTGGACTTGCCCGAGCCGGGAGCGCCGGCGAGGCCGAGGGTTGGGGGGGTGGGGGCGCCAACAGAAGTTGCCGACTGACCCGTCAACACACTACCTCCATCTGCCCCCTCACCAATCGGTATGACTTGTGCGTGTGAGGACAGGTGAACTGGCCATCTCCAATCAGTGGCAACGGTATCCGCTCGCCAAACTCACTCATCCAGCCAATCTGCCGTCCAGGAACACCGGCTATGAGGGCATAGGGGTGCACATCTCGATTGACGACCGCGCCGGCGGCAACGAATGCGTATTCGCCAATGGTGACGCCACAAATGATGGTGCAGTTCGCACCGAGCGTTGCACCCCGACGCACGATCGTGTCGCGATATTCGTCCTTGCGAGACACTGCGGAGCGTGGGTTGTAGACGTTCGTGAACACCATGCTTGGACCGCAGAAGACATCGTCCTCAAGGGTCACATTGTCATACACCGACACGTTGTTCTGAATCTTGCAGTTGTTTCCAATACGGACAGTGTTTCCAACGAAGACGTTCTGGCCGAGGGAGCAACTCTCCCCAATGACTGCGCCTGCTGACACATGAACCCAGTGCCAAACACGGGTTCCCGCGCCGATCTTCGCGCCGACGTCGACGATCGCGGTCGGATGAATGACTGGAGCGGACTGCTGGGTCACCGTGCCACCTCGCAACAAAGCGGGTGATAGTCACCGACGAGGCCCGTCACAGGGGCGTGACGAATCGCGTGCACCATCTCGATAGCGGGACGCGAGTCTCCAATCGAGAACCCACGCCCGGCAAGAATCTCTTGGTAACTGGTGGTGTGAAGGTCGACAAATCCATCAGAGAACTCGACTGACTCGTCGCCCATCTGAATTGATCGGAAGGTTCGTTGCCCTGATGATCGAATCGCAGGCGGAAGGTGATCTGTGTTAACCGAGAGGAACCAGCGCACACGGGCCCGTTCTAACTCCAATACTCCTGATGCACAGTCGCTTTGGTTGACCACCACGGTCGTCGCACGCTGCGCGCCGAATATCCAAGAAAGCATGTCGAAGAAGTGCACCCCGATGTTCGTCGCGACTCCGCCAGACTTGGCGCTCTCACCCTTCCAGCTTTGGTGATACCAGCGACCGCGCCCGGTGATGTACGCCAAATCAACATCCACAATTCCTTGTACATCGCGATACTTCTCGCGGAGTGCACGAATCGCCGGGTGAAGGCGCAGTTGCAAGATGTTGTAGATCCGGGAACCAGTCTCTGCCTCAAGTTCTTCAAGAGCATCAACGTTCCAAGGGTTTAGGACAATCGGCTTTTCGCAGATCGCATCAGCCTGGTTTCGGAGCGCGCAACGGATGTGTGCGTCATGCAGATAATTGGGCGAACAGATGCTGACATACTCCACCTTCTCACCGCGGCGACGCTGCTTATCTAGGTGACGATCGAATCGTTCAAACTCGGTGAAAAATTGCGCCTCAGGAAAATAACTGTCAATGACTCCAACACTATCGTTGGGATCAAGGGCTGCAACGAGGACGTTTTTTGTGTCCTTGATTGCCTTCATGTGGCGCGGGGCAACGAAACCTGCCGCGCCGATGAGGGCGAAAGTTCGGGATTGGCTATTTGATTGGGACATCATGGTTTGAGGCGTGAAACCCGTATTACGTGAACGCTGCAAGATGCTACTGGTGCACGGCGCTTCGGTGTTACGTTACGATCGTCTCGCCATGTGCGGGATTGCAGGAATCATCTCCCTTGACGGCACGCCTCCGGATCGGCAGGCACTTGAACGGATGACCCTTGATGTGGCGCATCGCGGACCCGACGGACATGGAATCAGTATCCGAGAGTCTGTTGGTCTGGGGCACCGGCGCTTGGCAATCGTTGATCTGTCCGATGACGGGCTTCAACCGCTTGAGTCGGCTGACGGCCGCCTTGCAATCACGTTCAATGGCGAGATCTACAACTACCTTGAACTTCGTGAGGAGTTACGGGGTTTAGGTCATTCATTCCGAACTGCCACTGATACCGAGGTGCTCCTTGTGGCGTACTTGCAGTGGGGCGAGCGATGCGTTGACCGCTTCAATGGTATGTGGGCGTTCGCGATCCATGACGCTCACGCACACACCGTCTTCTGCTCACGGGACCGATTTGGTGTCAAGCCTTTCTACTTTGCCCGACTTGGAAATCGTATTGCCTTCGGATCGGAGATTCGCCAACTCCTTCCGCTCTTACCCGCCGTCAGAGCAGATCGTCAGACGCTTGAGGAATTCCTCTTCATGGGCGTGGATGAACCCATCGTCCGGACGTTCTTCGAGGGGGTTGAGAAATTGCCTGGAGGGCATTCATTGCTCATCGATCTCGATCGCGGAACCGCGGTAGTGCAGAGGCAATATGAAATCGCCCATCGTCCAGAGCTCGCCCGTTGCACGCTCGATGAGTCAGTCACGATGTACGGCAGTTGCCTTGAAGATTCAGTGCGCCTGCGGCTGCGCGCGGATGTGCCAGTCGGAACATGCCTGAGCGGCGGCCTCGATAGTTCATCGATCGCAAATTTAGCGGCCACCCCCTACTGGAATGCGCGGGGCGAACGGTTCCGCGCCATCACCGCTGTAAGCGAAGAAGTACAGAACGATGAGACCCCGTACGCGCAGTCCGTAGCGGCGTGGAGCAGCCTTGACTGGATCATCGTGCGACCAACATACGCCGACTTTGCCGCAACGATTGAGGATGTAGTTTGGACTCAAGAAGAGCCCTTCGGCGGCCCTTCGATTTGCATGCAGTGGTTTGTTATGCGAGCGGCTCGCAAAAGCGGTATTCCGGTAATGCTGGATGGCCAAGGTGGCGATGAAACACTGCTCGGGTACAGGCGTTACTTTGCGGCATTTATGCTAGAAAAATGGAAGTCGCAGGGTTTCTGGAGCATGATTCGCGAGATCAATGCTTGTCGCCGCGAGGGCGCGCAAGTAAGCACTGCAAGCATCTTGATGAGTTTGTTTATCCAAGGCTCTCCTTCGATTGCTTACTTCAAGTTTTGGTTGCGGGCTCGTTGGATGCGCAAGGCTCCACCGTTACCTGAGCACCTTCGCACTGAGGCCGCGGCGATGTACGGGCTTGTGGATATCCAGCGTTTCGATATCGAGCGCGCCAATCTCCCTGCACTACTCCGATTCGAGGATAAGAACTCGATGCACTTTGCAGTGGAAACGCGATTGCCGTTTCTAGACTGGCGCTCGGTGGAGGCGGCGCTCTCGCTTCCTGCCGAGGCGAAATTCCACAAAGGATGGACTAAGTGGCTGTTGCGGAAGGCGATGGCAAGCCGCCTACCGCAGGAGGTCACTTGGCGCCGCTGGAAGATTGGATTTGAGGCCCCTGCGGCCACCTGGATGCGGCGGCATGCCGGTCAGATGCAGGAAGCGGTTGAACAATCTGCGCTCATCGGCGAACTGGCGCGACCGGGTTGGCTAGCCCGAAACTACAAATCAATGCATGCCGCCACACGATGGCGGCTTTACAGCGTCGCGATGTGGGAGCGTGTTTTCAGTGTGCGCTGACCGTTTGGGGAGCACCTTAGACTTTTGGAACGCCGATGTTAAATGTCCCAAGACCAAGGCCGATCAAGATCCATGTACTGCCGTGTACGCCTGGGCTACCGTTGCTGCCATTTGTTTCAGCATTGGGTATTGGCGGCGGCCTTGTAAGTCGGACTACTGCTGATCGGCGTATCTATGGCCCGTTGGCGGATGCTGCCGATTCTGAGCTGATGATCGTGCAGGAAGCATCGAGCGCTGATCTGCTGCTGCATCCCCATGATGCGCTTGAGCACTCGGCCGTTGCCAGCGCTGCATCGCGTGCCGCATCGATATTGAGACGCCCCACCATATTTCTATCGGTGTCGGATTGCGTCACACCATCAACATTGCCGTGGGGTGTACTGTGGCGAACTTCAGCGTATCGAAGCAGGTTGCGGGCTCATGAGCGAGTAGCGACGGGCGACGTGCCGGATCTGACGGCGGAGAAGAGTGCGGTCCATGTTGACGTTCTGCCATGGCAAGCGAGGCCAACCATTGGGTTCATCGGTCACGTGACATCTGGTTTGAAGTCCTTTGCCTACCTCCGGAAGGGCTGGCAGAACTATCACGGCTTTACGTTGCGTGAACGGGTACTGCGAGCCTTCGAGGCATCAACAGCCATTGAAACGCGGTTTACTCGCCGAGGGACGAACCTTGGACCACCCATGGCCCATATTGACATGGACACAGACCGACAAATCAAGAGAGTTCAGTATGTCGATTCCGTGTTTGGCTGCGATTATGCACTTTGTGTCCGAGGCGCTGGAAATTGGAGTTTTAGGTTCTTTGAAGCACTGTCAGCAGGTCGTATTCCGGTGTTGATTGATACAGACTCGGTGCTTCCGCTTAGCGACGAGGTTGACTGGGAGCGCCATGTGTGCAGAATTCCCATTGCGCGGATTGTCGAAGGCCCGCAGATTGTGGCTGACTTTCATCGAAAGCTCGGGCCAGAGGGTTTCCAGGCATTGCAGCGAGCGAACCGCGAGCTCTGGCGTGCCAGGCTTGCCCCGAGAGCTTTCTATCTGCGCGCCCTTCGGGAATTGGTCGAAGAAAGCACTGGTAGCCGATAGCGGCTAGTCGGATCAAGCATCGACATAGGAGAATTACCAACAACATGAAGTCGTTAAGCCATTCTCGCGAGGAGTCCGCCACAACGAGCATTGCGGGACTCCGTGTTGCCGTCGTCCAGCCGGTTCTTCCAACTTATCGGGTGCCATTCTTCAACCTCTTGGCGCGCAATACCGGCATCAAATTGTCCATTTTGTGCGACATGCACCCAACCGGCAGCCTCAAGAGTGCCGCTCCAACCGATCAGTTTTGCGCGGAACACCATCCCGGCCGGGATATCGGTGCCTTCTGCAGCCATCCCGCATTCTTGACTGCCGTTAGCGACCCTCGTTTCGACATTGCAATTCTTGGATGGAATCTTCGAATAATGCAACTAGTGCCGTCACTCCTGCGCGCCCGCGCGGGTGGTCGACCAACGCTCCTCTGGGGACATGGCTTCTCCCGATCCGAACGCGCCATCACCCGAACCATGCGAAATTCACTTGTTGGCCTATCGAACGGGGTGATCCTCTATAGCAACGCTGCGAAACAAAAACTCCAATCAAACGGGATAGCTGCATCGAAAATTTGGGTCGCGCAAAACGCGATCGATCAATCGTCGGTGCTTGCGGCGACTGCGAGTTGGACCGCCGATCCCAAACGTCTCGCTGCCTGGCAACGTGATCATGCGATTACCGATGGCGAACTGATCGTATTCATCTCGCGCGTTGAACCAGACAAACGAGTGGACCTGCTCTTGGACGCATTTCAACAGCTGGTAGGTCGTCGTGCGAAGACAAAGCTTGTCATCATTGGTGGCGGCAGCATGCTGGAACAAGTGCGCGCTGATGTTGCTACCCGTGGGTTGGCCGAAAGGGTGTGCATTACTGGTCCAATTTATGATGAAGAACAGATCGCGCCATGGTGCCTCAGCGCGGGATGCTTTGCATACCCAGAGGCGATCGGGTTAAGTATCTATCACGGGCTTGGATACGGTCTGCCAATTATCACCAGTGACAATATTGCTTCACACAATCCGGAAATCGAATCTCTGCAGCCCGGCGTTAATGGCGTGCTATATCGACACCGGGACATGGACTCCTTCGCGCAAGCCATGGATCAGGTGCTCTCCAACCCCGCAGAGCGGGTGAAGTGGCGTCAGCGAGCGCTTGACACAGTCTGTCGACCCGGCGGATTCAACTTGGAAACAATGGTGAGCGGCTATGCAGATGCGCTACGAGCTTGCGCCACCTCGGTCCGAAGTGGATGAACTCAGTCCCAATTCCAATAGTTTCTGTTCGATCTGCAACTCGTACGCGCTGATGAACAGGCAAAAACGCCACCCGGTGACACCATCGAGAAATCCCAGCTTTAGTAGGTACATCCAAAGGAAGCGAAACGCAAATTTCGCGGGAAGGTTTGGGTAAACTTGCCGCTTGATCCAACGGCGGCGTTCCAGGGGTCCGCCGAAGAAGCGCGCTGGCAATGAGTTAGCCGTGACGGCGAAGCGCTCCATGAAGATCGCCCGCGCCTCAAGCGTGGAGTATCGATTGTGTTTCGCAATGTAGTGCTCCAGCGGCCGGCGGTCATTGTGCTCCAAATCACCACCATGAACGAAGCCAACCGGTCCGTGTGCCACCATGTGCTCATGCACATCGCGCTCTTCATAGCGAGCTTGTCCGCGCTTGAATAGCCGAACGTTCCATGACGGGTAGTAGCCACAATGACGAATGATGCCGCCGAGGAATACAAAGTAGCGATTGATGTGGAATGCTGACTCGGGAACAGAATCCACCGGACGGGATGCGATCTGACAGATGGCTTCGCGCAGTTGCGGGGTCACAGCCTCGTCTGCATCAAGAATGAGAATCCAGGGTGCCCGGATATCGAGATTATCTATCGCCCAATTTTTTTGTCGCGCATACCCCAACCAGTCGCGGTGAATTACTTCGCACCCAGCAGCACGCGCTACCTCCACAGTACGGTCTGTTGACCCGGAATCCACAACCCAAACGCGATCGGCCCAAGAAGTGATTGTTGGCAAGGTATGAGTGAGGTTTAACTCCTCGTCCCGGACGATCATCACTACCTCGATATTTGAGGGTTTGCGCTTGTCTGGGGAGTGAGTAGTCGTCATTTAGTTATGCCATCGACCACGTTGCGCCCTGCGGTCCATCTTTCACTGCCACGCCGAGTTTCGTCAGCTCGGCTCGCACACGATCGCTTTCAGGCCAATCCTTCGCAACACGCGCGGCGGCGCGTTGTGCGATGAGGCTCTCGACAGCGGAGATAAATGCTGGACTTTGAGCCGGTGCTGCCCCGGCAACAGGGGTGTTGCGCCCAAGGACACCCAGTACCGAGTCCATGGCGAGCAAGCTGGCAAGTTCGCGGTGGGGGCATACCGAAGTGTGTGCCTCTGGCGGAGCGCCGACCGCCTCGTTGAGTGCTGCTATGGCACGCGAGACGTTTAAGTCATCGCAAAGCGCTTCGGTGAATTGTGCGAGCGCACGTTCAAGAGGACCCGGGTCGAGACGCTCGTCTGCCGCCCCGCTCTGTTTGGCGCTGCCGACGACTTGTGCTTGCATGCGTGACCACCGATCAACCATGCGCTGGCAGTCCTGTAGCCCCTGCATAGTGAAGTTGGCGTTGCTGCGGTAATGCGTTCGGACTAACTCCAGGCGCAAAGCTGCAGGGGTTACACCCTTGGCAAAGAGATCGCGCGCGGTAAAGAAATTCCCCTTGGACTTTGACATCTTCTCGCCCTCAACTTGGAGGTGGCGAGTGTGGAACCAGTGGCGAGCAAACACAGGAAGACCCGTTGCGCAGCAGCTCTGTGCAACTTCGCACTCGTGATGGGGAAAGATGTTGTCTTCGCCGCCAGAGTGAATGTCAATCTCATCACCAAGCAACATGCGCGCCATAGCGCTGCATTCAATATGCCAACCGGGGTAGCCCTCGCCCCATGGGGAGGGCCAGCGCATGAGGTGTTTGGAATCCGGCTTCCAGAGTAAAAAGTCAGCGGGATGGCGCTTGACTGCCTGATGGACCGCATCAATACGGTCGCCGGCGCCTTCGCGCAGTTGATCGAGCGTGTTTCCTGATAGTCGTCCGTATGCGGGGAATGAACGGACATCAAAGTAGACGGCGCCGTCTTGCGCGACGTACGCGTGGCCTCCCGCGACTAGTTGCTCAATCATCGAAACCATCTGCGGAATGCAACGCGTTGGGCGAGGCATCAGTGTGTCGGGATTACCGCCCGAACTGCGAATTGCCTCCGCCTCAATGGCGACTTTCAGACCGAGTTGGCGTGCATCCTCGAGAAAGCGTGCGGCATAGAAGTCGGCTATCGCGGTTGGACTTGAAGGGTCAATGTCGGCTGATGCGCCAGGCGGCAATTTGCCCGACTTCTTCGCCTCTGCCAAACGCCTACCAGCCACGGCCATCTTGTCTTCGCCGCCACCGTCGGCGGAGGAGTCTTCGGTCATGTGGCCGACGTCGGTGATGTTCATAACATGATGCACGCGCTGACCTGCCAGCTCCAAGACACGTCGCAGTACATCAGCATTGAGAAACGAACGAAAGTTGCCGATATGGGCGTCGTCGTAAACCGTCGGCCCGCATGAATAGAATCGGATCGGGGTCGACGCCCCTAGAGATGGAACCGACTCTGTTCGACGCGTGAGTGTGTTGTGAATACGGACGTTCATCCTATTTCATCATAGAGAGTCGTCTCTGCGACCCGCGACTGCGTCGATCAAACCGATCCACTGCGCACACGCAATCTGCATCGAATAGGAACGCTCAAGCGCAAGGCGCCCACGCAGCCCCATGGAAAGCGCGATTGTCGGCTCACGCTGTAGTTCCCGAATCGAGCGCACCAACATTGCACTATCTCCGTTCTTTATCACGTAGCCACATTTTTCATCCGAAATCACCTGCGCAACCTCACCACTGGACGGACCGACATAAAGTGTTGGGCGACTAGCTGCCATGACACCGTAAAATTTACTGGGGAGCAATAGTCCCTCAAAGCCATCGGCTACCAAAACTAAGTGAACGTCGCCCAAAGCGATCAATTCACCGAGACGCTTACGCGGCTGGTATGGCTTCATTACAACATTTCGGATGTCATGATGAGCGATGAACTCTTGGATGCGTGGGCGTGCAACCCCGCCGCCAACAATCACCCAGCGGATTTCATCATCGTCGCGTAAATCCAACATCGCATTACAGACGGTGGAAACATCGTGGCCCACACCACAGTTTCCGGAGTATTCGATCACGAATCGATCGCCAATCTCCCACTCCACCCGATAAGCGTTTGGTACCAAGGTCGCAGGCTTACTGCCCGGTACGGATCCGCGGGCGACCGCTACAGCCTCGACCTCAGGACCAAAGCGACGGGCGGGAGTGCCTAGCACCTCGTCTGGATTGGCCCATGGGTTGATCACGGTAATCCGTGATGGCTCGACGCCCTTTGCCAAGATGCGATCTCGCATACAACGACCAAGAACCACCACGGCATCAGCGTGATGCAGGCAGAACCGGTCCAGTCGGTCGAACAATCGATGCGTGAATGTGCGAGGCTTGATGACACCGGCAGCAAGTGGCACATCCGGATAGAGGTCCATTGTCCAAAAAACGAAACGTGTCCCTTTGGTCCAACGCAGAAACAGACCTATCAGCGCGATGAAGGGGGGTGTGGTCAAGCAAATCACGACGTCGTGCCGCGGCAGCGCAAATGCTTTGAAGAGACAAGTAATGTTAAAGGACACAAAGTCGAATGAGCGGGATGCAATCCCCTTCTTTCCAAAGACACTGGGCGCAACACGGTGGATCTCAACACCATCGGTCGTCTCTGCACTCGGCAACACGCTGCCTGCATGGCCGTAGATGCTGCGTGAAGCGATCGCACTGACTTTAAATCCGTGCGCATGGAGATACTTGGCTAAGTCGAATGCGTGCTGGGCAGTTGCCGCAACATCTGGCCAAAACACTTGATTCAGCAAGAGAACCCGTATGCGCCGAACTGTTTGTTGCGCTTTCGCCGCTACGACGGTTGGGTGTCTAGGAGCGAGCAATCCGGCCCGCAAAAGAATGTCACCACAGGGGGCAAACTGATACCTGCAGAGTAACTCGTCTAGTTTTTTTGCGGTTGAACCGAGTCCCACATAAGACTTGAAACGCCGTAACAACGGCATTGGCACTCGGGGACAATCTGGTGCAAAGTCGCGTGGATGGAGATACATCACTACGGGTAAACCACGCCAACGGTGGAGCTCAAAGCCCGCACGTACCAACCACTTAGGAAGAAGGCGAAAGTATCCACCGCCTGAAAAGCACACACCGATAGGTCCAAGGCGCATCAGGCCGAGGGGCAATTCTGGAATGCGTCGTCCCGATTGCCCCATCTGGAACAGCAACGGCCTATCGCCACACGGATAACCGCCATGACCGCGCCCCCCGGGGAAAAGGCTTGAGTCCCATTCGATACCGCACTCGGTCAAGATGTCAAACGCCCATTCGCATCCAGGAATGATTGAAAAACTCGGGGCGCGGTAGCAGATCGGACGAATTCCGCACGCGCGTTCAATGGCGTCGAGTGAACGAATGGTGTCCTCACGAAACTGCTCCTGCGTCAATGTGTAAACCGGTCGGTGCCAGTACGAATGCGATCCAATTTCATGACCCGCGTCGGCGATACGTTGGACAAGAGCTGGATACCGATCAGCGATCCATCCGAGAACAAAAAATGTCGCCTTTACTCCATGGCGGTCGAGGGTGGCCAAAATTTCATCGGTACGAACCTCTACGATCGATTCGCGACTATCCCAAGTACTGCGGTCTTCAAGCGCGTCAATGTCAACGAGATGAAACCAATCCTCGATGTCGAACGAGAGAGCATTGACCCTTGGGCGTTGGCGGCTTGTCCACACGAGGCTAAATCATCCGGTGTCCGCGGCCACGGAACCGGGACACATCGGCTGGCTGCGGGAATTTGAAGAGGCGGGCCTTCGACATGTCTAACGGGTGCACCTCTGGCATTCTTCGAGTGTCCGCAATACTACTGATCACGTCTAACATCTTCTCTGCGCCTGCCCGCTTGGTACCTCGGATGACGCGATCCAATGAGTCACATGTCAATAGTGGAAATGTGATGGCTGAAATGATGCCGCCAGCATCAAGCTTGGGGACCATCTCGTGAATGGTAATAGTCACATGGTCACGACCCTCTAACATCTGCCAGAAGGTCGGCATCATGCCACGATAGGCAGGCAATTCGCCAGAATGGATATTCAAACATCCAACCGAAGGAACAGACAGGAGTGCGGATTTAAAAATCTCCGGTGCTGCCACAGACACAATCATGTCGAGTTTCATATCTCCGACTTCAGTCAGAAATGCTGGTGAATTTACACTATCTGGTCGCAGCACCGTCAGCCCATGACGCCGAGCGATGCTACCTATGTCATGGCGCAAAACTTTCGCGAAGATGTACCTTGGAAGAAGACGGAGAAAGTCGAGCGGGCCAAAAAAACGAATGACGCGCCGGGCAGTGCGAATGAGCGGCTCGTGGAATGCGCGCGACACAACAACTGCTACCACCTCGATTCGAGAACGATCAAAGCGAGGTAGGAATACATCGAAGAACTCACGAACATAAATGGGGTCGTCTTCTGTAATCAAAAGCACACGAAGCCGGTCGGGGGGTGACGTAGTAACGGTGGTTTGTTCGAGCATTACCTACTCCGGCAAGTGGAATACGACGAGAAAGCGATCATATCTAACGGCGACTGTGCCGACCCGCAACCGATTGCAGCACAGAAAGCATGTTCATTGCTAATGCCGAACGGTCGAAATGTTGAGCTGACTCCAAGCAGTTACGCCTATACGACGCGAGCCGCACACGGTCGCGACGAACGCCCATAATCCGATCACAAAGTTCTTTGGAATCCTCCGGCGTGAATGCCTCACCAACATTATATTTTTTAACGATTTCAGCGGATTCTCCTTCAACCCCATGCAGCACCGGAATTCCCATACCCATAGATTCAAACATTTTTGACGGAATAACCGTCGTGAACAATGGAGAGCGCTGAAGATGGGTAATCGAGACATCCAGAATGGACCAATAGCCGGGTACTTCAGCCTTACCAACTGAATCGAGGAAGATGACGTTACTGAGACCGCGAGCTTGGGCCAGTTCTTGAAGTGACTGCTTCCGCGCTCCATCGCCAAGAAGTAAAAAACTAACGTCCTCACTGCGCAGAGTATCGGCAGCCTTGATCACGGTCTCAAGTGCCTGACACATGCCATGGGTACCTATGTAACCAACCACAAACTTGCCTTCGAGCCCATGCCGCTGGAGTAGCTGTTGGTCCTTCGTGCGCGGGGTGAATTGCGACAAATCAACCCCATTAGTTACCACGTGGATCTTATCGCCGTCGATACCTCTACTAATCAATACCCGCTTGAATGAATTCGTAACTGACACAATCGCGTCTGACTTTCGATACAAATACATTTCTAGTCGCTCCAACGCGCGAATCGCTGCAGATTCCTTCATGGCGCCAACCGCCTTGATAGTCTCGGGCCACAGGTCGCGGAGTTCAAACACCCACGGCCGACGTTTCACGATGCTGACTACATAAGCGGCGCACGCAGTGAAGAACTGCGGCGATGTCCCAACAATTACATCGACACCGCGAATCCAAGGAGCCGCAAGCATCGCGGATGCCATGAAACTCAAATAGTCGAGGATGCGCCTGGCGAATCCCTCATTCGCCGTCACATAGGTCCACACGCGAACAACTTCAATTCCATCCATAGTCTCGCGTTGCCACAGTCGGTTGCTGTATCCAGAAAAAACCTTTCCTTTGGGGAAGTTCGGCACGCCAGTAATGACCGTCACGCGATGTCCTGCCTTAACCCATTCGCGACAATGCTCGAATGTTCGGCTCGCGGGAGCATTTACTTCTGGTGGAAAGTTGTCCGTCAAGAAGAGTATGTGCATTCGTTACTCCAAATTATGTTGGTAGACATCTCGCGTCCGTGCCCTCGCAGCGAGACAGAACAGTTTGGTTTCGAAACGCCGAAGCTAGGAAACCACCGCGACTCATAGGTTGCCAAACTACTTCCAACAACTTGTATCTGGATTGGAATATCAGATATTTTCAGATTGCACGATCCATCATCGACGATGATGTTGGTAGCCCCAGGTGCAAAATGCAGATGTCCGACCATCGGTGCAGTGGTCCCAAGCTGGTCATTAAGAAGTAGTCCACTTGACCGCAGTACCCACGTTCTCGTGTGGTTAAGCCCTCGTTTGAGCCTACGGTAACCATCATGCGAACACGTGACTATGAGTTGATCCACATGCTCTGAAGCACGGTAGCCAAACGCATGCGCACGGCGTGCGACCCGAAATCCACCCCAAACCTCTGAAGAATTTTCATCTAAGACAACAACTGTGTTATGCGCAGCCGTACTTCGCTGCCGAAGACGCTCGTCGCTAGTGCCATACTCTGAAATGCCAGAATTCACTAACACTCGGCTTCCGTACAACGAAAGTTCAAACGAAAGCGTCTCGGCGTGCGCATGGCCAGGCAGGTAAGCAGGACCAACCGAACCAACATCGGCAATGACAACCGCTGGACCTTTCTGCATTCGCACAAACCCACTTTCGGGAAGGAGCGTACAGCCGTCGCTCGGCGGTGGCATTATTCCGCAGCCAAGACGTTGTGCATACGCATCTAGTTGCGCGGGAGATGGCGCAATACCGATAGCACTATCATTGACGAATGAAATTTCGCCATCTGGATGGCACATCACCCCTAGCCATCGGCGCATTTGATAAATGAGCGGCTCCACCATGCCGCGCCACCCGCTCGAGCGTGCGGGAAACATGTGTGCTAGATTCGCAAGATCTAGCATGTCCTCCAACGCAAGGGCGTGATACATCGGGCTGCGCTCAAACTGACCGCCATCAGCGAGAATCTGCTCTGGAATCTGTGTCCGCAGAATGGCCAGCCCCTTGGTAAGCCATGCGTCCGCCTCGGGGCCATCGAAATAACATCCAGCAAACACCAACGCTTTGGCATTCACGAACAAGTGGTTTCCTAGTAGGTGCCACTCGAGGCGCCCACGCAACCAACGCGCCTGAACGGCGAGACTCTGCAGGCATTCGGCTGAGAGTTCGTTGCCAGCAAGGCCCCACTTCACCCAGTTGATGATGCGCAGAGATGTTGGGTAAGGTTCCCACCCCGTACCGATTGCGGGAACATTCTCGCGTACCCAGCGCACCATGAATGCTTTGTGCCAATCACTACGAGACGCCGCACCCTCCGAGAGCAAGTCGTCAAAGTAATGGAGGTTGTATCTCCAGAGCTTTGCAATGGCAGGATCGTCCCAGCCGCATGTATTGACATCGTGTACTTCATGGAGTAAGCGAAGTGCGGATGGTCCAACCATGCTCGCGCGGCGCGCCGCAGGCGCTACCCAAGAGCCTTCTTGGGCGCGCACGTCCGGCGCGGGACTCATGTCCGGTCGCGGCCGCGCCAACCGAAAGCGCGCCCTCCCATACACCTGTACAAACTTCAGGTGCCGCACGGTGTGCCAAAGCCGGAGCATCGCGGCGGGGCTGTGCATTAGGCAGCCAGTACCCGCTCCAAGATTTCTACGATTCGCTCACTGGTGTGGCCATCCCACAGCGGCGGCACTGACCCGTGCTTCCACTCGCCCGCAAACAGGCGGTTCAGCGCCGGACCGAGCGCAGCAGGATCGATTCCTAACAACTCGTTAGTGCCGAGCGTAACGGTCTCCGGTCGCTCAGTACTGCTGCGAAGTGTCATGCACGGCACGCCCATCACGGTGGTTTCCTCGGTAATTCCGCCCGAGTCTGTGATGACTGCCTTGGCGTGCTTCACCATGTAGTTAAATTCAAGATACGGCTGCGGATCCACCAAGAGAATGTTCGGAGGGACCTTGGCGCCATCACGAATGGTCTTCGCGGTACGCGGATGTACCGGGAACACAACCTTCTCGCCGCGAGTACCCACCGAGATGGCGTCAAGCATGCGTTGGAAGGTATTCCCCGAGTCAACATTAGCCGGCCGATGCAGCGTCATCACAAAATATTTCCCCGCCTCAAGGCCATGCTCGGCCCAGAATGGCGGCGGCCGCAATCGATCCATATTCGATAGCAACGTGTCGATCATGGTGTTGCCCACAAAGTGAATCGCGGATTCTGGAACACCAGAGCGGCGCAATGTTTCGTTTGCCACTTCGCTCGTGGTAAAGAACATGTTGGTAATCGAATCAGTAACCAGTCGATTGATCTCCTCTGGCATCGACCAATCACCTGAGCGGATACCAGCCTCGACGTGGGCTACCTTCACCCAGAGTTTTTGCGCGGTAATGGCGCAGGCCATAGTGGATGTCACGTCACCAACTACCAGGCAAAGGTCCGGCTTACGCTCGGTGAGCAACTTCTCGTACCCGATCATGATCCCTGCGGTCTGCTCAGCAGCTGTGCCTGAGCCCACCTCAAGATTCACATCTGGTGCAGGGATGCCGAGCTGTCTGAAGAAGTCGCCGGACATCTTTTCATCGTAATGCTGTCCGGTATGCACAAGCCGAAACCGCACCGGGCCGCCCTGCACTTTCCGCGCTTCAATGGCATGAATGATGGGCGCGATCTTCATGAAATTCGGTCGCGCTCCGGCGATGATGTCAACGAGCACTGTCTTCACGGTCGGTTCCTCGGAAAGTCGGCCGCCTCAATACTCGCCTTAGCGACCTCAATGATCTCTTCAAATGGGATGGGAGCGGAGCCACGTCCTCCTTGTACCGCATCAATGAACGCTTTAGCGCAAGCCTTCTGGCCCTTGTCTTGGCTCCACAGGTTCATCTTTCGGAATCCCGGCCAAGCAAAGCCTCGCAATTTACGGAAGTTGTCTAGCTGCAACACGCGACCCGCAGCAAACACTTCAAGTCGCTCCTTGGGGAACGCCTTGGTGCCATTGGCGAAGTAGTGCACGGTGCCGATCGATCCATCATGGAAGGCCAATTGAATCGAAACAGTGTCGCCCGTTCCGGCGTCCATCGTGCAAACGTCAATTGCCGAGATGGGTGAACCTGCCAAGAAACGCATGAGGTCGATGAAGTGGCAGCCCTCACCAACAATGCGCCCGCCGCCTGATTGACGATCTTGAGTCCAGTGCTCAGCGGGAATGGCGCCGGCATTGACTGTCATAATGAAACTCTTCGGCCCTGTCACGCCACGAAGGAGTTGATGAATGCGCTGCACCTGAGAGGCGAACCGCCGGTTAAAGCCAACCATGACGATCGGGTTACCGCCTGCTGCCCGTGCCTCTGCGTGTGCTTGTTGAATGTCTGCAATCTCATCAAGGCGTAGCGCCAATGGCTTTTCAACAAACACGTGTTTGCCTGCTCGGAGTGCCTTGCAAACCAACGATGCGTGACTGTCGTGGCGCGTCGTGATGACGACAGCATTGATCGCGGGGTCATCGAATACGCTTGCGGTGTCAGTAGTTGTGGCCTCAAAGCCGAATTTTCGGCCAGCGTGGACGCCGCTCACACCACCAGCAGACGCGACTGTCTTCATGCGCGCACCGCCTGCCTTGAACGCTGGGATGAGCACGGCAGTGGAATAATTGCCTGAGCCAATGAACGCGACTGTGGCCGTTGGGGGTTCCCAATCAACTGATCTGTCAATTGTTTGGCTTCCGGCAGTACTGTTAGCGAGTGATACCGTTTGCTCACGGACCTGCGCATCTGTCTTTGCAGTTTGGTCGGGGTACTCAAGCAAAATGCCCAACGATGGACCACCGCCGCCGACCAACTCGTAGGCCTGTTCTGCCTCGGTGATGGCGAAACGATGTGACACCAACGGCTTCACATTCAGGCGACCATCAGCCATCATGTCGAGCACGGCTTCAAAGTTGCGCTGTTCCGTCCAACGGACATAGCCAACCGGGTAATCGTTGCCCTTCTCCTCATAATTGGAGTCATAACGCCCTGGGCCGTACGAGCACGAAACTTGGAAGGTGAGTTCCTTCTCAAAGAAATCTGCCCGCGAAAGTTCAAGACCCGTGACGCCCACAAGAACGATGCGACCGCGCTTTCGGCACATGAGCGCAGCCTGGTGCACGGGCTCGTTACTCTTGGTTGATGCGGTGATGATCACGGCGTCGACGCCTCGGCCGCGCGAGAACACCTGTGCTGCAGCTACTGGATCTTGGCCCGCGGATAAGTCGACGGTTTCTGCTCCGAGCGACCGTGCTAACTCGAGTTTTGCTGGGTCGAAGTCGAGCCCTAACACCCGACAACCATGTGCACGCAAAAGTTGCACCGTCACCAGACCAATCAGACCGAGCCCCGTGACCACGACTGCCTCGCCGAGCGTTGGTTGCACAAGACGGATGCCCTGTAGTGCGATCGCACCGAGCACTGTGAATGCTGCTTCGTCATCGGAAATTCCTTCGGGCACACGCGCGCAAAGGTTCACTGGCACACTCACCGCCTCGGCATGCTTGCCGTTAGATACGACTCGGTCGCCAATTTCAAAGTTGGCGACGCCGCTTCCTGTGGCCATTACCCGACCAATATTGCAGTAGCCAAGTGGAAGTGGCTGATCAAGCTTGTTCATGACCGACTCAAACGTCGGTAATAAACCATCGGTCTTAATCTTGTCGAGCACCATGCGAACCTTGTCTGGCTGCTGACGGGCCTTCGAAATCCAGCCGGCCTTTCCAAATTCCACCAGCATGCGCTCGGTGCCAACAGAGACGAGTGTTCGGGACGAGCGGATGAGGAGCTGCCCAGACCGAACGGCGGGGCATGGGACTTCGGCGACTTCGGTAGTGCCGGTTTTTAGGGATTGGAGGATTTGTTTCATGGGTAATTCGCAGGTGACACGTCTGAGGTCCGATCTACGAAGTGACGGCACCAGATTTCAATACATAGGAGCGAAAGAATCGTGTGGTTCGCGTCAATACGCCCGGCTAGGTTTGCCTCCACTAAGGCTAAAACTGCACTGGGATCGAAGATACCGCGGCGGCGCAGGCTCTCGGCCGACAGTAAATCGCCGATCATGGGCCGAAACTCGGCGTGCATCCAACGGCGAAGCGGAGCGGTGAATCCTGACTTTGGTCGATAAATAACATCTTTTGGCAGATACGGCTCCATAGACCGCTTAAAAGCCCATTTTCCAACGGCGCCGCGCTGTTTAAAGCGCGCTGGAATGCGTGCCGCAAAGTCCACCAACTCAAGATCCAAGAAGGGAACACGCACTTCTACACCCACGGCCATCGACATTTTGTCCGTGTAGGTCAGGTTGTGGTCCGCTAGGAAGAAGCGCTGGTCGAGGGCAAGCATTCGATCGATCGGAACCACGGAACGTGGTAACGGCGCTATAAATTCTGTCATTGGCGCAAGTGCATCAACGCCGCCAACCGCCTCGAGCATCTCTGGTGAGTAAAGTGCCAGAAGGTCGTTGTTGCGAGCCCACGCGAAGTAATTGGCGATACGTGGATCACCTGTGAGGCTGGCGCCACGGAACAACTTTGCTAACCGCCGCGATGATGGGCGGCGTTGGTCGAGTGATGCCGTCACACGCTCTACAGCGCTTCGTGCCGGCGAAGGCAGCCAGCCCCAAAGCCTCTCGGCTCGGATTGCACGATGCCGGCGGTAACCTGTAAATAGGTCATCTCCACCAGCCCCCGAAAGAAGGACTTTCATTCCGTGCTGTCGGGCAAGTTGGCAGATGTAGAGGACATTGAGCGGCGCTGGGTCAGCGAGGGGCTCATCCAACTGGACAACCATCGACTCTAAATCTGAGGCCATCCGCGATGCATCAATGCGTACACATTCTAAGGGGACACCTAAGTGCTTGGCCACGCGGCGTGCATACGGTAGATCGTCGGTCTCGCCCCTTTCCTGCCCACCAGTTGTTTCAATGGTAAAACAGCGAAGATTTGGGTCGACTTCTCGGGCGAATGTGACCACCGCGCTTGAGTCGAGGCCGCCTGAGAGAAATGCTCCGACAGGAACATCGGCCACCATTTGCCGATGCACAGCAGCGCGCACTGACTGGGCTGTGCCCGAAATCGCTTCGTGTTCATCAATGTCCTGCGCGACCGCGCGGAACACAGGTAACTGGTACCACGCCCAACGCCGTTTGATGCGACCATCGGAGATTGTAAGTGCCTCGCCGGGAAGGACTTTACGAACTGCCTTCAGCGGCGTGCCTTCGCCAGGGCACCAGAGAAATGTTAGGTAGCGATGCAACGAAGCGGCATCCAACTCCCGAACCTCAGGAACTAGGTGCAGAAGTCCCTTAATCTCACTGCAAAAACCGATACCGCGCGGAGCCTCCGCAAAGTACAGAGGCTTTACACCCAGGGCATCGCGTGCAATGGTCAATTCGCGCGTCCGTGGATCCCAAATAGCTAACGTAAAAATGCCGTTGAGCTGGGAGAACATGTCCGTCCCGTGCTCCAAATACATATGAAGCAACACCTCTGTGTCTGAATGACCCCGAAAGGTATGCCCCCTAGCCTCTAGCTGCGCCCGAAGTTCCCGGTAATTGTAGATCTCGCCATTGAATACAAGTTCCACACCAATAAATTGGTCAGACATCGGCTGGTGACCGAGAGGCGAGAGGTCGATGATGGAGAGGCGCGCGTGACCAAGACCTACCGATGCGGCGGCGTCTACCCAAATTCCATCGTCGTCTGGACCACGATGGCGAATCGCCGCTAGCCCAGAAATCAATTGCTCTTTGGCGAACTGACCATAAAATCCAATGATTCCGCACATTTAGAATGGTGTTTCCAGGCTCTACACTACACGAAGGTTGATTTCCGACCAACCTACTACAGCAATCATCGGTAGTGATTGATCATTAGGTACAGATTTAGCCGACCTTATCCGTGTCGTAGTGGGCCTCAAACCCGCATTGCCTGCATGATTGGGGTTCCAACGAGCGTGCGTGAGTTTGCCATAGCCATTCGCAAGGAGGATTAGCATGAAACTTATGGTCGGATCGATCCTCATATTCATGATGTCTTTTGCTTGGACGTCTCAAATTGCGCCAAGCCCGACCCAGGCCATGGCCGCGATAATTCTTTACGAGGAGGCTCTTGATGAACAGGGGCTACTCAGCTTGGTAGCATTAAAGGCCGAACGGTACTTCGTCGTTTATCAGAATAATGCTGATCCAGACGCCCAGAAATCTGGCATTATTGATCCTGCAAAGGTCGCCCGATATGTTGCGTCCACCTGGGGAGACTGCCCGGAAGGTTGGGGAGTTCTCGACTTTGAGGATCCATTTGACGCACGGCTCCAAGGCGGCATCGGAACGGAAGAATGCAAGAACACCATTTCGACCATGGTAGAGGCCGTTCGAACGTTGAAACGGATCTTTCCAAAGGTAAAATGGACTTATTATGGGATTCCTGGATTGGCGTTTTATCTCGCGGGTGAGACATGGGATATCGCTCCCGAGTCAGCCCGCAACGCTGAGTTACAGCACCAGCGAGATGCCCATCGCGCCATTTTGGCTGAGTGTGACTGGATTGCCCCGTGTATCTACAACACTGTTGGCGAAGGTCATGCCGCAAAGATTGCTCCCGATCGCCTCAGAAAGGCCACAAGAGCGTGGGTTGCAGCGCGTGTGGCGTTGAGCCGATCTATCTCAGGAAACCAACCGAACAGCCCGCCCGTGGTTCCATTTGGGTCGCCGCTCTATCTCGCAGGCGGCGGCGCTCGTTCGTTCTCGGTAATCCCAAAAGAAGTGCTTCTACAAGACACGATCGAACCGGCGCTCAATGCCGGAGCACATGGAATCTGCATCTGGAGCGGTGCCCAGAACTACATCGCGATTGCGACTGGCGATCGCCCTGCCACCGGATTCACCGAAGGGGGCGGAAAGTCAGTTCTCGTTAACACTTGGTCCGATGATCTTGGCATTGATCCCACTGCGCTCGCGTCTCCAGACGGGCGAAAGAAGCTCATCACTATGATTTCTAAGGCTCAAATTGATATGGCAAAGGGAATACGGTCAAAGGTCAACGCCACTTTCAAAGGTGACATCCCCCATTAAGCGCGTGCCGATGTCACACTACCGAAACGTCCTATGAGCATAGTCATTCTTTTCAGTTTCGCGCTTTCATGCACCATCGGAATTGTCTCGCCGGCGCTAACGTTTAACTTGCTACTGATGTTCTTTCCGTTGCAACAGGTGATATGGTCGTCGTCGGAGTTCTTCCGCGGTTCTGTCGCAGGGATGCGAACTGCGAACTACATAGTAGGACTAGTTACTGTCATTTGCGCAACCATCTCACTGGCGCAAGACCAAGGGCGAGTGCAGGGGACACGATCGACGGGGCAAGTCTGTACTTGGGTGCTTTACGCCTGGGTCACAGCGAGCTTGGCGTGGTCGCCCGGGGCAGAATTGGGACTTGATGCAATGTCGACCGTTTGGCCGTATTGGCTACTTTTTTTGTTCATAGCTCCATTGTTTGTCCGAAACATCGACGATCTCAGGAAGACACTGCGTTGGGGGTTAGTGCTCAGTGCAGCCATGTGTTTAGCAATTCTCGTTAGTCCTGAGTTCACCCAGCAATGGGGGCGCCTTGGACTGACGGTCGGTGGAATGGCACGGAGCACACGCACAAGCCCGTTAGCACTCGGTGAACTTGGCGGTTTATGCTTGATTTTATCAATCCTAGCGATTTCATTCCGAGCAGGATACATCTGGAATATTGGGTGCCTTATTGCAGCAGGCTGCGCAGTGACGGTCGCTGTGCTCTCCGGAAGCCGTGGGCAATTGCTCTGCGCAGTCGTTGCCGTGATGGCTGGATTCCCCCTTAGCCGACCCGCGAGGAATTGGGGGAGTTACATATTCGGACTCGTGGCACTATCCATCATTCTTGCCGCCGTGCTGTATGTAACTACATTGGTTGCGGGGAGCGGATCCGCTCATATGGCAAAGCGCTGGGGCGCAGAGTCATCGCAGTCCGATGCAATGCTTCGATTTGACAATGCGATCTATCTCATCAACCTTTATGCAACTTCCCCGGGGCATTGGATTCAAGGGCTTGGCTTCTACTCCTTCGGTGCCACGAACCCCTATGGTGAACCATATACCCACGTTATTTCGGTGGACATGCTCTGTGAGCAGGGGCTAGTGGGAGCAGTTCTCTTCATCGCGATAATTGTCGCCACCGTACGGTCGCTGCGCGTACTCTATAAACTCGTCGGTAGCGAACCTCAGGCAAGATGGGCGATCGGAAACTTAGCAGCGCTGATCATCTATCAATTCGTCCTAGTGAATAAACAGGGCAACCTTGCTGGTTCGTTTGCATTCTTTCTACTAATGATCATTCCATGCCGCCTAGCGAAACGCGCAGAACTAGGGATCTCGGTGGTCTTTGAATACAAAGATGAGCCAATTGACCAAAGCGGTCTACAACATTCTCCGGTTTGATTTACGTCAATAAGTTGCCATATTCAGTACCTGTGCATCCCGAACCCATGTGCTTAGCTTTAGCGAGCAATTGCACTACTAGGCGCGGGAGATTTCCCTGCTGATCAATCTGCACGGGCGTGACCACAATTGGAGTGGGGGACCAGGACGCATAGGTATTACTCAACTGAGACGGATTTCAGTAGTTGAAATCCAGGATCCTCCAGTTAAGGTTTATTCGAAAGAAGGCCTGCGATCTGCCAGTGAAATTGACGTGCATTACTTACGCTAGTAACTTACTGTCCATAATGCACTCTAAAAAATCCTTAGTTTCTAGACTCGACCAACGGTGGTATCCGAATCATCCAACCAATTGGGACAACGTACTATTCCGTAATTGCATCCTGAAGTGGATCACGCCAAACAGCCAAGTCCTGGACTATGGAGCGGGTCGTGGACATGTCGCACACATGAACTTCAAAGAGATAGCTGGATTTGTGGCTGGCGTTGATCCAGACACTGCAGTGTTCGCCAATCCGTATCTTGATGAGGCCAAGTTGCTACCACTCCCCAGTGGAACCATCGACTATCCGGATAATTGTTTCGATGTCGTATTTAGCGATAACGTCATGGAGCACATCTCGGATCCAGAGGGAACGTTTCGCGAGATCAAGCGCGTTTTGAAGCCGGGTGGAATATTTCTTGCAAAAACGCCGAGCATATGGCACTACATGCCGTGCATCGCGCGCGCGACGCCAAACTGGTTCCATAAAGCCGTTAACCGACAAAGGGGTCGGCAAGATGAGGACACTTTCCCGAAACACTACCGCTGTAATAGCGCCGCAAGCGTTCGAATCTGGTCGGATAAAGTGGGTTTGGCCGTGTCGAGGGTCGATTTAGTCGAAGGTCGACCTGAGTATCTGAGATTCAATCCGCTTACTTACGCTGTTGGATTGGCATACGAACGCCTAATAAATACTAGTTCTATGTTTCAACGCTTTCGGTGCGTGCTCATCTTTGAGTTGCGAAAGGACGGTCGATGACCGAATAGTGATTGACAATCGAGAAACACGAATCGATGATTGGGTCGTTACCCCAAAAAAGATTTCCCTTACATGTGCCTGGATGCAAACATCCTGTTAAGTTGGCTATGTCAACAGAATCCGACTTCTAGGTAAATTCGGTTCTAGGTATTGGGGTTGAACTTTGTTGGACATCGACTGCATTCCCCTCGCCCACTGCTCTAATACTAGGCTTTCCATCGAAAACGGTACTGGTCGCTTAAGGGTGTCAAGTCCGCAACGTAGTAGCGGGACCGCGTTCTCACGCAGCATTCCCTCCGCAACCAAAACGCCGTTATGCAAATCGCCGCCGTAAGTAGACATGAGTTCGCGCGTCCAAGTGCGCCACGGCGGCGTGAAGCCGCGCTTTCGACGACCCATGACAAACGCGGGCACGGTGTCCCGAAAGACGGCCTTGAGCCATGCTTTGTGTCCCAACTTCAAGTCATCGTGGTGTCGACGAAGACCGACCACCACTTCCGCGAGTCGGTAGTCAACAAGGGGCACGCGCGCCTCAACACTACATGCCATGCTCAATCGGTCAGTCTGATTCAAGCCGTTGGACCGCAGATAGGTGCTGCAAAGTCGCTCCGTCATCGCAATCGGAATTGAATCCCAATACTGGCTGCCAGTGAAGATTGACGCCGGCGATGCTCGGCATTCACTCAGGCGCTCGCCGAATACTCGCGCAGACAACCTCTCGGCAAGCTTGAACTCTCGAATACTGTCCCAGAAAACGAGGCGTTGAGGATCTGACGAGCGATCTCGGCTCCATTGCTGAACGCCGGATAGGACCCCTGCACCCGACGCGCACCAGTTGATGAGACCGGTGATGCTGATAGGTGGCGCACTGACAGAAAGATAGTCAATCAATCCGGCGTCTCCGCGTCGCAACGCGCTCTTACGCCGACAGGCCTGAACGGCGCGTCGATGCCATGCGTAACCCCAAAATAGTTCGTCTCCGCCTAGACCCGAGAGCAGTACTGGCACATCGTGGTCGCGCGCGAGGCGCATGAGCGCGTAGATGTTCGACCCAGCCATGTCGACCACGGGATCATCGCGGCGAATGCAGACTTCCGGGAATTCACTTACGACGCGGTCTACCGCAAGCTTCACCCGATAGAAGTCAACGCCAAGATGCTTGGCAAATTCTTCCGCCTGCCCGCTCTCGTCCTGCCACGTACTGCCCTTGAATCCGACAGAAAACG
Organism: Planctomycetota bacterium; assembly: GCA_039796075.1. Taxonomy (GTDB): domain Bacteria; phylum Planctomycetota; class Phycisphaerae; order Phycisphaerales; family SM1A02; genus UBA966. Next base: position 36,692 of record JBDKKN010000165.1, on the reverse strand, counting down.
CCGTGATAGGCCGGTCCGCGTGTTGCTTCGCCATCACTGCGATGGCTGAGGAATCGATTCCAGACGAAAGACCGACGCCGATCGGCATATCCGAGCGCATCGTGATGCGCCCGATGGTCTCGATCTCCTCGCGGATGCGGGCGACCGGGTCGCCCTCGATCGGCGGTGCATCCTCCAGCCGCCAATACACGCGTTCATTGCGGCTGCCAGACCGTAGATCGATGTCCAACAGAGAGCCCGCGGGAAGTTTACGAGTGCCAGAGACGGCACTCAGAGGGTCAGGGACGAAGCCCCAGTAGTAGTACATCTTGATGGCTACGGGATCCATCACGAACGGCACTGCGCCCGATCCAACTAACCCCGTAAGTTCGCTACAGAAGACTAGGGAATCGTCTCTTTCCGCCAAAATCAGTGGCTTTTCGCCCATGCGATCACGTGCGATCAGCATCCGGCGCGACTTCAGGTCAATCAGCGCGAACGCGAACATCCCTCGAAGGTGATGCACACAATCTGCGCCATGTTCCTCGTACAGGTGGACTATCGTCTCGCAGTCGCTGCCCGTCCGGAAGCAGTGCCCACGCGATTCCAGGTCGCGGCGCAGTTCCACAAAGTTGTAGATCTCGCCGTTCGCTACTAGGGCAACGGTGCGGTCCTCATTGTAGATCGGCTGCCAGCCACCCTCAGTGTCGATGATGGCAAGCCGCGTCATCCCGATCGCGACATCAGGTTCAACGTGGAATCCTTCACCGTCGGGGCCACGGTGATGTATTGCATCGGCCATTCGACGGAGCGTCCATCGGTCCTCGAGGGACAAACCGCCGAGTCGGAGAATTCCGAAGATTCCGCACATTGTTTGATTGTATCAGCGTGCAGCGCCAGTTCGCCCAATACGAAGGCGACCCGCAATCGATCGTACGATGGAAGAAAGCTCTTGCTGGAGGTCTGGTGCGAAGATCCGCAGGAGCATCGGGTACGTCAGCGCGGCGACGATGGGTATCGCGACCAGCTCGGTCCAGTCCTGCGCCGCACCCACTGGAAGGAGTAGTTCGGACGCCAGGTAGGCCGGGCCGATCGCGATCGCCGACGCAATCGTGGGCGCCACGAAAATCGACAGCGTGCCGCCCGTCCCGGACTTACGGTGTCGAATGGACAGCCAAACCCCAAACGGGCTGGATATCACCGGGCAGACCGCCGCCACAACCACCACCGCAAGAGCCGCGTGGTCAGGCACCAGATACCCGGCAGCGAACATAGCTACGAGTGCCAAGACCAACTGCAGCGCCTGCCAGGCGAAGAACGCGGCGAAACGACCCTGTGCTTTCAGAAGCCCCATGGCGGGATTGACGGGAAAGTAGAACGCCTGCCCTATGCAGAGCACCTGAGTCATTGCGATCGCGCCGATCCAGCGCTTCGGCAGGAAGACATGGAAGCCAGCGGGCGCGATCGCCGCCTGCAGTAAGCATAGTGGCATCGCAATGGCGGCGATGGTCCGGCAAGCACGAAGAAATGCGGCTGCCTGCCGATCGAAGTTGCCGGACATCTGCGCGAACACCGGCTGTAGAACCAACCCCATGCTGACGGCTACCACCACGTTGATGGAGGCAGAAAGTGCGAAGGACATGGAGTAGAAGCCCACCCCCTGCTCGTCAGCAAATTGCCCGATGATGAGCGGCGTGGCCACGATCAAACCGCCGTGGACGTACTGGCCGAGACCGGAAAGCCAATAGGCGCGGAACATTGCGGGCGCCTCCGCAGAGTTCCACGGCGACGGCAGTGCCGGTGCAGGACAGGCGCGCCGGTACAGCGCCGCCCGCAGTCCGGTAAAGGCGATCTGCGGAAGCACGATGCTCAGGTACCCGGCACCTGCCCACGCCATGGCGATTCCCACCAACGTGGCAAGCGACTGCGTCACCGCATCGACCGATGCCAGTGTCTTGAATCGCAATTGCGAGCGCAGGCGCGTCTGCGGTCCCAGGAGCATCAGCTCGACAATCGGACGCAGCGCCATCACCATGCACGCACCGACGAGGGCCGGCTGGTCATAGTGTTCGGATGCCCATGGCGTGAGAGCCATGAGTGCCACGATGTTCAGCGCAGTGACCGCAATGCACAGCCGCGTGGCGGTGCCCATAAGGCGGTCAACTTCCGACGGTCGCGAGAGGAGCACGTCGCTCAGCGTAAATGGCGCGAGGAGCATCACCGCCGCAAGTAGGCTGGTGGCAAGGGAAGCGAGACCGTACTGTTCCGGGTGCAGCAGGTACATCATCACCACGGTCCCACCCAGCGACACCACCTTGTTGACGACCACCTGTGCGCCAGTCCAGAGTCCGCCGGACATTGCCGAATCACGGAGCGAGCGGGCATCGGGGGGCGCTGAAGCAGTTTGCGTATCGGCAACCTGGTGCTGCATAGGCGGAAAGTACCGTAATTCCGCGCGCGAATCACATGCAGACATATAATCGGCATTACATGGGACATACAGCTGCTAAGACCTCGATTATCGTCGGACTTGATGCCAGCGGCATCAAGTCCGGAGGCGGGCTAGCGCACCTTGTCGAACTCGTTTCGGCAGCAAAGCCAGAACGAGCTGGAATCTCGAAGGTGGTGCTTTGGGCAGAACGGTCGGCCGCCGAGGTCCTTCCCCAACGGAACTTTCTCGAAGTCGTCCAACCTCGTGAGTTCAATTCCGGCCTGCTGGCACGTGCATTGTGGCAGCGTCGCTCATTGCCAAGACTGGCAAGAGCCGCACGTTGCGATGTCATCTTTGTCCCGTCCGGAACCTCGGTGTCAAGCTGCGGACCACTTGTGGGCCTGAGCCAGAACATGCTTCCCTTTCAATGGGAGGAGGCACGCCGCTACGGAGCGTCACGGATGCTGGCGCGGATCATGCTGCTGCGGCGCACACAGGGCTCCCTAGTTCGGCGTGCCGATGGGTATATATTTCTGACTAAATTCGCCTGCGACCGTATCCAGAAGGAACTCGGTTTCTCCCGAGAGTCCGTGACAATTCCACACGGCGTCGCCAACCACTTCCGAAGCCCTCCGAGACCCGCAATGCGAATCGAAGACTGCGGACCTGGTCGTCCCTTCCGCATCCTGTACGTTTCGATCCTCGACGTCTACAAACACCAGTGGAACCTTGCCGAGGCGGTGGCGCGGCTCGGCCGAAGCGGCCTACCGATTCGACTCGACCTAGTGGGTCCCGCGTACCCGCCCTCGGCCCGACTGCTCGCGCGCACGCTGAAGCGCGTTGACCCCGATCGTCGCTGGGTGCACTACGCAGGACCAGTTCCGAATGCCCAACTGCCCGCGCAATACGCCCAGACCGACCTCGTGGCATACGCGTCCAGTTGCGAGAATCTGCCCATCATTATGCTCGAGGCGATGGCATCAGGAAAGCCGATCGCGTGCTCCGACCGTGGCCCAATGCCCGAGGTGCTCGGCCCGAAGGGCAACTACTTCGATCCCGAAAACGTCGACTCGATTGCCAAGTGCTTGGAGACCATGGTTCGCGACCCCGCGCTGCGCGATCGCTCCGCGGCGGACTCGTATGCGCGGTCGCTCCCGTACACGTGGGAGCGATGCGCCGACGAGACGTTCGCATACCTAGCCGAGGTGGCGCGGCGTTCCTCAGGAACGCGCTGACATGCTGCTGGCAACGAGCTCACGAAGGCCCTCAGCCACGGTGACCGTGGGTTCGTAGGCAAGCGCCTCGCGAATCGCCGCGATGTCGGCTACCGAATCGTCCACATCGCCGGCACGGCGTGGACGGATCTCTGATGGCGCCGAGAAACCGGAGAATTCCGCCACACGTTCGACGACATCAAGCAGCGTCGACTGGATACCGAGGCCGACGTTGAATGCGCGGCCGGATACCGAGCGGTCCGAGGCCGCCGCACGCAGGAATGCCTGCACCACGTTAGCAACCGGGACGAAATCGCGGGTCTGCCGACCGGTGCCAAAGATCAGGGGGGCGCGCCGCGCGACTGCCGCATCGACGAATGCGCTGATCGCTGCCGCATATGCACTCTTTGGGTCCTGCCGGATGCCGAAGACATTAAAGAGCCGGAGGCTCACCGCATGCAGCCCCGCGGAGTTCACCGCGGACTGCAGGAGCATCTCGCCGGCAGCCTTGCCGGCAGCGTAGGGACTAACGCAGAGAATCGGATCTGTCTCGCGGCTCGGTAGGGATGGCCGAGGGCCGTACACGGCTGCGCTCGACGTGTAGACCATGCTTTGTACGCCAGCCTTCGTCGCGGCGCGGATCACGTTCTCCGTGCCAATCACGTTGATCCGGAAGCTGCCCTCGGGGTCGGAGACGCTTTGAGGGACACTGACCATCGCGGCTAGGTGGAAGACATGCTCGCACCCGGACATGGCCCGATGGACCTGCTCCACATCCTCCACCGATCCACGCACGAACTCGACACCTTCCGGCACGTTGGCAAGATGACCCGAGCTTAGGTCATCCAGGACGCGTACGGCGAGTCCCTTCGCCAGAAGCGCACGGACGAGATGGCTGCCGATGAAGCCGGCGCCACCGGTGACCAATGCGGACCGGCCTGGGAGCTTTGGAAGGACCGACGGCTGATGGCTGGTCTGCATGGATTCAAGTCCTAGTCAACGGTGGTCGGGAGCACGGGCATACGTGAAATACCAGCCCTTACGACCCAAAAAATCCCAGCCGTGATTGCGGAGGTGTTTGGTCCACCGCATTGCCTTCGCAAGCGGCGCATGCCCCTCCCAAGTGACCAGGATGGCGGAGGGGCGGACACCGGCGTCGAGCACGCTCTGCAGGATTGCGTCTTCCGCGCCCTCGACATTGAGCTTCAGGACGTCGATGTGGTCGTGTCCGTACTGGCGCATCACCGAACGGATCGTCCGGCACTCGGCGGTGAAGCCACCCGATGCGGAGCCGGCGTCGACGACGATCGAGTGCGACACGTGGTCAGGGTTGGACGGTGCATGAAAGGTCTGGACGCAATCTTCCTTCCAAATGCCGATGGGTACGAACTTCGCGCCTACCACCGCGTTCCGCGGATCAGCCATGAACTTGCCGGTCCGCGGCGTTGGGTCGAAAAGCCACTGCTTGGCTGCGCAGCGATCCGACAGCCGTCGTTCGAAGTCGACATCCTCGCCGACGCCGACTGAGTAGCAGATCGGTGTGCCCGCAGCGAACCGCTTCGGAAGCATGGCCAACCCTAGATCCAGTAACTCTTCGTTGCGCGATGGCCGGACCAGCCCATGCAGAAGCAGGGGCTCGACGTGCCACCTCGAGAATTCAGTTACCACCCTCCACTGCCTCATACCCTTTGTATCGGTCGTTTCGACCGGTCATCTAGCAATAATCTGAAGCAATCTCGATTCCGGCGCGTTTGCTCCGCAATACTCCTCTATTGGCTGCTGCAGTTGCTCGAATCGCTGGACGCATGCATCGACCGCGGCCGCGATGCCTCCCGCTTGGTCGAAGCGAATCACGAACGGCGCTTCCAGGAACTTAGGCATGGCGGAGATCAGAAGTGGTAGGCCGCGCGAAAGCAACTGCATGGACTTGTTCGCCAGCGTCACCGAATCCGTAATGGGCGACCGGCGATACGGCAGAAGCGCCGCGAGCGTCTTCTCTAGCGGCAGGGCATCAAGCGGCATCGGATCGCGGACCTCCACGTTCGAGAACCGCGACAACCGATCGACAATCGGTGCGCGCACGCCCTTCCCCTGGGTCGGACCCACAAGGAACACCTTCCAGTCTGGGCCTCGCTGCGCAAGGTGCGAAGCCACCTCCTCCACGCGGTCGAGGTCGATGCCAGTATCCACGTATCCCCAGAAGAGAAGCGTCCGCCGTTCTGTGACCGGCGCCACGGGGTGGCGATACGGCACCACCGCCCATGGAAGGAAGAGTTTCGGCGCGCACCACTCCGAGAGACGCTCCCGTAGCGGCTCGCTAACAGCTAGCACTGTGTCGCTGCTGCGACACGTTCGCTCCAAGGTCCAGGCGATGTGGCCGGAGAACGGGAGCCGGGACTGAGCCTCGAAGTCATCATGGATCACCGTGACAATTCGTTGCCCCGGAAATGTCTCGCGCAGGAACCATCCATCGTGCGTGAAGTTGACCACCGTGAAATCCGGCGCGGGGCGCCAGTGGTCGACTGCGGCCCGTATGCGTCGTGACACGTGGGAGGCATCCAGGCGATGCATCGCCGGAATCACACGAAACTGGTGATGAATCAGTCGCGTCGTCCGGGTGAGCGTGATGCCAGGCTCCACCGCAACGGCGGCCGGCGCTGACCCACTCCACGGATAATCCGCCCGCTCGACGAACAGGACGCGATGTCCAGCATCTCGCAGGAGTCGTGCAACCTGGTGCCGAATCCGGGGCGCCTCCGTCCAGCGCGTGTGAGTGACAAGTACAAAGTCGGCCATCGGCTTCCATCGTAGTCACTGTCGGCGCACTACTCCAATTCACAAAGACTGTTGTTAGTTGGCAGCCACAATCCGGGGCCGAAGGCATGTTGCCAACGAAATGGCAGTAGTGGGATCTACCGTACGAATCTTCAGTGCTTGATGCATGAAGGGTGCGCACACACGATCAGGCCACGAGGCCTGTTCGACAATGATGGGGACCGTTGAATAAATGGAGAGTTCGTAACTACCCCATTGGACCAACCATCCTGTGGATTCCTGGGAAATCTCGACAGGGACGGAGCTTCCTGTGTGGAAGCGATACAGCTCCGTCCCCGCAGGAACACTCGATTGGAAGTTGGTTTGGTCATCAATAGTTACCGATCGATCCAATCCCCAACTCACCCGGCGAGTGGAGCTAGTACAAGAAACATATGCGGCAGTGCAATCAATCGATACTTGTCCACCGTCGCGATCAAGGCGCTGCACAGTCAGCGGGGCGTCAACCGCCACCGATCGTGGTTGCCGTTCACCATATTGCATGATGCCATGACCAGCGGCTGACGCGAAATTGCTATTTAGGTTGGGATCCGCGTAACTGGGAGTTCCACAGTCCATCAGTACCGGAACATCGCCGTCATAAACACTGACCTGACCTTGGTCCCGGTGGACATGGCCTTCGGCGAGGCTGCCGCCTTTCATCCATATCGCCCATGCAGATTGGGTACCGCTCGGCGCTTCGGCTGCTGTGCGCCAAGTGACCAACTGTTGGCTGGGAAAGCTCCCGAACGTCGGCATCTCGTCCAATGGCAATGCTGCGACGTTGGAAATTGCTGCCTGGTAGCGCACCCCCAACACGCTGGTGTTCCCCTTAGGAAACAACGCCTTCAACACTGGCAGTGCACGTTCGTCCGTCGAAGCAAGACCAGCAGCGACCATTCCACTCAGTGGTGTGGTGATTGCCCAACTAGGCAAAGAGCCCATGCCGCTGTCGCCAGAATTCACTAACCGACGACCTGGCATAATCATTTGTACCCACCACTGCCAAGAATTCTGCACAAACTGAGAGTTGTTTAACCGGCTGTCGCCCGCGAGGTGCACCGCCTCGACCACATCGAACATCATTCCGAGCGTCATCTGCGCATATGACACTCCTTCGGGGAACGCTCCATCCGGACCAAAATTGCTGAGCGTTTCCGCTAGGTTCTCCACGCCAAGGTTGTAAGCCGCGAGAAGTTCGGTGCCTTCAAGAAACAGGCAAGCCTTGACCAAGCCGACATTTGGCTCGATCCACTGGTTCGACCGCACGGCACGACCCTTGACATACCACGGCCTCCGATCCTTCCAGTCCTTGCACACCGAGTGGACTTCTGCGCGCAATTGCTCACGAAGGGACTGCCGAAGGTCAAGTGGAAGGCGGTCGCCAAGAATAGACATCATGTCAACGATGCCATTGATTCCCCAATTGGTCGCCAGCCAAACTCCATCGCCGCCTGCGGGCATCTGCAAGTTGGGATCATGAAGCGTCCAACCTGGGCGTTGGAGCGGAACCCACTGGTTAACTGATCGCAACATCTCGACACATCGGGCGATGTAAATCGGATCCTCCGTGAATGCCGCATATAGCGCGATTTGAACGCCCATCGATTGCACGTAGCTCGCTTGAGCGCAATCCGCCGATGCAAGCGCAAACGTCTCCGCGTTCGCGCCAGCGTTCTGAAATCGCCCATCAAGTTGGCTCGGAAGGATTTCGGCCAATGATGTTGGCCGAGTGAACACCTTCGGGTCATACGTAACAGGCGGACGCATTCCAAGAATCAGCCCACGCAAGACTGGATCTGTCCGAGCAGCGCTGATGATCCCAGCCCATGTCGCCGTCCCATGCCAAACAAGTCCACTCTCATGTGCAGCGAGGCGTCGTGTAGTCAAAGTGCTCAGTGCGGCGTTCGCATCTGTGCACGAATCGAGCATCCTCTGAATCGATGCGGCACTTAGTGATGAAAGCGAAACTGGAGGGTTCGGTTCAGTTCCAGAACTACTACTGCCACCTGCTGCGCCGGAACCGCTCGAACTCCCACCCGTTGTGCCGGAGCCGCTCGAACCAGAGCCACTCGAACTGCCACCCGTTGTCCCGGATCCGCTCGAACCAGAGCCACTCGAACTGCCACCTGCTGCGCCGGAGCCGCTCGAACCAGACCCATTCGAACTGCCACCCGTTGTGCCCCCAAGTCCTGCTGCGTTCAACGCGACCGTAGCAGCCGCCGTTCGCACAGCCAATTCCGTTCTAGCCTTTAACTCCCCTTTAGAGGCACTCGTCGCACGCGCTACTGCTTTACGCGCGGCGGCCGTGGTCGACTTAATAACCTTTTTCGTAGTTGGTGACATTGGCTGCAACTTTGCAACGTCCGCCGCAGCACGTGCCTGCGCTGCCGCCGTGTGCGCTGAGGTCGCGGCTGCACTCGCCGCATTCCATCGCGTTTGCGCCAACTGCTGCGATTGAACAGCCCTATCTGCCGCAGCCACCAACTGCGCGGCCGTGGGGGCTCCACTTTGTGGAGTAGCAGCAAGTACCACCGTTGGAAAAAACAACCCCGCTAGGAGGACCAGACACCTCAAGCCTAGTTCTCCGGAGCGGCGATTAGTGAATTGCCGGCATTGGGATACCCCCCGGAAATTGCGAGATTGACTAAATAAGTTGCGCATGATTAAGTCGACCGTACGAAACACGGTGGGTCGAAGCAAAATTTGCAATGGCAGTTTGTGGTGAATCAGTGGTGGCGACGCATTGTTTAACTAGGGCAATAACCATTGTAGCCCTTGCTTGATAATGCACACTCCGTCGCCCAACCCAAGCAACTTGCGCGCCGGCAGGCGGTAAACGCTCGCTAGCCCGCACCTTCGCCCCTACCTACGATTTCCCGCCCCCCATGCCCCCAATCCCCGCCCTTCCGCTGCTCGCCGCGGCGCTCATCGCCCAGTCTCCCACGCCGCCAGCTGCCCCGCCAGGAACCAGCACGAGCACCGGCACAACCAACGCCGCCGGCTCTGCCGCCGCCCCGCCGCCCGCAGCTCCTTCCATCGCCCCCGTCGCGCCGCTCTCCTGGGCCCTCTTCGCCCAAGACCCGCTCGTCCAAGACCCCGTCTCCTTCTGCGTCGCTGATGACGGCTCGCTCTTCATCGCTGAGTCCTTCCGGCAAGAGAAGGGCGTCGAAGACAACCGCTCCTCCAAGTTTTGGCTTGAGGATGACCTGCAACTGCAGTCCGTCGAAGACCGCCTGAAGATGTATGAGAAGTGGGCGTCCAAGCGCGAAGGCGGTATGGACTACTACCGCAAGGAAGAGGATCGGGTCACGCACCTGGTTGATACAAACGGCGATGGCATTCCTGACAAGGTCACTTCATTCAGCGGGCCGATGAATGATTCGCTCGATGGGACCGGAGCTGGTGTTGCGTTTATCGATGGATCGGTTTGGTACACGTGCATTCCATCGCTGTGGCGCTTTCAAGACACCAAGGGCACCGGCGTTGCCGACGTGCGTGAGAAGATGTTCACCGGCTTCGGCATTCGCACCGCCCTGCGTGGTCACGACATGCACGGTCTTGTCCAAGGCCCCGATGGTCGCGTCTATTGGTCGATCGGCGATCGCGGCTACCGCGTTCGCAGCAAGGAAGGTAAGGAGCTTGCCCGTACCTTTACCGGCGCCGTGTTCCGCTGCGAACCCGATGGATCACATCTTGAGGTATTCGCGCATTCGCTGCGAAATCCACAGGAATTAGCCTTCAACCAATGGGGTGATCTCTTCACTGGGGACAACAACTCTGATGGCGGCGATCGTGCGCGCATCGTTTACATCATGGAGGGTGGCGAAACCGGTTGGGACATGAACTACCAGACGCTTGAGGGTGCAAATCAACGCGGGCCGTGGAGTCAAGAGCACACGTGGTGGAAGTGGGACGCGGCTGATCCGGTGCGCCCAGCATGGACGCTGCCTCCAATTGAACATCTTTCGGACGGTCCCGCTGGTCTTGCGTTCTATCCAGGGCTTGGTCTGCCCACGCGATACCAAAATCACTTCTTTCTGTGCGACTTTCTTGGCGGTGATGAGTACAGCCAGATCCTCTCCTTTGCGGTTGAGCCTCAAGGCGCTGGCTACACGGTCACTGATTCACATGAGTTCGTGAAGGAAGTCCTGCCAACCGATGTTGACTTCGGCTGGGACGGCAAGATGTACATCAGTGATTGGTCGAACGGTTGGTACAGCGATCACACTGGTCAAATGTTCACCGTGTGGGATCCAACGCTGATTGAAGATGTGAATATTCGCACTGCGCAAAATCTGGTTCGTGAGGGCTTTGGTAAGCAAGCGGAATCGCTGCTGCTGCAATGCCTGGCGCACCCCGATATTCGTATTCGCCAACGCGCGCATTTGGAACTTGCGCGTCGTGGTGCAAAGACCACGGACTCGTTGGTCACTGTCGCGGCGGACGCGGGGCAGGGGTTTGCGCCGCGGTTCCATGCGCTGTGGGCGCTCGGCGTGCAGGCGCGCCATGGTGCCGATGCTGGCCAACGTATGACGAAGGCGGACGCTGCGGTTGTTGCGCGGTTGGCTGATGAGAATGCCGAAATTCGTCGACTTTCTGCGCGTCTGGCTGGTGATGCGCGGATCGCCACCGCTGGTGATGCGCTGGTTTCGCTCCTCACTGATGAAGACCTGCGCGTCCGTGCGCAGGCTGCGATTGCGCTTGGGAAGATCAAGCACATTTCGGCCATGCAGAACATCGCTGCGATGGCTTGGGAAAATGAGAATCAAGATCCGTTCTTGCGCCACGCGGCCGTCATGGGCTTGGTTGGCATGGAACAGCCAGACAAGATTCATGAGCTTGCTGCGGATCCGTTTCCACAGACGCGACTCACTGCGGTCTTGGCCATGCGCATGACGCGCGATCCACAATTGGCGCGTCTCCTTCATGACCCCGACCTGCGTGTGGCGACTGAAGCCGCGCGTGCCATCAACGACTTGCCGATTCCAGAAGCAGAGCCCGCACTTGCGGCGCTTGCTGCGAAGTTTGCGCCGGATGATCGCGCGCTGGCAACCGCCGCGGATGCGGCCAAGGACAAGTCAACGTGGGAACGGCAGATGTGGACGGACCGCAAGGGCTTTAGCGCTGCGCAACTTGCGTCTGATCCGATCTGGTCAACCAAGGCTGATCGGTCTGAGTTCCTTGATGAATGCAGTGGATTTGCAAAGGCCGGCAATGACTACGTGCAGCGTGTACGTGGCACATTCAAAGTGCCCGCGACCGGCGACTATGTTTTCAGCGTTGCGAGCGACGATGACAGCGTGTTGTTGATTTCCGCAAAGGGTGATCCCGCTGCTGCCAAGCAAGTGGCCAAGGTAGAGAACTACGTGAATCCCGGTGATTGGGAGGCACAGCCTGGTCAGTTCGCCACCGTGCACTTGGATGCTGGTGACGAGGCATACATCGAGGCGCGCGCGTTCCAGGGCGGTGGTGGTAATCACTTGGCCGTTGGTGTGGTGCATCCCGATGGCAAGAAGGAGCAGCCGATTGGTTCGTTCATGGGCGACAACAGCTCCATGCCACTCTTGCGCCGCGTCATCAATGAGAACGTCCGCGAAGGTACGCCCGCCAATGCCGCAGCGATTGCTGCGATGGCTGCAAATCCAGCCCTTGCGCCAGCAGCGCGCATCGAAGCGATGGATGCGCTGGCTACGTTCTTGGAACCAGCCGCCCGCGACCGCGTCAACGGGCACTGGCGTCCGGTGGATGCAGGTGAGCGTTCCAAGGATGCCTATGTTGCTGTACTGAAACAGCGCATTCCCAGCCTGGCAACCAACGGGCCGAGCGCAGTGCGCACTATTGCGCGTGAACTGGCTGCAAAATACGGCGTACCGATGGACAGTGGTGCCGCGCTTGCGGCGGTACTTGACCGCACCAAGTCTGCGCAAGAGCGCGTGGCATGCTTGATGCAGTTGGCGCAAGACCGCGATGCGAAACTTGCGCAAGCCGTTGACGCTGCGTTGATTTCTGACGAGCCACGATTGCGTGCGCAAGCGCGAACCATTGTTGTTCGCAATGACCCTATGCGCGGTCAGGAGATGCTGAACGCTGCGATTTCTGGTGGCACCACGCTGGAGAAACAGGCTGCGATTGCGGCTATTGGCGCAAGCGAGGGCGCGGCTGCGGATGCGGCGCTTGCTGACCTAGTGGCCTCTATGACTGCAGGGACGCTGCCGCCCGCGCTGACGATCGATGTGATTGATGCCGTGGCAACACGACCGAAGTTGAAGGATCAAGCTGCTGCGTGGTCAAGCAACCTGACCGCCAATGACAAACTGGGTACCTGGCTCTTGACGCTTGAAGGCGGCGATATTGAGCGTGGTCGACAAGTGGTGAACTTCAACAGTGCGGCCGCGTGCCTTCGTTGCCACATGGTGGAAGGCACTGGCGGACACGCCGCGCCGAGTCTTGCGGGTGTAGCGAATCGCTATGACCGAAGAGGGATGCTGTTGAGCATTGTTGAGCCGAATGCACAGGTGGCGCAGGGCTTCGGACCGATCAGCGCCATGCCCGCCATGGGAACTGTTCTTACGCCGCGCGAAGTGCGGGATGTGGTGGAGTATCTAGGGACTTTGAAGTGAGTGGCGATTGAGTCGTTGCCAAGACGAACTCATCCACCTGCGAGAGGATTCATAGTCGGATCGTTTGTTTGCCGTGGAAGAAATCACTGGGATCGACTCGACGCTTCGTCGCTTGCAGGCGAGGGTAGTTGGCCCCCCAATAGCGTGATGTCCATTGCGCCTCGGTAAGGTCATCATCGCAGTAATTCACATAGCAACCCTCGCCGTGCACAGATAGGCGCGGGAACACGTCGGCATACATGCCCTGGATCCATGCTTGATTTCCACGGATTGACTGCGCCGTCGAATTCTGAAGGTACCCAATCAACTGAACCTCAAGCAGTGCATTGCGATGCGGGAAGGCTGTGTGGCTCGGACCAACATCGGAGACCGCACCACCAAATGTAAGGAAGTTGACAGTTCCATAATCCGATAGCGAGAACATTGGATCCGTAACGCGCCGCTCAAGCCAGTATCGGAGGTAATCGCCGGTATCTGCTGCGGGCTGACCATAAACAATAGCTGACTTTGCACGGTAATAGCCACGTTGCGCAACGGCATGTGGATCACACGCGGGAGAGTCTGCGTCGTATTCAAATCCAAGGCCCGGGGTAGCAGGAATTCCGCCTGCGCCAACAAATAGCTGTTTCGTCGCTTCAGCTTCTGCAAGTGTTCCGGTAGAGAACAGCACACACACACACTGAGCAGGTGCCAGCGACGCGGCACCGCTGTTGAATACCAAGGCAACAGTGGCTGACCGTGGCACGGCGCCAGACGCCTGTAGCGATGCAAATCGATCAAGTGCTTCGCCCGCGCGGGTCAGCGGCCAGTACCAACCAATGACGTGAATTGTCTTGTAGGGAACTGCCTCGACAGTGAAATCGGTGACGACGCCGAGACTGCCGCCACCAGCACCTCGGATTGCCCAGAAGAGATCCGCATCCCCATCTGGCGATGCATCGACCACTGTGCCATCGGCAAGCACTACTCGCGCCGAGCGCACTCGGTCAAGCGTGATTCCATGTTCTTGCTGTAGATATCCAAAGCCGCCGCCTTGGGCAATGCCACCAAATCCCACAGTGTCGCATGATCCACAGGGAATTGTCATGTTCTCTTGGCAACGAAGGGCGCCGTACACCTGCTGCAACTGCGCACCGGCGCCAATTTGGAAATGACCATTGCCGAGCGCCGCAATACCGTTCATCACTGAAAGGTCGAGAACGATGCCGCTTCCACCGGACGCTCCGATATAGGAGTGACCGCCGGATCGAACCGCGAGTTTGATGCCATTGGTGCGCGCAAATTCAATGGTCCGCGCCACGTCGGCGGTATCGGCGGCACGAACAATGACCACTGGATACGGGTCAAACCGCCGATTGAAACCAAGGCGCGCGGTTGCATACTGCTTGTCCACGGGCACTATGACAGCGCCGTGGATGCGTGAACGAAAGCGCGCAAGCACGCCATCGGTAATGGTCGCACCAGCGCAGTCGGCCGCGGCGGTCCGTGTCCACGACATGCCAAGCGCCGCGCCCGCAGCACCCACTGCAAGCGTGCCACCCGACCTCCGGAGAAATGCCCTGCGTCCGATCATCAGTATCAGTCTAAGCCTGTTTGCAAACTTCGCAAAGAAATCTATGCAAATTCTGTTGTTTCTGTTACCGTGAGTCACGAATGAGGCGCTGCGCGTTCCATCTTTCGATTGCCGCGGGCATTCTGCTTTCGTGCAGTAGTGCAAGCGCAACCGTGATTGTTGATTACCGCGTGCATCGCTGGACTTCTGGAGCCGGTGCTGACGGGCTTACGTACGCCATCGTGATCGCAGCTGAACCATGGTCGTGGCGTGACGCGCGTGCGATTGCTACGGAAGTGGGAGCGAGCCTGGCAGCGACGCCAGATAGCAACGCTCTCATGTTTGCCATGAGTATTGCTACTGGATCCGGTGCGTTTGATTGCGCTGGCCCGTGGCTTGGTGGGTATCACTTTGGCGGGAGCGGTTGGAAGTGGACCAACAACGCCACGTTCGTACCGTTTGCGTGGGCACCTAGTCGGCCCGCGCAATCAATCATGCTTGATTCCGCCATTTGCCTTGGCGGTACCGATGCCCCGGACGGAACATGGATTGATTCATTGGCGGGTCCAGACGCCGGCCTGGCGACTCGCAGTGCCATCATGGTGTGGAATGTCACCACCGACTGTGATGCGAATGGCATTCCGGATCAATTGCAAATCGCCGTGAATCCGAGCCTTGATGCGGACAACAATGGAGTGCTTGACAGTTGCCCAGCGATCGGACCTGCTGACCTCGATGGTAACGGTCGTGTCGACGGAGCTGATCTTGCATTGCTACTTAGCAATTACAACGGGTCGGGCATCGGCGATATCAACCGTGACGGCATTGTGAATGGCCCCGATCTTGGGCTGCTACTCAGCGCGTGGACCTATAGCTGAGCCAAGGGCGCTGCCCTCACTGATCATGCCCTGAAGCATCTGGAACATCATGCCCCGCATCGCGGAGCGTCTTCTCACGACGCGCGAGTTCAAGGTCGTTCTCCACCATCATGATGGCGAGTGCTTTGACATCCACCGTGGGCTTCCAGCCCAGTGCTTTCTGCGCCTTGGTGTTGTCGCCGAGTAATTGTTCAACTTCGGCCGGGCGGTAGTAGCGCGGGTCGATCTCTACGTAGTCCTGGTAGTTCAGGCCGAGATGACTGAAGGACAACTCGCAGAACTCGCGGACGCTGATCATCTTGCCAGTGGAAATCACATAGTCATCGGCTTGGTCTTGCTGCAGCATGCGCCACATGGCGTCTACATAATCGCCCGCAAAGCCCCAGTCGCGCAGTGCGTCAATGTTGCCGAGGTACAGCTTCTTCTGCAGGCCCAACTTGATACGACCGACCGCACGAGTGATCTTGCGCGTGACGAACGTCTCGCCGCGGCGTGGGCTCTCGTGGTTGAAAAGGATGCCGCACGAGGCGTGCATTCCGTAACTTTCGCGGAAATTCACAGTGATCCAATGCGCGAACACCTTGGCGCATCCGTACGGAGAGCGTGGATAGAACGGCGTGGTTTCCCGCTGTGGAACTTCCTGCACCTTTCCATACATTTCGCTGCTTGAGGCCTGGTAGTAGCGCACGCGCTTGCCGCTCTGCACTTCGTACACGCGGACCGCTTCGAGCAACTTCAGCGCGCCGACCCCGTCAGTGTCGGCGGTGTAGATCGGCATGTCGAAACTCACGCGGACATGGCTTTGCGCGGCGAGGTTGTAAACCTCGGTTGGCTCGACCATGCGGATGATGTTCGACAAATTGTTCGCGTCGTTCAGATCACCGTAGTGAAGCTTGAGGCGACTGCCGGCCTGGTGCGGATCCTGATAGATGTGATCGATGCGCGCGGTGTTGAAACTGGAACTACGTCGGACGATGCCGTGGACTTCGTAGCCCTTGCCTAAGAGCAGTTCCGCGAGGTAGCTGCCGTCTTGACCTGTAATTCCTGTAATGAGTGCCTTTTTCATACGAGTGCCATACTAGTTGCAGGCATGTGCTCGCACAGGAATCCCGATTCGTGAGACAATGAAATGAGAATGAACCTCCCCACCTCCCGCATCCTCCTCACCGGCGGGGCCGGCTTTCTTGGTCGTGCCGTTGTTGAACGCCTGCGCGCGCGTGGGGTGACGGACATCTTTATCCCTCGGCGCCGCGACTATGACCTGACCCACGAGGCCGATGTGGAGCGCGTGTACCGCGACGCGCGGCCCGACGTAGTGATTCACCTGGCCGCGGAAGTTGGCGGCATCGGCGCCAATCAAGCCAACCCTGGTCGATACTTCTTCGCCAACATGGCCATGGCGCTTCATCTCATTGAGCGCGGTCGAATTGCTGGCATCAAGAAGTTTGTGCAGGCTGGCACCATCTGCGCGTATCCAAAGTTCACGCCTGTTCCGTTTCATGAAGACAATCTCTGGAACGGTTACCCCGAGGAAACCAACGCGCCGTACGGTGTTGCTAAGAAGGCCGCCATGGTCATGCTTGATGGCTATCGCCGTCAATACGGCTTGGCATCTTCGTACCTGCTGCCCGTGAACCTCTATGGGCCGTGGGACAACTTTGACCTCTCCACTTCACATGTGATTCCCGCGCTGATCCGCAAGTGCGTGGAGGCGCAAGAGTCCGGCGCCGATCACATGACGTGCTGGGGCACCGGCAGCGCCAGCCGTGAGTTCCTCTATGTGGAAGACGCCGCCGAGGGCTTGGTGCGCGCCGCCGAAACCATGGACGACCCGGTGCCGATCAACCTTGGCACTGGCATGGAAATCACCATCCGTGATTTAGTAATCCTGGTAGCCCGCCTGAGCGGATTCACCGGCGAAATTCGCTGGGATTCCAGCAAGCCCGACGGTCAGCCACGCCGCTGCCTCGACACCGAACGCGCCGCCAAGCTGCTCGGCTGGCGCGCGCAGGTGGGGTTCGAAGACGGCATGAAGCGAACCATCGAGTGGTATCGGGCAAACCGCGGACATCGCGCGGAGCATGATCCGTCGCAGGCGGGGTGAACATCCCTCAGAACAACTCCCCACGCCCCTCCGCCGTCAGCTCCTCGCGCGGGCCGGCGTACTCCTCGTAATCCGCGTTTGGATTCGCGTCCATCCACTGGAGAAATGCCTGCGCGCTCTCAGGTGTTGTGCGTTCGCGCCAGTCGTCGCCGAAGATGACTTTGAGGCCAAGCCATACGTGGGCGTGGGCGTTGCGCTTGGCGAGGCCCTCGTGCGGCGCTAGCAAGGGCTGAATGCGGTCGGCAACCGCGCGGACGCGGGCGTTTACTGCTGCAAGATCTTCCGGGCGCATGCGGGAAATGTAGCGATAGCCCGTAACTCACACACTCCACGAGCCGAGCATCAGGCCAAGGTCGGCGCCGTTGACTTCGCCGTTGCGGTCAAGGTCGGCTGGGCCACTTCCCGGGCCCCACGCGCCGAGCAAGAGCCCGAGATCTGCGCCGTTGACGACGCCGTTTCGATCGAGATCTGCAGGGTCAATCGGCGTTGGGACGGTATAGGTCTTACTGGTGCCAGTGCCAAGATTCCCCGACCAATCCGTCGCGGTCACCCAATACACCACCACTGCACCAACCGCCTGTACCGGCACCACCCCGCGCCACTGGTTGTTGCCGCTCCACGGCATTGGCGCTGTCTGTGTTGCACCGCCATTCACGGTGTAGTTGAGCGTCACGCCCTTGTCGTGGAAGCCGCGGTCGCTGGTCATTTCATCTGCAATGTTTGCGCGCACTGATTGTGCTGCTGCCGGGGTAGCGGGCGCCACTTGGTCCATCGCCACCACGCGCGGTGCACGATTGTCGATCGGCCCCGTGGTGTTCATGTAAATCTTGTTCTGGAACGCGCCGCTTTCGCCCTGGGCCGTAATGATGTCAAAGCGCTTGTCGTTGTCAAAGTCTGCAACCTTGACATCAATGGTCGCATCACTGACCGCAGCCATCAGCGTGGTGCTTTCCGTGAACACTCCAAGGCCGCTATTCAGATAGATGCGGTCGCGCGCGCCCAGACTTCCAATCACCATGTCGAGGTCGCCGTCCATGTCAATATCAAAGAAGCGACTGTCGTTGTCATCGATTGCCGGATTGGGCGTAATGCTTGTGGAAATATTGGTCCACGCCGTGCCCGTGCCATTGTTCCGCAAGAGCAACTCCGTGCTTGATGATCCGGCATTGATGCCGATCAGATCAAGGTCGCCATCGCCATCGATGTCACCGGCGTCATAACTGTATGACGAAAAATCAGATGGAAATGTGGCAATATTGGTGTAGCGCCCCGTGCCGTCATTCTTCCACAATCGGCTCTGGTTTGGTGAGCTTGCCCGCGTTCCAAGCATGATGTCAAGGTCAAGGTCGTTGTCGACATCAAGGAACAAGATGTCCATCTGTTCGCCAACATTGCCGACTGGCAGATAGCCCGACGTTGCTGTGAATACGCCGGCTCCGTTATTCAGATAAAGCTGCGGCTGCCCAGATCCAAATCGCGTGGTCCCGTTGTTGCAGAAGACCAAGTCAAGATCGCCGTCGTTATCAACATCGCCAAACTGCGCACGTGCGCTCGACATGGTGGTGACTGGCAAGCGAGTGGTTGTTTGGTCGGCGAAGACGCCAGACCCATTGTTGATAAGAATCTGCGGGCGCTTGTTGAAGTCATTCGCCAGGATCAAATCCCAATCGCCATCACGATCAACATCACCAGCCTCAACGCCGCGATACCAACCAGTGATCCCGGTGGCACGAGTCGATGTTTCATCGGCAAACACGCCCGCACCGTTGTTCACGTAGACGCGTACCGCAAGTGCCGCGCCCTGTGTTGAATAGCCCTGCCCATTCGCCCACACGATGTCGAGGTCGCCATCGTTATCTATGTCCACCACCGTGCTTTGGTTGGTGTACTCAGCCTGCACAGGGAATCGTGTGCTCGTCTGCTGAACGAACTGCTGAGCATGCGCCGGGGCGATGACTGACACCGCGGCCAACACTGCCAATCCGGCCACCCGGCTTGCGAACATTCGACTCCGCATGGCGGCAGTGGTTGGGAAGGGCTGCATGTGCCTGACAAACATAGTCCCAATTCACCGATCGCCAAGCTGCGCGAGCCTCGGATTGCGGGCAAAGTCCGTAAACCACGAACAATTCACACCGTGACCGCTGATTCGCTCCGCACGCGCCAGCGAAACCCGCTCGTTACGATGAACCGCCGCTGGGACGTTCCGCCGTGCGAACCACGGGCGCTCTTGGCAGGGGTTGAGCAAGTGATCACTATGGTCCATCGGCCGCGATGGTGTTGATGACCGCGGCGACCTCACGATCTGCATCCCCGCCGTGCTTGGCGAACATCCTGGGGAATCAGCTTCCACTAACCCTGACGTTCGGGTGCCGTGGAATACTCCGCAAGATGGACCAACCACTGACTGGGTTTGGTTCGCGCCGCGTGGAGACTTCACGCGCTGGTCGAGCCCCTAATCCGCCGGTGCGAACGCTGTAACGGTTTGCCAACGTCGTAATAGATGCGGGTGGGTGCGGCTGGATACGGCTGGTCGCGAACGGCACGCCATCCTGCACTTGGTTCGGCCCTAAAAGCACAACCCGATACCCTGTGTCGATGCGCACGCCATTCTTGCTGCCATCGGTGATTCTGCAGCGCATGCTTGTCGCATTGTGCATGTGCGCCGCTGGAACGCTGGTCTCGCGGGCCACTGCGCAAGACAACGCTGCGCCGCTGTGGCGCGCCGCGTTTCAGGCCGCCGGCTATGGAACACCCGCGCCAATCATCAGTACCGACGAAGAAGCGTTCCTTGGGAATCTCCACTATCCGGTGACGCAAGAAGAACGTGCGCAGCTTGACGTCTTGCTGCAGCGCACCGCCGCTGTGCGCCAACAGTTTGATGCTGCCGCGCGAGTGAAGCGTGCCGACTGGGATCTTGACCGCACCAAAGGCTTTGCACTCACGCTTGAGCACCTTCCCAACATGCGCAGCGCCGCGCGCCTGATGCGTGTTCAAGTGATTGCGGAGCTTGATGATAGCAATTCCGCCGACGCGTTGGTGAGCCTCGCTGCACTTGGAATCATGGGCGCACAGTCTGGGCAGGATCGAATTGCCATTAGTTCCATGGTCGGTTCATCGCTCGGGTCCATGTTGGCAGACACAACCAATGAGGCGATTGATGCTGGTGCTGTTGATCAGAAGGCCGCGCAACAATTGCTGGAAGCGCTTGGGCCACTCAAGGGTTCGGATCCGTTTCGATATGGCGATGCAATCAAGGGTGAATGGGAACTACTGAACAACAGTGTGCGCGGTGCCAAGTCTGACAAAGACATCCAGGCGATGATCACCCAGGTCGACGGTGGTGGGAAGGGCTCAGAAATTACCCTTGAAAACGCGCGAAACTCCGCGGAGTCATTGCGCACCGTCTACGACCGCGCCGCGTTGGCATTCTCAAGCCCGGATCCAAATGCGGCGATCGACGCGCTGCGGCGCCTTTCACAATATGCGGAGGGTGGGCGATTTGGACCGCTTGCAAAGTTGGTACTGCCCGAGTTTGCCAGTATCTATCAGCGAAAACTAACAGCCGACCAAGACTTAGCGCTGCTGTTTGCGCGTTTGCAAGTGATTGCTGATGGCAAGGAGAAGCGCGAAGACGTCATGAACGCTGCGCTCTTTCTTTCGCGTGCAAGTGCTGGCGCGCGGAGCGTCCCGGACGAAGTGCAGGAATCGTTAGAACTGCTTCGCGTGGCGCCCGACGCGCTTGACGCGACCCGAACCGAACGCGCGATGGACATTCTGACGCGCGCCGATCGCAATGTCATGAAGCCGCTGGCCGAGGCGATTACTTGCAAGCGATGTGATTTCACCGCGCTCCGCCACCGTGCGCCCACGCTTGACGTGATGCTGCTTGGGGGAATTCGCGGCGCTACGCGTATGGCGCTCGCCGATGGATTGCGCAGAGCGCGCGAGGACAAGCGGCCCGAGGCCATCGTTGCCGCTGCGGTCACCGCGTACCGCGTTGGCGCCCTGCTTGCCATGGATCCGTCCTTGCCACGCTCCGCACTCGCGCACAGTATTTGGCGTGAAACCAGCGCCGCCGTGCAGGAGGCTGCGAAGATCGGTCCGATTTCGAAGACCGGTGTCGACGAGATGGAACGCGCCCTGGTGTTCATGCCGACCGGCGATCCGTTCGGGTTCCGCAAGGGTATGGAAGATGACGCCAAGGACATCGCCTCTGCAGGCATGCCACGGCGAGACGCCTCTGCCAATGAGGCGATCGCTGCGCGCGTGCAGATTCTCAAGCAGCGTGGACCCGGCGCAGTGTTTGCGCGTGTTGCCTTTGCGTCTGTCTTGAACGGCGATCAAATGCCTGACCAGCGCGACGCGGCACTGATTCGACTCACCGACCTTTATCCCGCAAGCGCCCTTGAGAAGATCAGTACCGCTGTGACCGCCGTGAAGACGCAGCACGCCGATAGCGGCGGCACCGCGTTGACGGATATGAGTTACGAGGTGCCGTTCGACCTACCGCTGGATGAACAGAAGGCTCGTTTCAAGCGCGCTGATCCCGTGCGCGGTGTGCAATTCATTGACGTGAACGCGCTGATCGCGCTGGCTGGAAGCGATTATTCCGCCGCGTTCGATGTTGTGAAAGCGGCTGGAAAGCAGCCGTAACACCCATGTCTAGCGGCACCAAGCGTTGCAGCACTAGCGAATAAAGCGAATGCGCCCAAAGTCCGGGACAAACGGGAGCGGCGGTGCCACTACTGGTGCTGGGAAATACACCGCCCACGCCTTGCCGACGATCATTTCGCGGGGCACCACACCAGGCTGCGCGTCGCCAAATGTCTGCAGGGTCAGGGCATGCGCGCGACCCCACAGCCGAGCATCGCGGCTCGCGGATGAGTTGTCGCCGAGCATGACATAGTCACGATCACTGAGGCGCGCTGGCTCTTCGTAGTTGGTGGCAAAGCCGGGACCCGAGAGGTAGTCGCCGTTGATCGTGAACTGATTGTTGGCGTCATGCAGAACCGGGCGGTAGTAAAGATCGCGGTCGAGCTTAACGCCGCGCAGGGTGAATGGCGCCGCGGTCTCGAAGGCCCATGCCAAGCGTGGTGGCGTCGGTCCGCGTGTATCAGTGTGACGACGCACGTACTGCTCAACGGTTCGCCCGAACATGCTGGCGGTGACGCGGTCGTCAAGACTCTTGAATTCATAGGGCATTTGCAGCACTTGGCTGCCATTGATGAACACCCAGAGTTGCTGATCGACATGCCAGCATTCAAAGGAAAGCAGACCGTCAGTACGCGGTGCAAAGTTGCCTGTTGCTGCACCGAGCAATTCACCACTCTCCATGACGCTGCGGGTGAGCGTGACTTCACCAGAACCCTTGATAGCAAAGTTCAATGTGGAACTACGCGTGGTCATGGTGAAGGTAGACGTGAAAGCCGCCAGTTGCGCGCACTCAATGGTGGCACACAAGCGCAGATCACTCACCGGGAAACACGTATCTTGGCGCCACTCGCGATCGGCCATGCCGCGCGGGGAGCGACGCATGGCGTCATAGGCCATGCGCATGGAGTTGTAGGAACTCCAATCGTCAATGGCAAACGCATCCGTACTCCAGTCGAGCGTGGTGGTGCCGGTGCCAGCAAATGCCCAGTCGCGGCTTGGTGCCAACTTCCACTTGCTTGCGTCCGGCCCCGTTGGCTTCCATGGAGCTCCCAGCCACGCGGATTTCATGGCTGTTTCGAGGGTCGCTACTGGAATGACCGGCTCAAAGTCGCTGTCGTAAATCGGCTGCCACACGGCCCGTTGCACAAACTCTGGCTTGCGCGCAATCTTCAGGTCTTGCGTGCGCGCATCCGGTGCACCGGTGAAGACATCGCCGTCAAACAGCAAGAATGTCTCGCCGGGCAGGCCAACCATGCGCTTGATGTAGTTCTGCGTATCGCCGGCGGGGTCAGTGGGATTCTTGAAGACCACCACGTCCCAGCGCTGCGGGTCGGTGAACGCAAAGAGCGGCTTGAGCACCAAGACGCGATCGCCCGCGCGCGCTTCTGATGCCAAAGCAACCGCTGAAGCATTCACGATCGGCACCCGCGTGGAAATCATCGGGTCGAAGACCGGAAGCGGTCGCGGATCATTGGTGCTTGCCATACCTACGGCGGTCTGTACATCCGCGGGATATTCAAACCCAGTGACCGGACTGAAGATGCGCGCGTGTGCACCCATGAGCGTCGGGCCCATGGATCCAGTGGGGATGACGAACCCTTCCAAGACAAATCCACGGAACGCCATCGCCATGGTGAAGGCGACGGTCAATGACATCAGGGTTCCAACGATGTCAGTTTCTGGCTTGTCTTCGCTGGTGTTCTTCTGCGGCACGGTCATCGCAATGGATCGTATCGGGGAACACGCGCGTGGCGGTCGAGTGGTGCTTCAGCTTGGTGACTGGCCTGAAGGTCCACCGCTGGGGCCGCCGTTTGGTCCGCTGCTTGGCGCGCCACCTTGCCCGCCGCCCTTGCCACGACCGCGACGACGTCGACGCTTCTTTGGACCAGTCGTCGATGGTTGTTCCGGCGAGCCAGCGTTCGAGCCGGTTCCGGAGAGGGGTGCTGCAGGATCCAAGGGCTTTATCGGCGCGGACGAATTTCCACGCGTTGGCGCTGGGTTGGTCGCATTGGCAGGCGAGGACGAAGAGGACGACGGCGACGGCGGCGACGATGGCGACGATGGCGACGGCGATGATGCCGATGACGCCGAAGACGCCGATGACGCCGAAGACGGCGAAGACGGCGAAGACGGCATCCGCGGCGCAGATTCCGCGCGCTTTGCTGCGTCCTTAAACGTGCTCTGCTGCGCGTCCTTTGGAGCACGATTGTCCGCTGTCCGCCCCGCGCCACCTGCGCGCCGCGCTACATCTTCGCGGCGCATGCCACGGAATGGGTCGGGCTGCGCTGCTGGCTGCGGGCATGCATCTTCCGGCAGAAGTTCTTCCACTGGCACAGCAATATCAACGCCGTTGTGATCAAGGCGCACAAGCACCAATTGCACCAAGATCTTCGAGTCGATCACCGTGCCCGGACCTTCACTAGTTCCAACGCGACTCTTGTTCTTTGGCAGCCGCTTCTTCAGTTCGTCGTAGGTCTGATCTTCGTAGCGAAGGCAGCACATCAGGCGCCCGCAACGGCCGCTGATCTTCAGCGGATCAAGCGATGCCTTCTGCGTCTTGGCGCTCTTCATGCTCACCGGCATCAAGACCTTCAAGAAGTTCTTGCAGCAGCAGTGTTGGCCACACTTTTCATAATCAGCAGTCAGACGAGCTTCGTCTCGAGCACCGATCTGATGCATTTCCACACGCGCGCCAAAGCGACGCGCCAGTGCTGGCACCAGCTCACGGAAGTCCACGCGCTCTTCACTCAGGTAGTGCACTGTGACATGTTCGCCACCAAGGACCGGCTCTACTTCCACGATCTTCATCGTGAATCCCATGGACTTCGCCTCTGCACGAACGGCATGAAGTTCAGTGTCCATGAAGCGGTCGCGCATGGCAGACCAGGCATTCATGTCTTCCACCGTTGCCACGCGCAAGATCCGCCCGTTGGTGTGGAACGGGTAATCCTTACCACCCGAATTGTCCACATATTCAAGCATTTCATGCCGACTGATGCTCTTGGAACAACCACTGTTGGGGCAGGTGGTGGTGAGCATCTCCGTGATCTCAGTGCCACGATGAGTGCGCGCAACCATCCTGCTGCCACAGCCAGGCTTCGCCGAGCCGTCGTAGGGATATTCGCCAATTAGCTTGATCGATCCGAACTTCACCACAATTGACGAAGGCGCTTTGAGACGTGCATACACCTCTGCGTCAGTCATGGCGTCCCGGTGAGCGGGATCGGCATCGCGTTCAAACATTGGCAGTGGGAATATGGACATGAATAGTGCCTAAGTGACTGGAACGGTTTTCAGGCGTAAGACCGAACAGATTCACACGTGCACACCAAATTGCGATCGCCGTACGGATTGTCAACGCGACCTACTGGTGGCCAGTACTTCCACGAGCGAAGCCAGGTGGCTGGGTATGCAGCCTGCTCACGATTGTATGGGCGCGTCCACTCAGTGGCAGTCACCACCGCAGCGGTGTGCGGCGCGTGCTTCAGTGGATTGTTGTCCTGCGGCCATGCACCCGTTTCGATCTGCCGAATCTCTTCGCGAATAGCGATCAGCGCGTCGCACATGCGATCGCATTCTGCCTTGCTTTCACTCTCGGTCGGTTCGATCATCAACGAGCCAGCCAGTGGCCAACTCATAGTGGGTGCGTGGAATCCGAAGTCCATCAGGCGTTTTGCAACATCATCAGGCTTGATACCCACACTGACATCGAACGGACGCAAGTCAATGATGAACTCGTGCGCGCATCGACCGTTGTTGTTGGTGTAGACCACTGGGTAGTGATTCTCCAGCCGCTTCGCCATGTAATTGGCGTTGAGAATGGCTACTTCCGTTGCACGTCGCATACCTTCCGCGCCCATCATGGCGATGTACATCCAGCTGATGGTGAGAATGCTGGAGCTGCCATACGGGGCCGCACTGATTGGGCCGATCGCATGTTTGCCAGCTGTGAGCGGGCGCAGAACCGGATGGCCAGGCAGGAAGTCTGCCAGCCGTGCCACGACCCCGATCGGACCCATGCCCGGACCGCCGCCGCCGTGCGGAATGCAGAACGTTTTGTGCAGATTCAAGTGGCATACGTCTGCACCGATATCGCCTGGTCGCGTGATACCGACCTGCGCATTCATGTTGGCGCCGTCCATATAGACCAGGCCGCCGTTGGCATGAACGATGTCACACAATTCGCGAATGCGATCTTCGAACACGCCGTGCGTACTTGGGTACGTCATCATGCAGGCCGCAAGATCCTTCGCGTGAAGTTCTGCCTTCATCTTGAGATCGGCAATGTCAACATTGCCATCAGCGTCACTGTCAACCGGGACAACAGTCATCCCCGCAATCACTGCGCTCGCCGGATTGGTTCCGTGGGCGCTGTCAGGAATCAAGCACACCGTTCGAGCTTTGTCGCCGCGGTGGTGGTGGTACGCGCGAATCACCATCAAGCCGGCGTACTCGCCTTGCGAACCAGCGTTCGGTTGCAAACTGACGGCGGCGAAGCCGGTGACTTCGCACAGCCAAGTCTCGAGCGTACGGAACAGATCCGCATAGCCCTTCCACTGATCAGCGGGGGCAAACGGGTGAATCTTGCCAAAGCCGGGCCAGGTGACTGGCATCATTTCGCTAGTGGCGTTCAGCTTCATGGTGCATGAACCAAGCGGAATCATGCTGTGAACCAGGCTTAAATCCTTGCTTTGCAGCCGCCACAGGTAGCGAAGCATTTCGTGCTCGCTGTGGTACTGGCTGAAGACCGGCTGTTGCATGAACGTGCCGGCGCGCGCAAAGGTGCCGAGGTTGGATGTCTGAATGGTGCGCGCAACATCGGCAACTTTCGGAGCAGGCTTACCAGTGCCGGTAGCGAAGATGTCAATCACATCTTGAATGTCAGCGGGAGTGACGGTTTCATCAAGCGTCACACCGAGCGTTCCATCCGCATAAGTGCGGAAGTTGATCTTCTTCAAAGCAGCTGCAGCCAACACGCCCTGTTGGGTAGCGCCACTGCCAAGCTTGATGCGCACGGTGTCAAACCACGCGTGTGTTCCACAATCGTGACCAAGCGTGCGCAGCGCAGCGGCGAGCGTATTGGTGGCGAGGTGAACACGATTGGCGATCGCCTTCAGTCCTTCGGGTCCGTGCCAGGCGCCGTACATACCGGCGATCACCGCAAGAAGTACCTGCGCGGTGCAAATATTGCTGGTGGCACGCTCGCGCTTGATGTGTTGCTCGCGCGTCTGGATCGCCATGCGCAGAGCGGGCGCGCCGGTGGTGTCGCGGCTCATGCCGATCAACCGACCTGGCATCCGACGCACGTGTTCGGACTTAGTGGCGAAGTATGCGGCGTGTGGACCACCGAAGCCCATCGGCACGCCGAATCGCTGCGCGCTGCCAACCACTACGTCGGCGCCCCATTGGCCGGGCGGGGTCAGTAAGCACAGTGCCAGCGGGTCGGCTGCCACCACCAACAGCGCGCCGGCGGCGTGCAGAGTGGTTGCAAAGTCCTTGTAATCATGGATCTTTCCACTGGTGCAGGGGTACTGCACTAGGCCGCCGCAGAAGGTTCCGTCGGTCACGGCGGCGTTCGATGGCTTACCGATGACCAGTTCAATTCCGAGACCGGAAGCGCGCGTCTCCACCACCGCGATGGTCTGCGGATGGCAATCTTCGGCAACAAAGAAGCGCTTCTTCTTCTGTCCGCTCGCGGAGTAGCAGAGGCTCATTGCTTCAGCAGCGGCGGTGCCTTCGTCAAGGAGCGACGCGTTGGTCACTTCCATGCCGGTGAGTTCGCACACCATGGTCTGCCAGTTCAACAGCGCTTCAAGACGGCCTTGGGCAATCTCTGCTTGGTATGGCGTGTACGCCGTGTACCAACCTGGATTTTCAAGGACGTTGCGCAGAATCACCGGCGGGGTGATGGTGTCGTGATAGCCCATTCCCATGTACGTACGCCACACCTGATTTCGGTCAGCGAGCGTTTGCAACGCAGCAAGGGTCTCGGCCTCGCCGCGCATGGCGAACTTTTGGCCATTGGTTGGATCGGTGATGTCAAGCTCACGGCGGAGACGAATGCCCGCTGGAATTGCAGAATCAATCAATTCTGCCATCGAAGCGCAGCCGAGCAGCGCAAGCATCTCGGTCTCTTCAACCGAGGTGGTTCCCAGATGACGGCGCGCGAATGTATCGAGCGGGTCGAGGGGACCAGGAATGTTGGCGGCGGTAGTGACGGCCTTTGAGGAAGTCTGCATCGATGTCATCGGAGTGGTGATGTGCGGGGCGCCGAAGCGCAGGGGCCAAACAAATTGGGGTACGCGCCGCGCAAGTAAGCGCGCGGCGCAGCCCAAGCCCTGAAGTATAGGAGGGTGGTCAGCCGCGACTGATCAGCGCGAACGGGCTGGAATGAAGTGAAAGTGTGGCTCAACCGGCCTCTGGTGGGTGCGGATGAGCCGCATATTGCCCAGATATGGCGCTGAGCGGGGTATGAGCGGCGCCTCGGGCGGACCCCGTTCATCCCTGGGTGCGTCGGGGCGTATGACGGCGAATGACGGCGAATGACGGCGTCACGGCGTCATGGCGCGAAAGCGCAAAGGCGCGCAACGGCACGTGCGTACGCACGAGGGGCCGGCGCCGGAACTTCAGGCGGTTTCGGTGTCGATCAATTCTGGCTCGGCTTCTGAGCCCCCCAACGGCGGCAAGAGTAACGCGGCTTGTTCCGATGGAAGCTCCTGAACTCCTCGCAATTTCTTCTCGATCGCGCGGGTTCGCTTGCCAGTGTCATCAAGCGTGTTGGTTGCACTCGCGAGCTGCTTGCGAACCTTGTCCAGGACATCGCCAAAGCGACCGAATTCCGTCTTCACGGCGCCGAGCAGATTCCACACTTCGCTTGAACGCTTCTCAAGTGCCAGGGTGCGGAAGCCCATTTGCAGACTCTGCAAGATCGCAGAAAGCGTGGTTGGACCAGCAAGCACCACGCGATGCACGTGGTTCAGTTCGTCCGCAAGCCCGGGGCGCCGGAGCAGTTCGGCGTACAGGCCCTCGGTGGGTACAAAGAGAATCGCAAAGTCCGTGGTGTGCGGCGGATCGATGTACTTGCTGCGAATGTCCTTTGCGAAACCACGCACCGCGTCAGCGAGCGCTTTCTGTGATTTCTCGACCGCTTCTTTGTCGGCGCAATCTTGCGCATCGAGCAGGCGTTCGTAATCATCCTTTGGAAACTTTGCATCAATTGGTAGCCAGAGCGGCATGCCAGCATCACCCGACGGACCAGGCATTCGCACGGCAAATTCCACGCGTTTGTTACTGCCCGGCGCGGTCTCCACATTGCGTGCCAGTTGATCGAGCGTGAGAAATTGCTCGAGGATTGATTCAAGTTGCACTTCACCAAGAATGCCACGCGTCTTCACATTGGTGAGGGCGCGCTTGAGGCCGCCAACGTCCGCCGCCATAGCCTGCATTTCACCCAAGCCCTTGTGCACCAATTCCAGGCGTTCGCTGACGATCTTGAACGCACCATCGAGCCGAGCGGTCAGGGTTGCCTGGAGTTTTTCGTCCACGACATTTCGCATTTCGTCAAGCTTCTTCTGATTCTCTTCGCGCAAGGCGGTGAGTTGCGCTTGCGTTGTGTCACGCACTTCCACCAACTGCACGCGCGTGGTTTCGCGGGATTCCGTGAGTTGCTTATCAAGCGAGGCGCGGGTTGCATCAAGGCGAAGGAGCGTCGTTTCAAGTTGCACTGCAAGGTTCTTGCTGACTTCCGTGCGCAGTGTGGTTGCTGCAGTCAATTGATCATCGCGCGCCAAGCTGATCAGTTTGGTCAGTGCGTCGCGCGTTGTTGTCTCGCTGAGTCGCAACTCTTCGCGCAGGCGTCTTTCCATCACACCGATCGACTCACCGAAGCGATGTAGCTCTGTCAGAAATGATTCGTGCGCCTTGAGAACCACGTCGGCGTCGGCACTGGTGTTGCTGCCGGCGGCGCGGCGCAGCAAGACAAATGCAGCGAGTGCCAGAGTGAGCACGATGTTGACAATAATGAGCGCGGTTTCCATGGGCGTCTTTCGGGTGACGTGCGGCGAAGCGTGGAGCTCCGGGAGGGTGCATTGTCCCTGATCTTGCAGAGAATTAGTTCGTGGTTATCCGCGGTCCGGGCTGGCTGATAGGCGCGCTACTGGGCTGAAATGGGGTCCAAGGGTTTGGGCCGACGGCGAATGCGGGTGCGATTTCCATGTTCGGAATCATCGTCCACGTGGGTGAAGCAGTTGTTTCACCCGGATGGTGGATGATTCCACTCGTTCGAGGCTCTTCCGGGGGGCATCGAAAAACATTTCACGCGCCCGACGTGGTCGCCTAACCTCTTTCAGGAGACATATGACGCCGAACCCAAATGCACGCGCAAAGTTGTATCTGAACATCCGGTCACACCTCCGTGACTCGGGCTTGAAGTTTTTTGAGCGTGCGCGCGAGCGGCAGTTTCTACTCCTGATGCGCAGTGATGCGCTGACGCTTCATCAGTTGATCACTATCCACAAAGACGGCATCAAGTTCCGAATTGAGACCAAGCTTCCACTGGTGGTGCCTGCGCATCGCCGGGTTGCAGTGCTTGAGCTTGCGGCGCGCCTGAACTGCATCACTGATCGCGGTCACTTTGATGTGAATGTTGATACGGGTGACATGCAGTATCGCGTCGATTGTGATGCGTTGGTGAGTTTGGTTGTTCGACCAGCGCTTCTCAGTGTGCTCGCCCGATCGCTTGACCCGGTGGTGCGCGCGTGGCCGCTCATTGAAGAGGTGATGTTGCACGACGTCGACCCCAAGACAGTCATGGAGAAATTCCGCAAGAAGGTCCAAGACCGAGCGGGCGAAAATGCACGAAACGCTGCTATTGCCCGCCGGCGCGCGGAGCGTGAGCGCGACCGGAATCCTGGTCAGCCCGGGAACGGTTCGCCGATGAATTTCGATATTGATCTGAGCATTCTTGATGGCATTGAGTTGCCACCGGCACCAGAATTTCTGCCAGGCATGGAAGTGCCGCTCGGGAAGGAATTCCTGCAGGGTATTGAGGATGCCATTGAAGAAGCACTCGACGACGCGATTGATGAATTGGATGCGGAGCCTGAAACGCCCAAGGCCAAGGACACTGGCGCAAGCACCGGGACAAACGTAGGGGAAACTGAGGCGAAAGACGCCATGGGCGGCGCTGGTGACTTACCACCGGACACTGACCCCAAGCGCAAGAGTCGCAACATTAACCCGGATCGAAAGATTGTGCGAGAGCGACGCGTTCCGCGCGCGCAAGGTGAAGTCCCGCCGACTCCACCGAGTCCACCAACTCCGCCGGCTCCAACAACGCCGCCGCCGGGACCCGATGAGGGCTAACGGCACCCGGCGTCTGTAGGCGCCGGACTAGACTTGGCGCGTGGCAACAACTCGAAAGAAAAAACCGAAGGGTGACCACGGACGTGCAGACGCCGTGGAGATGATGACTCGCGTGAAAGAGGTCATGAGCCGTGCATCGGGTCATGACCAACCCACGCGCCAAGAACTGGCTTTGGAGTTCAAGATCACCCCGCGATCGGTGGCGAATCTGATCAGCTACATGAAGAAGATCGGTATTCAGATCAGCGCACAGCCGCGGCCCCGTGATGGCAAGAAGGGATACGTGGTGAATGCCACCGATTTCCTCAAGCAAGACCTCTCGGTAGCTGAGGCTGTCGCTTCAGTGCTGCTCACGCAGTCGGTGCTTGGTACTCCACTCGCCGCGGATACCGATGCCACTGAGGGCGGTGTGCACCGCATCACTGCCAGCCTTGGTAGCGCTGTGCGAAGCAAGCTTGATCGACTCTCCGGAAGATTTGCAGTGCGACTGCTCCGCGCCGCAAAGCCTCCGCGTACGGATGCTTTCCGCGTGGTGCTTGATGCCATTCTTGAGAACTTTGTACTCAATGTTGAATATGAGTCGCCGTATGGAATGAAAAAAGCGGGCAGCGCCGCGGCGAGTAGTGCCGGCGCGTCAACCAAGGCGCGGCGCGTTGAAACCGTGCAAATTGAGCCATTTGGTGTGTTTTTTGCACGGCGTAGTTGGTACGTGGTGGCACGAAAGCGGCCGTCGGGCGATATGCGTCTCTACAAGCTCGCTCGATTCAAGCGCGTCTCCATTACTGACCAAACGTTTGTCATGCCGCGCGGTTGGAACCTGGATACCTACCTGAAGCATGCATGGGAAACCATCCACGACGCAAGGTCCACGCCCGTGAAGGTAGTCATTGACCTGACAGCGGCGGTGGCTGGCAACATGATGGAAACGCTGTGGCATCCAAGTCAGCACTTCCAAACGCTTGCCGACGGCACTGTGCGATTCACCGCAACGGTTGCCGGCTTCGACGAACTCGTATGGTGGGTACTGGGGATCGGCAGCAACGCGCGCGTGGTGGAGCCGGCTGAACTTCGCAAGCGCGTGCATGATGAGATCCGAGCAATGCACCGCATGGTGGAAAGCGAATCGTGAGTGCCCGATGGTGGATGAGCCGATCAATTTCGATTTGACTCCTGAGCCAGAGGAGTCCACGCCAACACCCGCGGTTGGTACGGATGATGCGCCAGCCGCCGGGGCGAGCGACCTTCCGGGTGTTGCAGCGCGACCGTTGCCTCCACTTCCGCTAATTCCTGAGTCCCGTGCCGCGGCGTATCCGTTCGCCATGCAACCGCAATTTCAAGCGCACGCGCCGCGTGTACGGGTTTCACCGCGTCAACGATTGCTGTACGGGATTCTGGCCGCCATCGTTTCAATCATCGTGGTCATTGGAATTGTGGTCATGCTGCAGGCTGTTGATCGCGCACAGCGAGGTTGAGCGGGGCAGGTTGCCCGCGTGTCGTATGAAACGACAGCGACAGTATTTCGCACATTCGCACAGAAATAAGGCAGTCAATTCTGGGTGGGCTCACCAGCGATCTACCTTTGCCAAATCAACAGAGGCACGCGCTGGTGCGTGTCGTGAGCTCTTACCGCTGCAGCGATATTGCTGCCATTCATCAAACAAACGGCGGCCACTACCGCACGGAGGCGATCTCATGTCTGAACATCGTGACGCAAGGACTATGCGCGTCGATACGCGCGCGTTGGGCCATCCAGCGCACTTCATGGACGTGGCTACCACGCGACAGTTCATGGGTGCGCCTCGGGTCATTGCAATTCTTGAGGATGCTGTCGACCGTGCGGTGGCGGCGGGGCGAGTCTTGGAGGACACGCTCATCACCGGTCCGGATGATTGCGGGAAACAAATCATCGCGCGTGCTGTTGCGCGTGATGCCGATCAACGAACGGTTGAGGTAGACGCTGCGTGGATTCGTGATGCGAAACACATGGCGCGCGTACTACGGTCCGTTGATGATCGCGACGCGTTGATCGTACGTCGCGTGGAGGAGTTACGACCCTCCGCGCTACGCATGTTTGTATCGCTGCTTGGTATGCGCGCACTTCCACGCGAAGCTGACAGTGGAGAACCGGTCGCCGACTGCACCGTCATCGCCACCGCTGTTGTATTGCCGCGGAGTATGCACGTCTTGCGGCGCATGTTTCCACTGCAGGTAGAACTTCCGGCGCCATGCGCCGTGGCACGCGCGGCGGCGGCGTTTCGGGCCATTCAAGCCATGGGCGTCAACGGCACACCGGAACTACGAACCATGGTCGCCGAGCGCATGGCGCCAACCGGCGGCCACTTGGCAACACCGATAAATCCAATTGACACTGCACGTATCCTGGCAGCCATGGGCTGATTTGCATTGACAGAAATTGGTGACATACTTAGCGACCAACCGCGCCGGCACCTCCGGGGCGGCTCCCGCTCCCATAGCTCGTTGTAACTCATGAAGCCCACCAACCAACCGATCGATCCAGCTCGTCGCACCTTCTTGCAGGCGTCGGCCATCCTTGGCGCTGCTGTGTGGGTTCCTGCGTTCCGCGTACTTCCGGCTTCGGCCATGGGAAGTACCGGGTGCCCAGCGCCGCCAAACTTTCCAACCAACATCGCCGTGTATCAGCAGGCGTACCGCAATTGGTCGGGTGAAATTTCCATCGACGCGCTCTGGACCGCAACCGCCGTAACGCCGCAGGACGTTGTGACGCTTGCCAACTGGGCGCATGCAAATGGTTGGCGGCTGCGACCGCGCGGAATGGCCCACAATTGGGCGCCCATTTCCGTTGACCCGGACGCCAATTGTGAAACACCGGTGCTGTTGCTTGATACCACCGCGCACTTGACCGCTGTTTCGATCGACGCGTCGATATCACCACCGACCGTCACCGCGCAGACCGGTGTTGCCATGGAAGTGTTGCACAACGTGTTGCAAGCAGCCGGTCTTGGCATGACCAATTGCCCAGCGCCTGGTGCACTCAGCCTTGGTGGCGTGCTCACTGTCAATGGGCACGGAACTTCTGTTCCCGCCGTTGGTGAGACGCCGCTTCCTGGACACACTTTCGGAACGCTGTCCAACATGCTCCGCTCGGTCACGGCGGTGGTGTGGGATCCCGCGCAACAGGCGTATGCGCTACGAACCTTCGCACGATCAGAGCCAGAGATGGGCGCACTGTGTGTGCACCTCGGCCGCGCGTTCTTGGTGGAAGTGACCATGCAAGTGGGCGCGAATGCTCGGGTTCGGTGCGACAGCTACCGCAGTGTTTCCGCGGCAGCGCTGTTCGCGGCACCGGGATCGGGCGCCAATAGCTTCGCTAGTTTCCTTGATTCAAGTGGGCGCGTGGAAACCATCCTCTACCCATTCACCGACAACCCGTGGCTGAAAGTCTGGAAGCCAACGCCAGTGAAGCCGCTCCTTTCAAGAGAAGTGTCGGGGCCATTCAACTACCCGTTCAGTGACAACATCTCGCCAGAGCTTTCACAGTTGGTGAGTCAGATTGTGTCAGGTTCGGCGTCGCTCACACCAGCGTTTGGTGCAACGATGGCTACCGTCACCGATGTTGGACTGACCACCAACCTGGCGTGGAATCTTTGGGGTTGGTCGAAAGATGTCCAGCTGTACATCAAGCCCACCACACTGCGCGTTGCTGAATGTGGCTTTGCACTCAGTTGCAGACGTTCCGACGTACAGCGCGCGTTGAGCGAGTTTCATCAGAAGTACCTCGCCATGCAGCAGGCCTACCGCGACCGCGGCGAATATCCAATGAACGGTCCGGTGGAGATCCGCGTCAGCGGCCTGGACCGTCCCGAAGACTGCCTGGTGCCGGGCGCACAAGTTCCGCTGTTGTCCGCAGCGCGCCCGTGGCCGGGACATCCGGAATGGGACTGCGTGATCTGGTTCAACATCCTGTCCATCCCCGGAACGCCAATTGCCACTCGCTATTACTCCGAGCTTGAGGAGTGGTTCTATGCCAACTACACGGGCGACTACGCGGGCGTGCGCATTGAATGGTCGAAGGGTTGGGCTTACACCGAGGCGGGTGCGTACACAAACGACTTCACACTCAGTTCGCGCATTCCGGCGTCATTCACTCAAGGAATGCTGTCAAACGCCAACTTCCGCACCGCTGTCGACATCCTGGACCGACTCGACCCCGCGCGCATCTTCAGCACACGACTGCTTGATCACCTGATGCCGCGCAGTGCGGATATCAACGGTGACGGCCGGGTTGATGGCGCTGATCTTTCCGAGCAGTTGGTGGCGTGGGGCCCGAATCCATCTCGCGCCGATCTCAACATGGATGGCAAAGTGGATGGTGATGATCTCGCACGTCTGCTCAATCAGTGGGGCACGCCGTAAGGATCCCGCGCTGCTGCACTCGGTGATCGCATTCACCTGTGTACGCACGAAACAAACCGCCCGCCCCGTTGCTGGGGCGGGCGGCTTTCGTTGCGAAATGAAATCGTCACAACCTATCGAGAACCTATTTACTCAATAGTCCTCTTCGCCGTGGCTGTGGCCGCCGGCAGCCTTCTTCTTCTCTTTGACGTCAACGATG
The DNA here is from genome assembly GCA_039796075.1 of Planctomycetota bacterium. GTDB lineage: Bacteria > Planctomycetota > Phycisphaerae > Phycisphaerales > SM1A02 > UBA966. The sequence goes on along the minus strand of JBDKKN010000165.1, from coordinate 484 downwards.
GCACACTCGGTGGTGAGCAACAGCGCCGCGATGCTCGCTGCGTTCTGCAGAGCAACACGCTCCACCTTGGTTGGCACAATGATGCCGCTCTTAACCAAGTCCTCGTACTCGCCAGTAGCAGCGTTGAAGCCGAAGTTGGTGTCGGACGAATCCTCAACCTTCTGGGCGACCAAGCTGCCATCAAGGCCGCCGTTGGCAGCAATCTGCTTGATCGGCGAACTGAGGGCGCGCAGAACGATGTCTACACCAACCTTCTCGTCGCCTTCAAGCTCCTTCTTGAGCTTCTCGAGCGCCTTACGGGTGCGCAACACTGCAACGCCGCCGCCGGGGAGGATGCCCTCTTCGACAGCTGCGCGGCACGCATGGAGTGCATCCTCAACGCGAGCCTTCTTCTCCTTCATTTCAACTTCGGTGGCTGCACCGACGTTGATCTGCGCAACGCCGCCAGCCAACTTCGCCAGACGCTCTTGGAGCTTCTCGCGGT